>JBGPPD010000147.1:0-7736 GCA_041488375.1 Gammaproteobacteria bacterium | reverse complement strand
GGCGGCATCAGAAGCGTAGCCATTCTCGAAATCGGCATTCACCGGCAGGTCAGTCGCCGAGACCAGCTCCCGCAGGTGCGCAAGCACCGCGTCGCGCGACAAAGCGCCGTCGCTCCGCCCAACCGACCAGGCAAACCCGGAGCTCGTGGACGCCAAGGCCTTGAACCCCAGGCTCTGCAGGTAGCGCGCGCTGCCGATGTCCCAGGGGTTCGGGATGACGAAGCACCCCGCTTCGTGCAACCGCCGAAACGCGCGCCGCTTGTCCGCAATGCTGGTCACGCGCCCACCCACTTGCGTACCGACTTCAAAATCCGCTCATCCGCAAACCCCAGCCTCGCCAGCACCTGCGCACGCTCGAAGATCTCCTCGTAGCGCGCGATCAACCCGTCCTTCAGCCGCACCTTGCACATCCCCGAAAACCCGGCACGTCGCCCTTCCGAGCCCGGCATCTTCGACACATAGGAGAACTCGTAGCTCGCGTAGCCCACATCCCCCTCGGCGACCACGTCGCTCAATGCCCAGGAAAAGTCGCTCGCGTTGCCGTGGAAGAGCCGCCGCACCATGTCCGCAATCGCCGCCCTCCCCTTGAACTCGCCGTAGAACCCGTCGTGATAGACGCCGTTCTCGGCAAAGCAGTCCGCCGCCGCCTCGGCGTCCCCGCAGCAGATCGCCTGGGTCATGCGCTCGAGCAGCGCCCGGAAGGAAGCAGCCATGATTTCATTCTACAATCGCCCCGTGCTGATCGATTTCTTCCTCAAGCTGAAGTCGCACAAGCTGCCGGTCTCCCTCAAGGAGTACCTGACGCTGCTGGAGGCGATGGACAAAGGCGTGATCGGCCCCTCGGTGGACGATTTCTACTACCTGTCGCGCATCGCGCTGGTGAAGGACGAGGCCAACTTCGACAAGTTCGACCGCGCCTTCGCCGAGTTCTGGGACGGCGTGCAGACCATCCCCGGCATCGAGGCGCAGGTTCCCCTGGAGTGGCTGCTCAAGCAGGTCGAGCTGACGCTCTCGGAGGAGGAGAAGCAGCAGATCCAGGCGCTCGGCGGCTGGGACAAGCTCATGGAGACGCTCAAGCAGCGCCTGGAGGAGCAGAAGAACCGCCACCAGGGCGGCTCGAAATGGATCGGCACCGGCGGCACCTCGCCCTTCGGCGCCTACGGCTACAACCCGGAAGGCATCCGCATCGGCCAGGACAAGTCGCGCAACCGCAGCGCGGTGAAGGTCTGGGACCAGCGCGAGTATCGCAACCTCGACGACCAGGTCGAGCTGGGCACGCGGAACATCAAGGTGGCGCTGCGGCGCCTGCGCAAGTTCGCGCGCGACGGCGCGCCCGAGGAATTCGACCTCGAGCACACCATCGACGCGACGGCGCGCAAGGCCTACCTCGACATCCACATGCGGCCCGAGCGCCACAACACGGTGAAGGTGCTGATGTTCATGGACATCGGCGGCACCATGGACGACCACATCAAGCTGGCCGAGGAGCTGTTCTCGGCTTCCAAGTCCGAGTTCAAGCACCTGGAGTTCTACTACTTCCACAACTGCCTGTACGACTTCGTGTGGAAGGACAACCGGCGCCGGCATTCCGAGCGCACGCGCACCTGGGACATCCTGCACAAGTACGGCCACGACTACAAAGTGATCTTCGTCGGCGACGCGACCATGAGCCCTTACGAGATCCTGCAGCCCGGCGGCTCGATCGAGTACTTCAACGAGGAGCCGGGCGCCGTCTGGGTGAAGCGCGTCGCCGAGGTCTACTCGAAATGCATCTGGCTCAACCCCGAGCCGGAGGAGATCTGGGGCTACCGCCAGTCGATCCAGATCATGAAGGAGCTGATGAACGAGCGCATGTACCCGACCACGCTCCAAGGGCTGGAGCGGGCCATGCGCGCGTTGGCGAAGTAGCGTGAGCGGCCGCCTCAGCCGCCTGGTGCTCAACCTGCGGCGCAACCTGCCCCCGGACCCGGCGCGCTCCTCCACCCTGGAGCGCATCCTGCGACGCTGCGCGCGCCTCGCCGGCTGGCTCGGCGCCGACCTGGACCTGCTCGCCACCCTCTACGGCACCGACAAATTCGGCGAGCACGACTACACGCCGGTCTACGCCGCGCTGATGCGCCCCTGGCGCGGCAAGCCGGTGCGCCTCCTGGAGATCGGCGTCGGCGGCTACCAGGGCGCCCTGGGCGGGGAATCGCTGCGCATGTGGGAAAGCTATTTCCGGCGCGGCCGTATCACCGGCATCGACCTGTACGACAAGACCGCCCTGTCGGGCGGCCGCGTGCAGGTGTTCCAGTGCTCGCAGGTGGATTCGCCCAGGCTCACCGCCCTGGCGCAGGAGGTCGGGCCGTTCGACTTCATCATCGACGACGGCAGCCACGTCAACGCCCACCAGATCCAGACCTTCGGCATCCTGTGGCCGCACCTGAAGGACGGCGGCACCTACGTCGTCGAGGACGTGCAGACCTCCTACTGGCCCTCCTACGGCGGCGCGCCCCTGGGCACGCCCGGCTACGAGCGCTCCTGCATGCATTGGTTCAAGAGCCTGGCCGACAGCGTCAACCTGCCGGAATTCCTCGCGCCGGCGCCGCCCGGGCTCGACGCGGGCATCGCCAGCGTCGCCTTCCACCACAACCTGATCGTGCTGCAGAAGGACCTGGCCGAGCGCTATTCCAACATGCCGGTGCACGACCCCGAGGCGCGCCGGCAGCTGCTGCAACCGCCCGCCGCCTAGCTGCGGCGGAGCATGCCGATGGCGCTGGTGATGCGCTGGCTCTCGGGCGGCACCTCGGGGTTCCCGGAGACGAGCTGCAGGTAGCCGCGGTACCACTGCGCGTGGTCGCGGTAGAAGGCTTCCTCCCAGGCGACCAGCTCCAGGTAGTCCGCGCGCCGCAGCAGGTCCGCCACGTCGTAGCGCCTGCCGGCGAGCGTGCGCCAGACCGGCTCGCGCCGGCCGGGCAAGGGATCGCCCTTCGGAAACACGAAGGCCTGGGTCTTCGGCCCGAGGTGCAGGTGCAGGTCCTTGCCGAGCACTTCCTCGGTGGCGCGGATCACCCCGGTGGCGCCGAAGAACAGGAAATCGTCCAGCACCAGCGCGCCGCCCTCGACCAGCCGCGGCACGACGTATTGCAGGGCAGTCCTGGTGCTGGCGTAGACGTCGGCGTCCAAGTGCGCGAGGCAGAACCGCGCCCCCGCCGGCATCTGCTGCAGGCTCTCCTCGAACCACCCGGCGCGCACCTCGAGCAGCGCGTCCAGGCCGAACGCGGCGCGCAGGCGCAGCACCGAGGGCAGGTCGCTCGCCATCATGCCGCGCTCGAACGGGCCGTCGATGGCCGCGTAGGTCTGCGGCAGCCCCTGGAAGCTGTCGAGCATGAACACGCGCTTGGCCAGCCCCAGCTCGCGCACGCACAGCGCGAGGAACAAGCTCAGGCCGCCGCGAAAACCGCCGAACTCGACGCAGTCGCCGGGCAGCGCGCGCACTTCGAGCAGCCGGTCGAAGATCGAGCGCACCTGCGCCTTCATCAGCAGGGTGTGCGGCTCGACGAGCGCGTAGTTGCGCTCGAAAACCGCGTCGAGGTCCGCGCTCACCCGGCAGCCGCAGCGCGCACGTCCCGCGCCAGCCGCTCGAACGCCGCCGCCTCGAGCGGCGGGCTGTAGTGGTGGCCCTGCCACTCGGTGCAGCCGACCGCCAGCAGGCGGCGCAGCTGCGCCTCGGTCTCCACGCCCTCGGCGGCCACCTGCAGCCCCAGGCCGTGCGCCATGGCCGCGATGGTCTCCACGATCATCGCGTCGCCGCTGCTGGTTTCCAGCTCGCGCAGGAAACCGCGGTCGATCTTCAGCTTGTCGATCGGCAGCCGCCGCAGGTAGGCGAGGCTGGAATAGCCGGTGCCGAAGTCGTCGATCGCCAGGCGCACGCCGAGCTCGCCGATGCGCTTGAGCGTTTCGATGTTGTCCTGCAGGTGCGCCATCAGCACGCGCTCGGTAACCTCCAGCTCCAGCCGCTCGCCGGGCACGCCGTGGGCGGCGAGCGCGTCGCGCAGCCGCGCCACGTAGGCGTCGCCCTGCGCCAGCTCGAGGGCCGAGACGTTGAGCGCGAACCACGGCGCGCCCGGCAGGCTGCGCTGCCAGGCGCCGATCTGCGCCAGCGCGTGCTCCAGCGTCCATTCGCCGATGCCGCGGATCAGTCCGCATTCCTCCGCCGCGGGGATGAAGGCGTCCGGCCCGAGCAGCCCGCGCTGCGGGTGGTTCCAGCGCACCAGCGCCTCCGCGCCGACGATGGCGCCGTGGCGCAGCACCGGCTGCCAGTGCAGCAGCAGCTCGCCGCGCGCCAGCGCGCCGCGCAGGTCGCTCTCCAGCGTCAGGCGCTCCACGGCGCGCGCGTTGAGCTCGGGCGAGCAGAAGCGGAAAGCCCCGCGGCCGCTGTCCTTGGCGTGGTACATGGCGGTGTCGGCGCTCTTCAGCAGGCCGCTGAAATCGCGGCCGTCGAGCGGGTAGATGCCGATGCCGATCGAGGCGGTGACGTTGAGCGTGCGGCCCTCGATGGTGAACGGCCGCTGCAGGATGCACTGGATGCGCTGCGCCACCAGCGCCGCCTCCTGCGCGCTCTTCAGCCCGTCCCACAGCAGCACGAACTCGTCGCCGCCCAGGCGCGCCAGCGTGTCCTCGCGCCGCAGCGTGTTCTGCAGCCGCTCGGCGACCGCGCGCAGCAGGGCGTCGCCCGCCTGGTGGCCGAGCGAATCGTTCACCAGCTTGAAGCGGTCCAGGTCGAGCAGCAGCACCGCCAGCTGGCCGCGGCTGCGCGCGGCGGCGAGCACCGCCTGGCCGGCGCGATCGGCGAGCAGCGCGCGGTTGGGCAGTCCGGTGAGCGCGTCGCGCGTGGCGAGGTGCTGGATGCGCTCCTCGGCCTGCTTGCGCGCGGTGATGTCGGCGCCGGTGCCGCGGTAGCCGGTGAGCTTGCCCTGCGCGTCGCGCACCGGGATGCCGCTCACCTGCTGCCAGATCACCTTGCCCGACTTGGTGATGGAGCGGTGCGTCAGGTCGCGGAACGGCTGCCCGTCGCGCCCGTTGCGGTCGAAGAACTCATCGAGCATGCGCGGTTCGCCCAGCGGCATGAACTCGCGCGGCCGGCGCCCGATCAGGTCGGCGCGCATGTAGCCGAGCACCGCCTCGACGCGCTCCGACAGGTAGGTGTAGCGCCACTGCGTGTCGGTCTCCCACACGTACTCGCCGGAAGCCTCGACCACGTCGCGAAAGCGCTGCTCGCGCTCGGCCAGCGCCTCGCGCACGCGCCGCTGCTCGGTGACGTCGCGGACCACCGACTGCATCACCAGGCGGCCGTGCTCGAGGTAGGAGGAGCTCGCCGTTTCCACGACCAGCTCGCTGCCGTCGGGCAGGCGCAACCGCCGCTCCTCGAGATCGACCTTGCCGGGCCCGGCGCTGAGGTAGCGCACGCGTTCGCGGAAGCGCGGCAGGTCCTGCGGGTGGATGAATTCCTCGATGTTGCGCCCCAGCAGCGGTTTGGCCGAAGCGAGGCCCACCAGGCCCGCGGCGGCGGGGTTGGCGTATTCGATGATGCCGCCCGAGTACACCACCACGGCATCGGGCGCCATCTCGATCAGCGAACGGTAGCGCTCCTCGGCGTCGCGCACCGCCTGCTCGGCGTGCTTGCGGGCGGTGATGTCGATGTTGATGCCGGTCATGCGCAGCGCGCGGCCGGCCGAGTCGCGCTCGGACACCTTGCCGCGCGACAGCAGCCACCGCCACTCGCCGTCGGCGGCGCGGTAGCGATGCTCCTCGGCGTACTCGGCTCGCTCGCCTTTCACCGCGTCCATCGACAAGCGCACGGCGCGCGGCAGGTCCTGCTCGTGCACGTCCTGCACCAGCGCCTCGACGCTGGTGACGGTCGGCGCGCGCGGCCGCCCGAGGAACTCCGCCCAGCCCTCGCTCAGGTACACCTTGCCGGTGCGCAGGTCGGTGTCCCACAGGCTGGCGTTGGAGCCCTCCAGCGCGAGCTCCAGCCGCTCCTTGGCCGCCGCCAGCTCGCGCTCGCCGCGGCGCCGCTCGGTGACGTCGCGGCCCACGCCGCGGTAGCCGAGGAAGGTGCCGGCGGCATCGTGGCGCGGCTGGCCCGACACCAGGTGGCACTGGCGCGCCCCGGCAGCCACGCCGCGCGCCAGTTCCAGGTCGAAGAACGGCACCCTGAGGCGCAGCTTTTCCAGGTGCTCGGTGAACGCCGCGCCGTCGAGCTCGACGCCCGGCAGCTCCCACAGGCGGCGGCCGAAGGCGAGGCCCGAGCCGAAGAACTCGAGCACGCTGGGGCCGCCGGTGAGCCAGGTGATGCGGTGCTCGGTGTCGGTCTCCCAGAACCAGTCGGCCGACAGCGCGGTGAGGTTGCGGAAGCGCTCCTCGCTCGCGCGCAATGCGCGCGTGGCGCGCCGGTCGCGCCAGCGCGCGTGCATCCAGGCCGCGAACACGATCCCCGCCGCCGTCACCAGCAGCAGGGCCTCGATCAGCGCGCTCCAGTTCATGCCGCGCGCCTAGCTGCCGATCTCGCGCACCGGCGGCGCCACCTTGAGCACCTCGTCCACCGTGGTGAGCCCCGCGGCGACCTTCATCGCGCCGCTGACGCGCAGCGGCTTCATGCCTTCCTTGAGCGCCTGGTCGCGCACTTTGGCCATCTCCGCGCCGGCCGCGATCAGCTGCTTGACGGCGGGGGTGTGCACCATCGTCTCGTAGATGCCGATGCGGCCCATGAAGCCGGTCATGCGGCACTCCAGGCACCCCACCGGCTTGTACACCTGTTGCGGACGCGTGGACTTGAACGGCGCCACCAGCGCGTCCCAGGCGGCCTGGTCCTCGGCGCGGTGCAGCTCCACGGGCTGCTTGCAATGCCGGCACAGCGTGCGCAGCAGCCGCTGCGCCATCACGCCGTTGAAGGTGGCGTTGAGCAGGTAGGGCGCGATCCCCAGCTCGAGCAGCCGCGTCACCGCGCTGGGCGCGTCGTTGGTATGCAGCGTGGACAAGACCAGGTGGCCGGTGAGCGCCGCCTGCACCGCCATCTGCGCGGTCTCCAGGTCGCGGATCTCGCCCACCATGATGATGTCGGGGTCCTGGCGCATCAGCGCGCGCACGCCCTCGGCGAACCCGAGCTCGATCGCCTGGTGCACCTGCATCTGGTTGAACGCCGGCTCGACCATCTCGATCGGGTCCTCGATGGTGCAGACGTTGACCTCGGGCGTGGCCAGGCTCTTCAGCGTCGAGTACAGCGTGGTGGTCTTGCCCGAGCCGGTCGGCCCGGTGACCAGCACGATGCCGTTGGGCCGCTCGGTCATGTCCTTCCAGCGCGCCTTGTCGTCGTCCGAAAAACCGAGCTCGCGGAAATCGCGCACCAGCACCTCGGGATCGAAGATGCGCATCACCAGCTTCTCGCCGAAGGCGGTGGGCAGCGTCGACAGGCGCAGCTCCACCTCGTCGCCGTCGGCCATGCGCGTCTTGATGCGGCCGTCCTGCGGCCGGCGCTTCTCCACCACGTCCATGCGGCCGAGGATCTTGATGCGGCTGGTCATCGCCGCCAGCACCGAGGCCGGGATCTGGTACACCTGGTGCAGCACGCCGTCGATGCGGAAGCGCACCAGCCCGACCTCGCGCCGGGGCTCGATGTGGATGTCGCTCGCGCGCTGCTCGAAGGCGTACTGCCACAGCCAGTCCACCACCTTGACGATGTGCGCGTCGTTGGCGTC
>JBGPPD010000146.1:0-7741 GCA_041488375.1 Gammaproteobacteria bacterium | reverse complement strand
GGATGTAGCCGCGCGCGTCGGCGGCGATGCCGGCCGCCTCCAGCCCCAGGTCCTGCGTGTTCGGTACCCGGCCCACCGCGAGCAGAACGTGGCTGCCCTCGGCGACCGGGGCGCCTTCCTGGCAATCCAGCCCGACCACCATGCGCGCGCCCTGGCGGCGCAGCGCCATGCACTCGGCGCCGGTGCGGATCGCCACGCCTTCGCGCTCGAGGATGGCGCGGATACCCTGCGCGATGTCGTCGTCCTCGCGCGGCAGCAGCTTTTCGGCGCGCTCGACCACGGTGACCTGCGACCCGAAGCGCCGGTACATCTGCGCGAACTCCAGGCCGATGTAGCTGCCGCCGACGATCACCAGGTGCTCGGGCAGCGTGTCCAGTTCCATCATCGTGGTGTTGGTGAGGACCGGCACCTCGTTCACGCCGGGAAGGTCGGGCACCAGCGCCCGGCCGCCGACGTTGATGAAGATGCGCTCCGCCTCGAGGCTGCGGCCGTCCACGGACACGGCATGCGCCGCGGTGAAGCGCGCGTGGCCGCGCAGCAATCGCACGTTCTTCATGCCGCCGATCCAGCCGGCCAGCCCGTCGACGGAATGCTGCACCACCGCGTCCTTGCGCGCCTTCACCGCGCGCATGTCGACGCGCACCTCGCCCGCGGTGAATCCGTACTCCGCGCCGCGCCGTGCCACCTGCGCCGCGCGCGCGCTCGCCACCAGGGTCTTGGTGGGGATGCAGCCGACGTTGACGCAGGTGCCGCCGAGGAGCTTGCGCTCCACGATGGCGGTTTTCAGGCCCTCGCAGTCGAGGCGCGCGGCCAGTGCCGGTCCGGCCTGGCCGGCGCCGATGATGATGGCGTCGAATCGCTCGCCCATGCTTGCCTCCCCCGCTGGTGGCTCACACTATACTTCGCCGCATGCGAGCCCGCGCCGCGCTCCTCGCCCTGCTCGCCGCCTGCATGCCGCCCGCCGCCGCCCAGCCGGCCCCTCGACTCGAGCCCGGCGTATCGCAGGAGCTGGCGCAATGGCGCGCGCGGCAGTACCGGAACCTGCGCTATGCGCTGGAGCTGCGGCTCGATGAGCGCAAGGACACCGTCGCCGGGCAGCTGGAACTGAGGCTGGCGCTGCGGCAGCGCACCGACGTGGTGCTCGACTGGCGCGGCGCGCCGGTGCACGGCCTGCGCGTGAACGGCAAACCGGCGAGGGCGCGCCACGACCAGCAGCACCTGGTCATCCCACGCGCCGCGCTGCGCACGGGCGAGAACCGGGTGCAGCTCGAGTTCGGCGCGCCGGTCGCGGTCTCCGGCGCGGCACTCACCCGCTACCGCGACCGCGAAGACGGCGCGAACTACGTGTATTCGCTGTTCGTGCCCGCAGACGCGAGCAGCGTGTTCCCCTGCTTCGACCAGCCCGACCTCAAGGCGCGCTTCACGTTGCAGCTCGAGCTGCCGCCGGGCTGGCGCGCGGTGTCCAACGCAGCCGCGCTGGCGGAGTCGCCGGGCCGCGTGCGCTTCGCCGAGACCGAGCCCATCTCGACCTACCTGTTCGCCATCGCGGCGGGGCCATTCGAGGCGATCTCCCTGCCCGGCGAAGCAGTGCGGCTGTTCGTGCGCCGCTCGCAGCTCGAGCGCGCTCGCGCGCAGGCGCCGGAAGTGCTGCGCCTGAACCGCGCCGCGCTGAAATACTTCGAGAGGGAATTCGCGCGGCCGTTTCCCTTCGCCAAGTACGACCTGGTGCTGATCCCCGAGCTTGCCTACGGCGGCATGGAGCACGCCGGCGCCACCTTCCTCAACGAGCAGGCGGTGCTGTTCCCCTACGCGCCGAGCAACCCCGACCTGCTGCGCCGCGCGCAGCTGCTGTTCCACGAAGCGTCCCACCAGTGGTTCGGCAACCTGGTCACCATGCGCTGGTTCGACGACCTGTGGCTCAAGGAAGGCTTCGCCAACTTCATGGCGGCGAAGGCCGCCGCCGCGATCGTGCCGCAGCTCGATCCCTGGAGCGCGTTCCACGCGTTGAAGACCGGCGCCTACCGCACCGATGCCACGCGCGGCACCACCCCGCTGCGCCAGCCGCTCGCCAACCTCTCGGCGGCCAAGTCGGCCTACGGCGCGATCGTCTATGCCAAGGGCCCGGCGGTACTGCGCCAGGCCGAGTTCTATCTCGGCGCCGGCGTGTTCCGGCGCGCGCTGCGCGATTTCCTCAGGCGCCACGCGAACGGCGCCGCCGACTGGCGCGACCTGGTGCGCGCCTTCGAGCGCGCCTCGAAGCTCGACCTGCGCGCCTGGGCCGATGCCTGGGTGACGCGCCGCGGGCTGCCCAACGTCACGCTGCGCTGGCGGCAGGGCAAGCTGCAGTTGTCGCAGGAGGACGCGCTGGGCGAGCACGGCCTGTGGCCGCAAAAGCTGGTGGTCGCCGCGGCCGGCGAGGACGGGCAGATCCGCACTTCCGAGACCCGCCTCGAGGGGCGCAGCGTGCGCGTGGTCGGCACGGCGGCGCATCCGGCGGTGCGCTGGCTGTACGCCAACGCGGGCGACTTCGGCTATGGCCGCTTCCTGCTCGATGCGGCCAGCCGCCAGGCGCTGCTCGAGGACCCGCTGGCGCTGCCCGACGGACTGTTGCGCGCGCAGCTCATCGAAGCGCTTTGGGAGAGCGTGCGCGACGCCGAGCTGGCGCCGGCCGCGTTCCTCGACTGGGCGCTGGCGCTGGCCGCCGTGGAGGAGGACGACGTGATCCTGTCCGGCCTGCTCGCGCGCATCGAGACGGCATTCCGGCGCTACCTCGACGATGCGCAGCGCGAGCGCCTCGCGCCGAAGCTCGAGCGCGCGCTGGGCGAGGCGATGCTGGCCGCAGAGACGCCGGCAAGCCGCCGCATCCTGCTGTTCCGCGCCTATTCGGCGCTGGCCTGGACGCCGGCGGCGCTCGAGGACCTGCAAAAGCTGCTCACCGGCGAGCTCCCGTTGCCGGGAGTTGAGCTCGGCGCGCGCGACCGCTTCCGCCTGGCCGCGCGCCTGGTGCTCCGGGGCCACGCCGCCGGGCCGCGCGCGCTGGCGGCGCTGGCCGAGGCCGAACCGGGCGACGACGCGCGCCGCTACGCCTTCGCCGCCGCAGCCGCCGCGCCGGGAGCGCAGGACAAGCACGCCCTGTTCGAGCGCTTCGTCGGCGACGCGCAGCTGCCCGAGAGCTGGATCGAGGAGGCGCTCGCGCCCTTCAACGCGCCGGAGCAAGCGGCCGCCACGCGGGCGCTGTTGCCGCGCGCGCTGGCGCAGCTGCCGCAGCTCAAGCGCACGCGCAAGATTTTCTTCGTCGAGCGCTGGCTGGAGTCGTTCCTCGGCGGCCAGGCGGACGCGCAGGCGCTCGCCGATGTGCGCCGCGTGCTGCAGGGCGCGCTCGACGAGGACCTGCGGCGCAAGGTGCTGGAGGCGGCCGACGGCCTGGAGCGCGCGGTGCGGATCCGCGAGCGCTACGCCGGGCAGGGCTGACAAGCGCCGGCAATTGCGATTAGACTTTCCGCATGACCGCCCACGCCATCACGGTGAGGCTCGCGGAGCCCCGCGACGCGCAGGCGATCGCGCTGATGTCGCGCGACCTCGTCGAGGCCGGCCTGGGCTGGAAATACGATGCGCCGCGCGTGCTCAAGGCGATCCGCGACCGCGAGACCCTGGCGCCGGTGGCCTGCGACGGCGGCCGCATCGCCGGCTTCGGCGTGATGGAATTCGGCGACGAGCGCGCCCACCTGGTGCTGCTCGCGGTGCGCCCGGCGCACCGGCGCCTGGGCATCGGCCGGCGGCTGCTCGAGTGGCTGGTGGAGTCGGCGCGCACCGCCGGCATCGCCAGTCTGCATCTCGAGCTGCGCGCCGGCAACGAGGCGGCGCAGGGCTTCTACCGCGCGATGGGCTTCGACGAGACTCTCGTGGTGCCCGGTTACTATCGCGGCCGCGAAGCGGCGCTGCGCATGATCCGCGTGCTGCGTTCCCCCGGGCCCGTCCCCTACACCTGGCGTCCCTCCACTCACTGAGCGTGGCCGGAGCCGCGGAACGCCTGGCGCGCCGCGAGCTCACCGCCGAAGCCCTGGCGCGCGACTGCCTGGAGCGCATTGCGCTGCGCGAGCCGGAGGTGCACGCCTTCGCGCACCTCGACCCCGAGCACGTCCTGGCGCAGGCGCGCGCGCTGGACCGCGGGGCGGTGCGCGGCCCGCTGCACGGCCTGCCGCTCGGCGTGAAGGACGTGATCGACACCTTCGATGCGCCCACCGAGTACGGCTCGCCGATCTACCGCGGCCACCGGCCGGCGGCCGACGCCGGCTGCGTCGCCCTGGCGCGCGCGCTCGGCGCGGTGATCCTGGGCAAGACCGTGAGCACCGAATTCGCGACATTTCCCCCCGGCCCGACCGCCAACCCGCGCAACCTCGCGCACACGCCCGGCGGCTCGTCCTCGGGCTCCGCCGCCGCGGTGGCGGACTTCATGCTGCCGCTCGCCTACGGCACGCAGACCTCGGGCTCGGTGATCCGTCCGGCGGCGTTCTGCGGCGTGGTCGGCTACAAGCCGAGCTTCGGCACGCTGCCGCGCAACGGCGTGAAACTGCTCGCCGACTCGCTCGACACCGTGGGCATCTTCGCCTGCAGCGCCGAGGATGCCGCGCTGCTCATCGCGGCGCTCACGGGACGGGCCAGCCTGCCGATCGTCCATACGGTGCCGGCGCCGCGCCTCGCGGTGTGCCGCACGCCGCAGTGGCCTGCTGCGCAGCCGGAAACCGTGGCGCTGTTCGAGGGGCTGCCAGGGCAGCTGGTGCGCGCGGGCGCCTACGTCGGCAGGCTCGAGCTGCCCGCGCCGTTCGCCGGGCTGGAAGCCGCGCAGGGCACCATCTGGGAGTACGAGATGGCGCGCAACCTGGCCGACGAGTTCCACCGGCATCGCGAGCGCATCCGCGAACCGCTGCGCGGCCAGCTCGCGGCCGGCTGGGCGATCCCGGCCGAGCGCTACGACGCGGCGAAGGTTCTGGCGCGCGATTGCCGGCGAATGTTGGCCGACGTGTTCGCCGACTACGACGCGCTGATCGTGCCGGCGGCGCCGGGCGAGGCGCCGCTCGGGCTGCAAGCGACGGGCAATCCGGTGTTCAACCGCATTTGGACACTGCTGCATGTCCCGGCCGTCACCGTGCCGTGGGGCAACGGACCGCAGGGCCTGCCGCTCGGGGTCCAGGTGATCGGCCGCGTGGGCGACGACGCGCGCGCGCTCGCCTGCGCGCACTGGCTGCAGGCGAGCGGCCAGCCGGCGATCTAGGGGATGATGGCGAAGCCGACGCGCAACTGCGACTTGCGCCGCAGGTTGTAGTCCAGGATGTCCTCGCCGTAGCCAGCGAAAAATTGGGCCTGGAAATAGCCCGACAGCGGGCCGATGCCGAACACGCGCGTGCGTTGCGAAAAGTCCAGCGTCAGGCTGCCCTTGCCCGCGGTGCCCACGCGTGCCATCGCCGTCCAGAACTGCTCGCGGTCGCCGTAGCGCAGCCGCCAGTCGACGTAGCCGCGGGTGCGCTGGATGTCCGGGTTGTCCGCCTTGTCGAGGTAGCCGTAGATCTTCGGCGTGAATTCGAAGCGCTTGCCGTCGGCGAGGGGCCAGTGCCACTCGGGGCGCAGGAACAGCGTGTCGATGGATCGCGAGCTGGCGCCGTCCTTGCCGTTGGATTCGTGCTCGTAGCCGGCGCGCAAGGCGTCGATCCAGGTCTTGTCGTCGGTGCGCTGCCACAGCCAGAACAGCGACGGCCGGTAGCTGGTGTCGCGGAACGGCTTGGATTGCTGCGACAGGTTCCAGACCGAATTCTGCGTGTAGCCGAGGTAGAACCCGGCGAGCCAGGGCTGGTCGCGGCCCCAGCCCAGGTCGCGGTCGAACAGGCGGTACTTGAACGAGAGCTGGAAGCGCGCCGTGCTACCGCCGCGCGTGCCGACGATGAAGTACACCGGCTCGTTCTCCGACAGCGGCGGCTCGAGCGCCTGGTCCGACTCGCGCGTCACCAGCTCGCGCAGCGTGCCGGGCGCCGCCTGCACCAGCAGCACCACCGCGCTTGACTCGCGGTCGACCAGCTCCAGCACCAACGTGCCGGTGGCGCTCTGCGGCACGATGCCGGCATAGGCGCGGCGCGCACCCACGGCCGGCGCGCTCGCCTGCGCCGGGATCACCAGCCCCGCGCGGTCGCCGCGCACGCGCAGCCCGATCGCCTCCGGCAGCGCCGCGCCCGCCGGCGCGTGCAGCTCGACCTCGAAGCGCTCGCCGGCCTTCACGCGCGGTTCCGACATCGACAGCACCCAATCGGCGGCCGTGGCGGACGTGGCGAGCATTGCGAACAGGAGGATCAGCCAGCGCGTCACAGCGCGGACTGTATCCTGAAACGAAGCTAGGCGGCCGCGTTGGCCGCGGTGCGCAGCGCGCCGACCAGGCTCCTCGCCTTGCCGACATCCCGCGCCATCAGCGCCTCCTCCAGCGCCTTGGCGGCGGCGCCGACCTGCGGCAGGCCGAAAGTGGGCGCCGCGCCGGCCATCGAGTGCGCCATGCGCTGCAGTTCTTCGAACGGCAGGCCGGGCGCCAGCGTGCGGGCGAGCGCTTCGATGCGCGCCATCTTCACCTGCAGCCCGCGCCGGTATTCCTTGCGCAGCTCGCTCAGCGTGTCGTCGGCGCCGATTTCCTCGGCGCTCGCCGCTGTCGGCTCCTCGCCGCCCGCGCCCAGCCCCAGCACGGACTTGACGCCGTTGGCCAGCGCCTCGTACTGGATCGGCTTGGTGATGTAACCATCAGCTCCGCCGGCCAGGCCGCGCATCACGCCTTCGCGCGTGGTGCGGCCGGTGACCATGATCACCGGGATCCCGCGCTGCACGGGGTCCTGCTTCATCTTCTGCAGCAGCTCGAAGCCATCGGCGTCCGGCAGCACCACGTCGAGCAGCACCACGTCGGGCGGCGGCTGGCGACCGAGCTCGGCGGCGATCTCCGCGCCGCGGAACGCGGTGCGCGTCGCGAAACCCTCCAGCGTCATCAGGTGCCCCAGCATCCTGGCCAGCACCGGGTCGTCCTCGACGATCAGCACCAGCGGCTTGGCGCCGAGGGCCGGCTTGCGCGCCGCGCGGCGCGCGATGCTGACGTAGTAGCCCTTGCGCTGCAGGTCCGCCGTGCCGGCGTCGGCCTCCTTGGACGCCGAGGCGAGCAACTCGCCCCCGCCGATGAAGCTGTAGCCCAGTCCCGCGGCCGCTGCGCCATCCGCCTTCTGCACCAGGCCGAGCTTGACCAGGCGCTGCAGCACGCCGGGCAATTCGGCCTGCGGCACGCTCTTGGCGCGGGCGGCGAGCGAGCGCGCAGCGCTCAGGCCGTCGATGAGTACCAGGATTTCCAGCTCGCGCGGCGTACAGGACGTCGCCCCGCTCTGCAGCTCGCTCTTGCCGCGCTCGGTGAGCGCGTAGATCTCTTCGGCCATGGCGCGTACCCCTCGCAGGATGCGCTACGGGAAGGCCAGTATAGGCCGGCGGCCTTGCGGCCGCCTGACTAGCCGCCGAGCGCCCGGAAAAGGTCCGCGACCGCGGCGCGCTGCGCACGCAGCGCTTCGATGCGCGCGGTCTGCGCGGCCAGCAGGCCGCGCTCCGCGTCGAGCACCTCGAGCTGGCTGGTGACGCCGTTGGCGTAGCGCAGGCGCGCCAGGCGCACCGTTTCTTGCAGCGCCCTGACGCGCTGGTCCTGGGCATCGTAGCTCTCCCTGGCGCGCGTCTGCGC
>JBGPPD010000145.1:0-7818 GCA_041488375.1 Gammaproteobacteria bacterium | reverse complement strand
GTCGAACTTGAGCGCGCCGCTGGCGCGCTTGTCCTTCAGCGTGCCGAGGATCTTGATCAGGTCGCCGCGCACGGTGCAGCAGATGCAGCCGTTGTTCATCTCGACGATCTGCTCGTCGGAGCTTTCGAGGATCTCGCTGTCCACGCCGACTTCGCCGAACTCGTTCTCGATCACGGCGATCTTGTGGCCGTGGTCTTCCTTGAGGATGCGGTTCAGCAGCGTGGTCTTGCCGGCGCCGAGAAAGCCGGTGAGGATGGTCACCGGCACCATCTGGTCCTGTTGCATGCGGACTCCTTGCGAAGGGCCGGATTCTACTCCTTGAGCAGCAGCAATCCTTTCAGGTAGTCCCCTTCCGGAAACTCCAGGGCCACCGGGTGGTCGGCGGCGGCCTGGAAGCGCTCGATGATCTTCGCCTCCACGCCGGCATCCAGTGCCGCGCCGGCGACGATGGACTGGAACAGTTCCGCCGACACGCCGCCCGAGCAGGAGAACGTGGCCAGCAGGCCGCCGGACGCGAGCAGCTTGAAGGCGAGCAGGTTGATGTCCTTGTAGGCGCGAGCGGCATTCTTCGCCTGCGCCGCGGTAGGGGCGAACTTGGGGGGATCCAATACGATGAGACCGAACTTCTTCGCGCCATCCCGCAGCAAACGAAGATGCGCGAAGACATCGGCCTGGATGAACTCGAGCTTCGCGGCATCCAGCGGGTTCGCGGACAGGTTCTCGCGCGCCACCTCCAGCGCCGGGGCCGAGCTCTCCACCGCCAGCACCCGCGCCGCGCCGCCGGCCAGCGCCGCGATCGCAAAGCCGCCGGTGTAGCAGAAGCCGTCGAGCACCTCGCGCCCCGCCGCGAGCGCGCGCACGCGCTGCCGGTTTTCGCGCTGGTCGAGGAAAAACCCGGTCTTCTGCCCCTCGGCCACGTCCACGCGGAAATGCAGGCCGTACTCCGTGATCGGGCAGCGCGCGGCGTTGCGGTTGCCGCGCACGAATCCGACCCGCGGCTCCAGCCCTTCGAGCTTGCGCACTTCGGCGTCCGAGCGCTCGAACACCGCCTCGCAGTGCGTCGCCTCCACCAGCGCGTCGAGGATCGCCTCGCGCCAGCGTTCCGCGCCCGCGGACAGAAGCTGGACCACCAGCACATCCGCGTAGCGGTCGACGATCACTCCCGGCAGGCCGTCCGATTCCCCATGCACCAACCGCATCGCATTCGTATGCTTCGACACGGGCAGAGCGCCACGCATGGCGACCGCCTGCTTCACCTTCCTGCCGAAATACTCCGCATTGGTCGTGGCCTTCGCGTCGAAGCTCCATACCCGCGCGCGGATCTGTGATTCCGGGCTGTAGGCCGCCATCGCCAGCGTGGCGCCATCCGAGGAGCGCACCTCCACCGTGTCGCCCGTCTTTGGCGTGCCCACCACGCGCTCGATGGCCCCGGAGAAGATCCAGGGATGGCGGCGCCGGAGCGACTTCTCGCGCCCCGGCTTGAGGATCAGGGCGTTCATTTCTTGCGCGCGCGCGGGTGCGCCGCGTCGTAGACCCTGGCGAGCGACTGGTAGTCGAGGTGCGTATACACCTGGGTGGTGGAGATGCTGGCGTGGCCGAGCATCTCCTGCACCGCGCGCAGGTCCTGCGAGGACTGCAGCAGGTGGCTGGCGAAGGAATGGCGCAGCATGTGCGGATGCAGCCTGCCCTGCACGCCCTGGCGCGCGCCCCAGGCGCGCAGCTGGCGCTCGACGATCCCGGGCGCGATGCGCCGACCGCGCGCGCCGACGAACAGCGCTTTCTCCTGCGGCGCGGCAAGCTGCGGGCGCGCCGCGATCCAGGCCTGCAGCGCCTCGCGCGCGCGCGCGCCCACCGGCACGGTGCGCGTCTTGCTGCCCTTGCCGGTGACGGTGACCTCGCCCTCCCTCAGGTCCAGCCGGCCGTCGCCCAGGTCGAGCGCCACCAGCTCGGCGAGGCGCAGCCCCGAGGAGTAGAGCAATTCGAACATCGCGCGGTCGCGCGCCAGCAGGGGTGAATCGCCGGGCGCGGCCTCCAGCAACCGCTGCACCTGCTCCACCGACAGCGCTTTGGGCAGGCGCTTGGGCGGCTTGGGCGCGCGCACGCCTTCCACGGGATTGGCCTTGTAGGCGCGGTGCCGCGCGAGCCAGCGGTACAGGCCGCGCCAGGCCGAGAGCAGGTTGGCCAGCGACCTTGGCGCGAGCCCGCGCGCATGCAGCTGCGCGACCAAGCGCCGCACCTGCGCAGATTCGAGGGAGGCGAGCCTGCTTTCACCGAGCAGCTGCAGCAGCGCCGAAAGGTTGGCGCGGTAGATTTCGAGCGTGCGCGGCGCGAGCCGGCGCTGGTGCTCGAGCGCGCCGAGATACTCCCGGACCACGGCCTCGTCCGGATGCGTGGCCGGCTCCTCAGAGCCGCGCGGCGAGCGCGGCCGCGGCCAGCTCGCCGATGCGGCGCAGGTACAGCGTGCCCATCTCGGCGTAGAAGCGCTGCGCGTCCTCGCTGCCCAGCGCGAGCAGGCCGAAGCTGCGGGTCTGCCCGAGCGGCACCAGCGCCACCGAGCGCACGTGCTCCTTCGCGTCGCCGAACCAGGCGAGGAACGGGTTGCCCGCGGCGGCGCCGCACTGCGGCGCGCCCAGGGTCTCGACGCGCGCGCGCAGCTCCTCGCCCACCGGCGAGAACTCCGGGCGCCCGACGCCCTCGGGCGTTCCCTGGAGCAGGGCCTTGTTCCACACGCGCAGCGCCACGTGCGGCACCGCGA
The DNA here is from genome assembly GCA_041488375.1 of Gammaproteobacteria bacterium. GTDB lineage: Bacteria > Pseudomonadota > Gammaproteobacteria > Burkholderiales > SG8-39 > JAABQT01. The sequence continues at coordinate 5,063 of JBGPPD010000145.1, read as the reverse complement.
AGTCCTCGCGCAGGTGGAAGCTCAGCGCCTGCGCGGCGCCGGCGAAGTCGCGCGCGCCCAGCAGCGCCCCGGCGAGGCGGTGCACCTTCTCGCCGATGGCGTCGTTCTCCTCGCCGAACTGCAGCAGCTCGCCGAGCTTGCCCTCGAGCAGCTTCACCTTGTCGCGCAGCGCGAGGATCTGGCGCTCCGACAGCGGGATCGCGCGCCCGCCGTAGGGATGCGGCACGAAAATCGATTCGAGGAGCTCGGGGTGCTGGTCGAAGAACTGCGGGTGGGTCTTGAAGAACTGGGCGACTTCTTCTGCGGTCATGGGCGGCCTTGTGCTGCGCTGCTACAGTTCGATGCTTCCCTCGAACACCGTCTTCGCGGGTCCTTTCATCCAGACGGCATTGTCGCCGCCCGCCCAAGCGATGGTCAACGTTCCGCCGCGCGCCTGCACGCGCACCGGCGAGTCGAGCAGGCCGCGCGCGATGCCCGACACCACCGCGGCGCAGGCGCCGGTGCCGCAGGCGAGCGTCTCGCCCGCGCCGCGCTCGAACACGCGCAGCTGGATCGCGTGCCGCTCCAGCACCTGCATGTAGCCCGCGTTCACACGCTGCGGGAAGCGCGGGTGGCGTTCGATGAGCGGCCCCTGCGTCGCCACCGGCGCCGCCGCCACGTCCATCACCAGCTGCACCGCGTGCGGGTTGCCCATCGACAGGATCGCCAGCTCGACGCGCGCGCCGCCCACCTCCAGCGGCTGCACCAGCGGCGATTCCAGGCGCGGCGGGCCCATGTCCACGCTCACCTCGCCGTCCTCCTCCAGCCGCGGCGCGATCATGCCGCCGAGCGTCTCGACGCGGATCTCGCGCTTGCGCGTGAGGCCCTTGCCGTGCACGAACTTCACGAAGCAGCGCGCGCCGTTGCCGCACTGCTCGACCTCGCCGCCGTCGGCGTTGAAGATGCGGTAGCGGAAGTCGGCCTCCGGGCGCCTGGCTTTCTCCACCACCAGCACCTGGTCGCAGCCGACGCCGAAATGCCGGTCGGCGAGGCGCCGGACCTGCTCGCGCGACAAGTCCAGGGGTGCGCGGGTCGCGTCGAGCACGACGAAATCGTTGCCCGCCCCCTGCATCTTGGTGAAGGCGATCAGAGGCAAGCGCGCAGCGTCGCCGCGACGTGGCGCAGCTGCGCGTCCGTCAACTGCGGGTAGATGGGCAGCGACAGCACCTCGCGCGCCGCGGCCTCCGAGGCCGGGAGCGGGAGCCGCCCGTACCGCTTCTCGAACACCGGCTGCTTGTGCAACGGGATCGGGTAGTACACCCCGCTCGCCACCCCGGCGTCGGCGAGCGCCTGCTTCGCCGCGTCGCGCTTGGCTGCGCGCACGGTGAACTGGTGATAGATGTGGGCGCCCTTGCCGTGCTCGAAGGGCAGCTCGAGCTTCGCGCCCGAGAGCAGCTCGCGGTAGCGCGCCGCGTGCGCGCGCCGCGCGGCGGTGAAGCGCGCCAGGTGCTTCAGCTTCACGCGCAGGATCGCCGCCTGCATCTCGTCCAACCGGCTGTTCAGGCCGATGACCTCGTGCGAATAGGTGACCCTGCTGCCGTGGTGGCGCAGCATGCGCAGCATCGCGTCGTGCTTCGGCTCGCGCGTCGTGACCAGGCCCGCATCCCCATACGCACCGAGGTTCTTGGTGGGATAAAAGGAGAAGCAGCCGAAGTCGCCCCAGGCGCCGGCCTGCGTCCCGGCCCAGCCGGCGCCGATCGCCTGCGCGCAGTCCTCGACCAGCACGAGGCCGCGCCGCCGGCACAAGTCGGCGATCGGCGGCATCTCGGCGCACTGGCCGAACAGGTGCACCACGATCACCGCGCGCGTGCGCGGCGTGAGGGCCTTCTCCAGCGTCGCCGCGGTCATGTTGAAGCTCGCGCCGTCCACGTCGGCGAACGCGGGCGTCGCGCCGACGTAGGCGATCGCCTCGGCGGTGGCGATGAAGGTGAAGGCCGGCGTCACCACCTCGTCGCCCGCGCCGATGCCCGCGGCGCGCAACGCCAGGTGCAGCGCGTCGGTGCCCGAGTTGCAGGCCACCGCGTGCGGCACGCCGATGAGCGCCGCGATTTCCTTCTCCAGCGCCGCGCCCTCCGGCCCGAGGATGAAATGCCCCGAGGCGAGCACGCGCTCGAGCGCCGCGCGCACCTCGCCGCCCAGCTCGCGCAGCTCGGCGGCCAGATCGAGGATCGGGACTTTCATCGCGCCACCGCCGCAAAGCGCTCCAGCCGCGCGCGCACCAGCCGCGACACTTCCAGCGCCAGCGCCAGCGCCCGGCGCCCGTCCTCGCCCGGCACCAGCGGAGGCCGGCCGCCGCGCACCGCGGCGACGAAGTTCTCGATCTCGGCGCGCAGCGCGTCGCGGTCGTCGAAGCCGGATTCGTCCTCGGCGATGGCGCCGCCGCGCTTGTCGCGCCTCACCACGCGGAGCTTGCCTGACTGCAGGTCGGCCGAGGCGTACTGGTCGGCCTGGAACACGCGCATTTTCCTCACCGGCGACTGGCTCACCCGGCTGGCCGACAGGTTGGCCACGCAGCCGCTGGCGAATTCGATGCGCACGTTGGCGATGTCGATGGAGTCGGTCATCACCTGGAAGCCGCAGGCGCTCACCTGGCCGATCTCGCTCCTGGCCATCGACAGCACCAGGTCGATGTCGTGGATCATCAGGTCGAGCACCACGTCCACGTCGATGCCGCGCTGCTTGAAGCCCGACAGCCGCTCGCAGTCGATGAACAGCGGCCGCTCCAGGGTCGCCGCCAGCGCGCGAAACGCCGGGTTGAAGCGCTCCAGGTGGCCGACCGCGAGCAGCGCGCCGCGTTTTCGCGCCAGGGCGACCAGCGCGTCCGCCTCCTCGAGCGTGCGCGCGATCGGTTTTTCCACCAGCACGTGCACGCCGGCGTCGAGAAAGCCGTGCGCGACGGCATGATGCAGCTCGGTCGGCACCGCGATGCTCACCAGGTCGACACCCGCGATCAGCTCGAGCGGGTCGGTGTGCGCCGCGCAGCCGTGCTTCGCCGCGATATGCCGGGCGCGCGCGGCGTCCGCGTCCGCCACCGCCACCAGCTCGACGCCGGGCAGCGCGGCGAGTTTCTCGGCGTGAAACTGCCCGAGGTAGCCGACGCCGACCACGGCGGCGCGCAGTTTCTTCGTCATGGTGCGCATTCTAGTCAGTAGAACCTCGGTTCGCCTTCGGGCCGCGTCTTGAAGCGCTTGTGCAGCCACTGGTACTGCTCCGGCATGGCGAGCGCCGCCTGCTCGATGTAGCGGTTCATGCGCAGCGTATCGGCAAACAGGTCCTCGGTCGGGAAATCCTCCCAGGGCGCATCGATCCTCACCACGTAGCCTTCGCCGCCCGGCAGCATGCGCGTCACGCAGGGCAGCACCTTGGCGCCGGCGAGCCGCGCGATGCGCGACAGCCCCGGCACCGTCGCCGCCGGCACGCCGAAGAACGGCACGAACAGCGCGTCGCGCGCGCCGTAGTCCTGGTCGGGCAGGTAGTAGAAGGGGCGCTGGTCCTGCGTCATGGCGCGGATCGCGGCGCGCACGCCCTCCTGGCGCGGCACCTGGCGCTGCTCGCCGAAGCGGCCGCGGCCGTGCAGCAGCAGCTCGGTGAAGCGGCGGTCCTTCTGCCGCGCATAAATGCCCACCATGTCGAGCTCGCAGGTGAGCCGCGTGGCGCCGGCGTCCAGGCCGACGAAGTGCGGCACGAACAGGATCACCGGCGTGCCTTGCAGCGCGCGCACGTGCTGCAGGCCCTCGACGCGGATCAGGCGCTCGATCCTCTCGCGCGGCGCCCACCACAGCAGCGCGTGCTCGACGAAGCTGCGGATGAAGGCGCGGAAGTGCGCCCGCGCCAGCCGCTCGCGCTCACGCGGCGCCATCTGCGGAAAGCACTTCGCGAGGTTGATGCGCGTCACGCGCCGCCGTTCCGGGATCAGCCAGTAGAGCACGCTGCCCAGGCCGTTGCCGAACGCGGCCAGCGCCCGCAGCGGCAGGAAATGCAGCAGCCACATCAACCCGAGGGCGAGGCGCGTCATGGCGGTGGGCCGGCACCCTCCGGCACCTTGTAGCGGTTGTACCCCCACAGGTACTGCTGCGGCGCCATGCGCACGACGTATTCGATGGCGCGGTTCATGTGGCGCGGCCCCGACTCGCCCGGCAACGCCGGCGGCAGCGGCCGGATGCGCAGCACGTAGCCCGCGCCGCGCGGCAGGCGCTCGCCCGCCACCAGCAGGCAGACCACGTCGGCGCGCCGCACGAACTTCGCCGCCAGCGTCATGGTGTAGGCGGGCCGGCCGAAGAACGCGGTCCATTCGCCTTCGCCCACGCCGGGCACCTGGTCGGGCAGGATACCCACCGTTTCGCGGCGCTTGAGCGCGGCGAGCAGCAGCCGCACCCCGGCCAGGTCGGCGCTGGCGAGGCTCACGCCCGGCTGCGCTCGGCCGCGGTCGATCAGCGGCTGCAGCCAGGACTGCTTCGACGGGCGGTAGAGCACGGTGATCGGGTGGCGCGCGGCGAAGGCCTGCGCGCAGATCTCGAAGCAGCCGACATGCGGCGTGAGCAGCACGATCGCCTTGCCCGCGGCGCGCGCCGCTTCGTAATGCTGCAGGCCGTCGATCTCGCGCAGCAGGGCGAGCGCCTCGGCGCGCGGCCGCAGCCAGACCTTGGGCGCCTCGAGCAGCATCTTGCCGGCCTCCGCGATCGCCGCGCGGCGCAGGCGCGCATTGCGGTAGCCGGCGAGCGCGAGGTTCTCGCTCAGGTGGCGCCGGTAGGTGGGAGACGTCCCGTAAATTGCCCAACCGAGGATGCTTCCCAACGCATGCAGAACGCGCAGCGGCAGGCGCGCCAGCAGCTGCATCATCTGCTATCCTTGCGACCTTTTTTCAGGCGAGCCCCATGAGCGAATTTCTCTTCACTTCCGAGTCGGTTTCCGAGGGACACCCGGACAAGGTGGCGGACCAGATATCGGATGCGGTCCTCGACGCGATTCTAAAGCAGGACCAGACCTCGCGCGTCGCCGCCGAGACGCTGGTCAAGGACAACCTG
>JBGPPD010000144.1:0-7879 GCA_041488375.1 Gammaproteobacteria bacterium | reverse complement strand
CTGCTGCGCCCGCGCCAGCGCCGACTCCAGCAACCCCTCGTCGCGCACCCCGGCGCTGCCGCCGTGCTCGGCGACCTGGCGGTCGTGAATCGCGAGCACGAGCCGCTTGTCCAACCAGACGATCATCGCCCCGGCTCAGCTTTCGGCGAGCTTGCGCAGAACGTTGCGGTCCTTCCGCATGACGCGCTCCGCGACCTCCATCTGCCCGGCGAGCTTCGGGTCGTAGGGCGTCAGCTTGACGCCGTCAGGAAGCTCCGTCGCGTAGAGCGCGTCGCCCTTGCCGAGCCGCAGCCGCGCGAGCAGCTCCTTCGGCAGGATGATCCCGGCGGAATTGCCCACGGTCGTGATCTTGATTTTCATGATGGCACCTCCGGCGCGGATTATAACGTTCGTTATAGTTCTATACTGCGCCCGTGTCTTCACGAGCCTTGGTGTTCGATGCCTACGGCACGCTCTACAACGTGCACAGCGTCGCGCGGCGCTGCGAGGAATTCTGGCCTGGCCGAGGCGCCGCGCTCTCGCAGCTCTGGCGCTCGAAGCAACTCGAATACACCTGGCAGCGCAGCCTGATGCGGCGCTACGCGCCGTTCTCGCAGATTACCGGCGAAGCGCTGCAGTATTCCTGCGCCAGCCTCAGGCTTGCGCTGGACAGCGGCACGTCGGACGCGCTGATGCAGGAGTATCGCCTGCTCGCCGTCTATCCCGATGTGCCGAAGGCCCTCGACGGATTCAAGACGAAAAAAGCGATCCTCTCCAACGGCTCGCCCGACATGCTGGACCCGCTGGTGAGGCAATCCGGGCTGAAGTTCGACGCGGTGTTGAGCGTGGACACGGTGAAGACCTTCAAGCCCGCACCCGAGGTCTATCAGCTCGCGGTGGACCGTCTGGGGGTGGCGAAGGAGGACATCGGCTTCGTCTCCTCCAATTGCTGGGACGCCCTCGGCGCGAAGTCTTTCGGTTTTCGCGTCTGGTGGATCAACCGCCTCGGGGCGCCGGTGGACCGCCTCGGCTTCCAGCCCGACAAGATCGTCGGCGGCCTGGATGAAGTTCTGCTCTAACTGCGCGGCCCCGCTGGCGCGGCGCGTGCCGCCCGGGGACTCGTTGCCGCGCTACGTCTGCGACGCCTGCGGCGAGATCCACTACCAGAACCCGAAGCTGGTGGTCGGCGCCATTCCGGAATGGGAAGGCCGGCTGCTGCTGTGCCGCCGCGCCATCGAACCGCGCTACGGCTACTGGACGCTGCCCGCCGGCTTCATGGAGAACGACGAGAGCGCCGGGCAGGCGGCGTTGCGCGAGACGCTCGAGGAGGCCGGCGCGCGCATCGAACTGCTGGTGCCTTTTTCGCTGATCTCGGTGCCCTATGTGAATCAGGTCCACCTGTTCTACCGCGCCCGGCTGCTCGACCTGGAGTTCAAGCCCGGCGAGGAAAGCCTCGAGGTCGCGCTGCTCGAAGAGCCGCAGGTGCCGTGGAAGGACATCGCATTCCGCACCGTCGGCCTCACCCTCAAGCACTGGTTCGCCGACCGCAAATCCGGCAGCTTCGGCTTCCACGCGGAGGACATCGTTCCCCGATAAGGTATGCTTTATTCTGGTGCGCTTGTGCACCAACCTTGGGAGGGGTTCGCATGTCCGCTCGCGTCTTTGCCGTCGTCCTGGCTGCACTATTGCTGACCGCCGCGCCCATCGCCGGTGCGGCCGAGGCGGCCAAGCTCGATCCCGCGAACACCGCGTGGATGATCACCGCCTCGGTGCTGGTGCTGTTGATGACCTTGCCCGGCCTGGCGCTGTTCTACGCCGGCCTGGTGCGCGCGAAGAACGTCCTGTCGATCCTCATGCAGTGCTTCGCCATCACTTGCACCGTGACGCTCGCCTGGGTGGTGGTCGGCTACAGCATCGCCTTCGGCGACGGCGGCACGGCCAACGCCTGGTTCGGCGGCTTCGGCAAGGCGCTGCTGGCCGGCATCGACGTGAAGACGGTCAGGGGCAGCATCCCCGAGACGGTGTTCGCCATGTTCCAGCTCACCTTCGCCATCATCACCCCGGCCCTGGTGATCGGCGCCTACGCCGAGCGCGTGCGCTTCGGCGGCATGCTGCTGTTCAGCCTGCTGTGGCTGCTGGTCGTCTACTGCCCGGTCGCGCACTGGGTATGGGGCGGCGGCTGGCTGCAGAAGATGGGAGTGATGGATTTCGCGGGCGGGCTGGTGGTGCACCTGAACGCCGGCATGGCGGCGCTGGTCTGCGCGCTGGTGCTGGGCACGCGCAGGGGCTTTCCCGACACCGCGATGCCGCCGCACAACATGACCATGACCGTGACCGGCGCGTGCCTGCTGTGGGTGGGCTGGTTCGGCTTCAACGCCGGCAGCGCGCTCGCCGCCGACGGTGCAGCCGGCATGGCGATGCTGGTAACGCACATCGGCGCGGCGACCGGATCGCTGGCCTGGCTGTTTTGCGAGCAGATCCGCTACGGCAAGCCTTCGGTGCTCGGCATCGTCACCGGCATGGTGGCGGGCCTGGGCACCATCACGCCCGCCTCTGGCTTCGTAGGGCCGCTCGGCGCGATTGCCATCGGCGGCGCCGCGGGCGTGATCTGCTTCTTCGCCACCAGCTTCCTGAAGCGCCGCATGGGGGTGGACGATTCGCTCGACGTGTTCCCGGTTCACGGCGTCGGCGGCACCCTCGGCACGATGCTGACCGGCGTGTTCGCCGCGGCCGCGTTGGGCGGCGTGGGCTATCCGGACAAGGTGACCATGGGCGATCAGCTGCTGGTGCAGTTCACCGGCGTGCTCGCGGTGGGCGCCTGGTCCGGCATCCTTACCTGGCTGTTGCTGCAGCTCACCGAAGCGCTCGCCGGCCTGCGCGTGACGGGCGACGAGGAGACCGAGGGCCTGGATACCGTGCTGCACAACGAGAAGGGCTACAACCTCTAAGGCTACAATCCGGCGCATGCAGCGCCGCGATTTTCTCGGGTTCTGCGCCGCCGCTGCGGCGGGCACTGGAGCACCCGCTCTCGCCGCGGACGCGCGGCCGCAGTTCTACGGCAAGGCCCGGCTGGTGGGAGAAGACGGCGCGCCGTTGCGCGCCGCGGCGATCCCCGCCAACCGCAACCTGATTTTCCACTATCCCTACGCCTCGACCCCCTGCTTCCTGCTCAACCTGGGGCGCCCGGCCAAGGCTTCGGCGCTGCTCAGGACCGCCGACCACCAGTCCTACGAATGGCACGGCGGGGTCGGCGCGCAGCGCTCGATCGTCGCCTACTCCGCGATCTGCGCGCACAAGCTCAGCTACCCGACGCGCGACATCAGCTTCATCAGCTTCCGCGCGGAGAAAAGCGCGCGCAACAGGTTCGGCAACGTGATCCACTGCTGCTCCGAGCACAGCCAGTACGACCCCGCCGAGGGCGCGCGCGTGCTGGCCGGCCCGGCGCCGCAGCCGCTGGCCGCCATCCTGCTGGAATACGACGCGGCGAGCGACGGGCTGGCCGCGGTGGGCACCCTGGGCGGCGAGATGTTCAACGAATTCTTCGCCAAGTACGAGTTCCGCCTGGCGCTGGACGGCCCTGCGCCGCGCCGCGCGGTGCAGGGCAGCGCGGTGGTCACCGAACTCGAGAACTACTGCAAGCAGCAAGTGCGGTGCTGACCTGGCTGCGCGCCGGCGAGCGCTTCCCGCCGGCCGACAGGGCGCTCAAGGACCCCAACGGCCTGCTGTGCGCGGGCGGCGACCTGTCCCCCGCGCGCCTGCTGGAGGCCTACCGCCACGGCGTCTTTCCCTGGTATTCGGGCGACGAGCCGATCCTGTGGTGGTCGCCCGAGCCGCGCATGGTGCTGTACTGCGACGAGCTGAAAGTGAGCCGCTCGCTCGCCAAAAGCGTGCGCAACAAGGGCTACGAAGTGCGCATCGACACCGCGTTCCGCGAGGTGCTGGCAGGCTGCTCGGGCCCGCGGCGCGGCGAGGGCGGCACCTGGCTGGGCGAGGACATGCGCAAGGCCTATTTCGCGCTGCACCGCGCCGGACACGCCCATTCCTTCGAAACCTGGCGCAAGGGCGGGCTGGTCGGCGGCCTGTACGGGGTGGCGCTGGGCCGCATGTTCTACGGCGAGTCCATGTTCTCGCGCGCCACCGACGCCTCCAAGGTGGCGCTGGTCGGCCTGGTGGAGGAGCTGCGACGGCGCGCGTTTCCGCTGATCGACTGCCAGGTGCGCACGCCGCTGCTGGCGTCGCTGGGCGCCCGGGAGATCGCGCGGCGCTCGTTTTTGCGCGAAATCGCAGCGTTGGTACACTACGACGAGGCCCCTGGGAAATGGACGCGAAAATCGGAACCCGATGTCCCGGCTGAATGACCTGCCGCATGCGGTACTGCAGTTCTACGTCACCGCGCCCTATCCGTGCAGCTACCTGCCGGACCGCATGGCGCGCTCGCAGGTCGCCACCCCCAGCCACCTGATCACCACCGACCTGTACGGCGACCTGGTCAAGTCCGGCTTCCGCCGCAGCGGCATCTTCACCTACCGCCCGCACTGCGACAGCTGCCGCGCCTGCGTGCCGGTGCGCATCCCGGTCGCGGAGTACGTCGCCAACCGCTCGCAGCGCCGCGCCTGGAAGGAGCACGCCGGCCTCACGGCGCAGGTGCAGCCGCTCAAGTTCCGCCTGGAGCATTACGCGCTGTACCTGCGCTACCAGTCGCGCCGCCACTCCGGCGGCGGCATGGACAACGACAGCCGCGACCAGTACTCGCATTTCCTGCTGCAGAGCCGCGTCGACACGCGGCTGGTGGAATTCCGCGACCAGGGCCAGCTGGCGATGGTGTCGATCGTGGACTACCTGCCCGACGGCCTGTCCTCGGTCTACACCTTCTTCGAGCCCGAGCGGCGCGGCGCGAGCTTCGGCACCTACAACGTGCGGTGGCAGATCGAGGCCTGCCGCGCGGCGGGGCTGCCCTACCTGTACCTGGGCTACTGGATCCGCGAGAGCCCGAAGATGGCCTACAAGTCGCGCTTCATGCCGATCGAAGGCTTCAGCGGCGGCGGCTGGCGGCGCCTGAGCGAAAGCGACCTCGCCCGCATGCGCTTCTGAGCATGCTGTATGCGCTGGCTCGGCCGCTGCTCTTCGCCCTCGACCCCGAGACAGCCCACCAACTGACGCTGGAGCTTGCGGACGCGCCGCTGCGCTTCGGGCTGCTGCGCGTCGCGCGCGCCCCCGGCGCGCCGGTGCGTGTGATGGGACTCGATTTCCCCAATCCCGTGGGCCTCGCCGCCGGCCTGGACAAGAACGCGGCGCACGTCGATGCGCTGGCGCGCCTCGGCTTCGGCTTCCTCGAAGTCGGCACCGTCACCCCGCGAGCGCAACCGGGAAACCCCAGGCCGCGCCTGTTCCGCCTGCCCGCCGCGCAGGCGCTGATCAACCGCATGGGCTTCAACAACGTCGGCCTGGACGAATTCCTGCGCAACCTGGAGCGCGCGAGCTGGCGCGGCGTGCTCGGCATCAACATCGGCAAGAATTTCGACACGCCGCTGGAGCGGGCGGGCGAGGACTACGCGGCCTGCCTGGAGCGCGTCTACGCGCGCGCGAGCTACGTCGCCATCAACGTTTCTTCGCCGAATACGCGCGATTTGCGCGAACTGCAGGAGGACCGGAACCTGGACGCGCTGCTCGGGCGCCTGGTGGCGCTCCGGCAACGGCTGCAGGACCGGCACGGCCGGCGAGTGCCGCTGGCGCTGAAGGTCGCGCCGGACCTCGAGGCGGCGCAGTTCCAATCGATCGCCGACGCGGTGCGCCGCCAAGGCATCGACGCCGTGATCGCCACCAATACCTCGGTCTCGCGCGAAGGCGTCGAGGGCTTGCCGCACGCCGGCGAGACCGGCGGCCTGTCGGGCGCGCCGATCCGCGCGCGCGCCACCGCCGCGCTCGCCGCGCTCGCCGCCGCGCTCAAGGGAGAGGTCGCGCTGATCGGCGTGGGCGGCATCGTGCGTGGCGCCGACGCCGCGGAAAAGTTGGCCGCCGGCGCCTCGCTGGTGCAGCTGTACACGGGTCTGATCTACCGCGGGCCCGACCTGGTCGCCGAATGCATATCGGCCTGCCGAGAGAAATCAAGGACGGCGAGTACCGCGTCGCGCTGACGCCGCAAGGCGTCGGCGCGCTGGTGCGGGCCGGCCACGCGCTGTCGGTCGAGCCGGGCGCGGGCGACGAGAGCGGCTTTGCCGACGAGGACTACCGGCGCGCCGGCGCGCGGCTGGAGGACCCCTGGGCCGCCGAGCTGCTGGTCAAGGTGAAGGAGCTGCAGCCGGCCGAGCAGCGCAAGCCGCGCCGCGGCCAGGTGGTGTTCTGCTTCCAGCATTTCGCCCCCGATGCCGCGCTGCTCGATGCCGCGCTCGCCTCCGGCGCGACCTACGTCGCCTTCGAGACCGTCGGCGAGGCCGACGGCAGCCTGCCGATCCTGCGGCCGATGTCGCAAATCGCCGGGCGCCTCGCGGTGCAGGTCGGCGCCTGGTGCCTGCAGAAGCACAACGGCGGCAGCGGCGTGCTGCTGCCCGGCGTGGAGGGAGTCGCGCCGGGCAAGGTGGTGATCCTCGGCGCCGGCAACGTCGGCGCCAACGCGCTGGCCGTCGCGCACGGCATCGGCGCCGCAGTCAGCGTCTACGCGAGAAGCGAGCGCCGCATCGGCGCGTTGCGCAAGCTCTACCCGGCGGCAAGCTTTCGCACGTCCGCCCCGGAGATCGCCGACGCCGACCTGGTCATCGGCGCCGTGCTGGTGCCCGGCAGCCTGTCGCCCAAGATCGTGTCGCGCGCCATGCTGCGCGCCATGCGCCGCGGCTCGGCGCTGGTGGACGTGGGCATCGACCAGGGCGGCATCGCGGAAACCTCGCGGCCCACCAAGCACAGCGCGCCCACCTTCCTCGAGGAGGGCGTGGTGCACTACTGCGTGCCCAACATGCCCGCCGCCTGCGCGCGCACCGCGAGCCTCGCGCTGGAGCGCGCGGCCCTGCCCTGGGTGCTCGAGCTCGCCTCGGGTCGCGGTTCGGAGGCGCTGAGCACGGGGTTCCAGGTTCGCGACGGCAAGGTGGTGCACGCGCAACTCGCGCGCGACACCGGCCGGCCCTGCCACGCGCCGTGAAGCGCAGCCGGGTCGCCCTGATCGACGAGGCGCGCTGCATCGGCTGCACGCGCTGCATCGACGCCTGCCCGGTGGACGCGATCGCCGGCGCCAGCGGCCTGATGCACACCGTGATCGCGCCGCTGTGCATCGGCTGCGACCTGTGCCTGCCGCCCTGCCCGGTGGATTGCATCGCCATGGTGCCGGCGCCCGCGCCCTGGACCGCGGCCGACGCCAAGGCGGCCAAGCACCGCGCGGCGCAGCGCAAGCAGCGCCTCGCGGCTCTGGAACCGCGCAGCCGGACGGACCCGGCGCGGCGCCGGGCAGTGCTGGCGGCGGCGCTGGCCCGCCCGCGCCGCCGATGAACGCCGCCAAGCGCCAGGAGATCTTCAGCCGGCTGCGCGCGGCCAACCCGCACCCCAGGAGCGAGCTCGACTACCGCACGCCGTACGAACTGCTGGTGGCGGTGGTGCTGTCGGCGCAGGCCACCGACAAGTCGGTCAACCTCGCCACCACAAGGCTGTTCCCGCTCGCCAATACGCCGCAGGCCATGCAGGCCCTGGGTGAAACGCGCCTCGCCGAATTGATCCGCACCATCGGCCTGTACCGCACCAAGGCGAAGAACGTGATCGCGCTGTCGCGGCTGCTGCTCGAGCGCCACGGCGGCGAAGTGCCCGCGCAGCGCGAGGCGCTCGAAGCCCTGCCCGGGGTCGGGCGCAAGACTGCGAACGTCGTATTGAACGTCGCCTTCGGCCAGCCGACCATCGCGGTGGACACGCACATCTTCCGCGT
>JBGPPD010000143.1:0-7923 GCA_041488375.1 Gammaproteobacteria bacterium | reverse complement strand
GTAGCGCCCGAACTCCTGGCCCGCGTCGAGCATCTGCGCGCTCATCACCTTGCCGCGGTCGTACCGGCGGCTGTCGTCCCACGCGAGCGGCTTGCACAGGCGCTGGTTCATGCCGATGTCGAGGTCGCTCATCAGGAACACGGGGGTCTGCAGCCGCTCCGCCAGGTCGAGCGACAGGGCCGCGAACTCGAAGCACTCGTGCGGATCCTCGGGAAAGAGCAGCACGTGCTTGGTGTCGCCGTGCGAGAGATACGCGCACTTCAGCACGTCGGACTGCTGGGTGCGCGTCGGCATGCCGGTCGAGGGCCCGCCGCGCTGCACGTCGATCACCACCGCCGGGATCTCGGCGAAATAGGCCAGGCCGATGAACTCGCTCATCAGCGAAATCCCCGGCCCCGAGGTGGCGGTGAAGGCGCGCGCCCCGTTCCACCCCGCCCCGGTGACGATGCCGATCGAGGCGAGCTCGTCCTCGGCCTGCACGATGGCGAACTTGTTCCTGCCCGAGTCCTTGTCCACGCGCAGCCGGGAGCAGTACTTCTGGAACGCTTCCGCCAGCGACGACGACGGCGTGATCGGGTACCAGGCGCACACCGTGGCCCCGCCGTACACGCAGCCCAGCGCCGCCGCCGCGTTGCCTTCGATGAAAATCCGCTCGCCCACCGCGTAGGCGCGCTTCGCCTTCAGCCCCAGCATGCCCTTCAACTTCTCGCTGGCGTAGTGGTGGCCCATCTGGAAGGCGTTGAGGTTGGGCTTGAGCAGCTTCTCCTTGCCCTTGTACTGCTCGCCGATCAGCTCCGCGATCACCCCGGAGTCGATCTCCATCAGCGCCGCCAGGGCGCCGACGTAGACGATGTTCTTGAACAGCTGGCGCTCGCGCGAATCCGTGTAGCTCTGGTTGCAGATCTCGGTGAGCGGCATGCCGATGACGTTCACGTCGTCGCGGAACCTGGAGGCCGGCAGCGGCTTGGTGTCGTCGTAAAAGAGGTACCCGCCCGGCTCGATCTCCTTCAGGTCCTGGTTCCAGGTCTGCGGGTTCATCGCCACCATCAGATCGACGCCGCCGCGCCGCCCCAGCCAGCCCCGCTCGGTCACCCGCACCTCGTACCAGGTCGGCAGCCCCTGGATGTTCGAGGGGAAGATGTTCCTCGGCGAAACCGGGATCCCCATGCGCAGGAAGGATTTGGCGAACAGCTCGTTGGCCGAAGCCGAGCCCGAGCCGTTGACGTTGGCGAACTTGACGACGAAATCGTTGACCGCCTCGATGCGCTTCATCACGCGGCCTTCCTGGCGTGGTGCTCGCGGCAACCGGGCCCGGCATCGGTCATCTGCAGCAGGAACTTCTGCATGTCCCAGGCCCCGGTCGGGCAGCGCTCGGCGCACAGGCCGCAGTGCAGGCACACGTCCTCGTCCTTGGCCATCACCCGCCCGGTCTTGAGGCCCGCTTGCAGGTACAGGTCCTGCGTGAGGTTGAGCGCCGGGGCGTTGAGGCGCGCCCGCAACTCCTTCTCCTCTCCGTCCGCCACGAAACTGATGCAGTCCATCGGGCAGATGTCCACGCAGGCGTCGCACTCGATGCACTGCTTGGCCGTGAATACCGTCTGCACGTCGCAGTTCAGGCAGCGCTGCGCCTCCTTCCAGGCGGTGGCGGCATCGAAGCCCAACTCCACTTCGGCCTTCACGCTCTTGAGGGTCACCTTGATGTCGCGCCACGGCACCTTGTAGCGCGTGTCCGGGTGGATCTCGCTGTCGTAGCTCCACTCGTGGATGCCCATCTTCTGCGACACCAGGTTGACCATCGGCGGCGGGCGCTGCGCGATGTCCTCGCCGTTCAAGAGCTTGTCGATGGAGATGGCCGCGTCGTGCCCATGGGCCACGGCCCAGATGATGTTCTTCGGGCCGAAGGCGGAATCCCCGCCGAAGAAGACGTTCTTGACGCTGGACTGGAAAGTGGCCTTGTCCAGCACCGGCAGGCCCTGCTTGTCGAAATCGATGCCGCTGTCGCGTTCGATCCAGGGGAAGGCGTTCTCCTGCCCCACGGCCACCAGCGCGTCGTCGCAGTCGAAGGTCTGCTCCGGCTCGCCGGTGGGCACCAGGCTGCGCTTGCCCTGGTCGTCGAACACCGCCTTCACTTTTTCGAAGCGCATGCCGGTGAGCCTGCCGTTCGCATGCAGGAAGGCTTTCGGCACCAGGTAGTTGAGGATCGGGATGCCCTCGTGCTGCGCGTCTTCCTTCTCCCAGGGGGAGGCCTTCATCTCCTCGAAGCCAGAGCGCACGATCACCTTCACGTCGTCGCCGCCGATGCGCTTGGAAGTGCGGCAGCAGTCCATCGCCGTGTTGCCGCCGCCCAGCACGATGACGCGCTTGCCGACGCTGGTGGTGTGGCCGAAGGACACCGACGAGAGCCAGTCGATGCCGATGTGGATGTTCTTCGCCGCTTCCTTGCGCCCAGGGATGTCGAGGTCGCGGCCGCGCGGCGCGCCGGAGCCCACGAAGATCGCGTCGAAGCCGCCGGCCAAGAGCTTCTTCATCGAGTCGATCCGGGTGCCGCCCCTGAATTCCACGCCCATGTCGAGGATGTAGTTGACCTCCTCGTCGATGACTTCCTCGGGGAGCCGAAATCGCGGGATCTGCGACCAGATCATGCCGCCCGCGCGCGGGTCCTGGTCGAATACGGTGACCGCGTAGCCGAGCGGCGCGAGGTCGCGCGCCACGGTGAGCGAGGCGGGCCCGGCGCCGATGCAGGCGATCTTCCTGCCGTTCTTCCTCGCCGCCGGCTTGGGCATGCGCGCTTTCACGTCGTCGCCCTTCAGGTCCGCGGCGACGCGCTTCAGGCGGCAGATGGCCACCGGTTCGGGCTTGGGCTGGTTGTCTTCCTCTGCGCGGCCGCGCCGGCACGCGGGCTCGCAGGGACGGTCGCAGGTGCGCCCGAGGATTCCGGGAAACACGTTCGATTTCCAGTTGACCATGTAGGCATCGGAATACCTGCCCCCGGCGATCAATCGGATGTATTCGGGAACCGGAGTGTGGGCCGGACACGCCCACTGGCAATCGACGACTTTGTGGAAGTAGTCTGGGTTACTGATTTCGGTGGGCTGCAACTGCTCGTCTCCTTGACGTTGCCGACCTGTTACCTGCCCGCGACGGCTGACGTGGCGGGAAGTCTACTCCGGGATAAAGCGGCGGGAAAGTCAACCTTTTCAAAAACCTGCATGAGATATCGTAAGGTGGGCCGGAGGCCCACCCTACATTAGGTAAGCTAGGCGCCCATGGCCAGCCAGCTCGACTTGCTGCGCAAGTACTCCATCGTGGTCGCCGACACCGGCGACATCGACGCCGTCGCCCGCTGGAAGCCGCAGGACGCCACCACCAACCCCTCCCTCCTCCTGACGGCGGCGCAAGATCCGCGCTACCGCCCCCTGGTCGAGGACGCCCTGGAGCGCGGCAAGGGCCAGGCCTCACCGACGCTGGATTGGCTGTCCGTGCTGTTCGGCCGCGAGATCCTCCGCCACATCGCCGGCCGCGTGTCCACGGAGGTGGATGCGCGCCTGTCCTTCGACACCGAGGGCACCGTCGCCAGGGCGCGGCGCTTGCTCGAGCTCTATGACGAACTCGGGGTGCCGAAGGAGCGCGTGCTGATCAAGGTCTCCGCCACCTGGCAGGGCATCCGCGCCGCCGAGCAGCTCGAGCGCGAGGGCATCCGCTGCAACATGACGCTGCTGTTCTCCTTCGCCCAGGCCGTGGCCTGCGCCGAGGCCGGCGTGACGCTGGTCTCGCCCTTCGTCGGGCGCATCTACGACTGGCACAAGGCCGCGCGCAGGGTGGAGGACATCCCGGTGGCCGAGGACCCCGGCGTGGCCTCGGTGGCGCGCATCTACCGCTACTACAAGAAGTTCGGCTACGGCACGCAGGTGATGGGCGCGAGCTTCCGCAAGACCGGGCAGATCCTGGCCCTCGCCGGCTGCGACTTGCTGACCATCGCACCGGAGCTGCTCGAGCAGCTCGCGGCGGCGCCGGGCGCGCTCGAGCGCCGGCTCTCGCCGGAGGAAGCGCGCGGGCACGCGCTCGAGAAGCTGGCGCTGGACGACAAGGCCTTCCACTGGCTGCACAACGAGGACGCGATGGCGGTGGAAAAGCTCGCCGAGGGCATCCGCCGCTTCGACGCCGACGCGAGGAAGCTCGAGCAGTTCGTGCTGTCGCAGATCAAGGCGCGGCGCGCGGCGGCCTGAATCCGTGGCCGCGCTGATCCAGTGTGTGCTGCAGGAGCGCGCCGGCGGCCGCGTGGCCCTGGTGATGATCGCCAACCCGGCCAGGCTGAACGCGCTCAGCGCCGCCGCGATCCTCGAGCTCACCGAGACCCTGCGG
The DNA here is from genome assembly GCA_041488375.1 of Gammaproteobacteria bacterium. Classification (GTDB taxonomy): domain Bacteria; phylum Pseudomonadota; class Gammaproteobacteria; order Burkholderiales; family SG8-39; genus JAABQT01. The sequence goes on along the minus strand of JBGPPD010000143.1, from coordinate 3,561 downwards.
CGCCTCGCCGCCGACGCGCAGCTGCGCGCGGTGGTGCTCACCGGCGCGGGGGACAAGGCCTTTTCCGGCGGCGTCGACCTGGACGAGCTCGGCGCCACCACGCACGCCACCGCGCGCGAGGGCATCACGCGCCTGCACCGCTGCATCACCGCGGTGCGGGATTGCCCGGTGCCGGTGATCGCGCGCGTCAACGGCTATTGCATCGGCGGCGCGCTGGAGCTGGCCGCCGCCTGCGATTTGAGGATCGCCGCCGACCATGCGCGCTTCGGCATGCCGGAAGTGCGGCTCGGAATTCCGTCGGTGATCGAGGCGGCGCTGCTGGCGCGGCTGATGGGCGCCGGGCGCGCGCGCTGGCTGTTGCTGACCGGCGAGCTGATCGACGCGGCGGAAGCGCTGCGCTGGGGCCTGGTCGAGCGCGTGGTGGACGCCGGCAGCCTGGACGGCGAGGTGGACCAGGCGCTAGACGCCATCCTTGCCGGCGGCCCGCAGGCGATCCGCGCGCAAAAGCGCCTGAACCGCGCCTACGAGGAGCTGCCGTTCGCGCAGGCCGTGGCGCTCAGCATCGACGAGTTCGAGGGCGCCTACGCCGGCGGCGAGCCGCAGCGCCTGATGCGCGACTACCTGGCGCGCAGGCGGAAGTAGAGCCACAGCGCGCCGTAGGCGATCGCCGGCACGGCGAACGCCAGCAGCGCCGGCTGCACCGCCTTTTGCGCCTCGCCCTCGCTGAAGGCGACGATGGTGAAGGCGTTGAGCAGGCAGACCAGCGCCCAGATTCCCGAGAACAGCAGCCAGAAGCGCTTCCAGAGCGCCATCAGCGCGCAATCGCCATCTGCCGCAGGCGCTCCAGTTCGGCGGCGGCCTCCTGCTCGGCAGCCTTGGCGCGCTGGTAGGCGGCATCGACCTGCGCCGCCGCCAGCAGCAGCGCCGCCGGCTGCACCGCGCGCACCTTGTCCTGCGTGTCGCGGTGCGCGCGCAGCAGCTCGGCGAGCGCGCCGAGCGCGCTGCGGTAATCGAAGTTGTCGCGCTCGGCCTTCGCCTTCAGCGCCACCGCCTGGTCGATCCAGCCCTGGCCGCGCCCGGCGGCGTGGTTCATGTGCGCGGTGAGCGCGCGCCGGCTGGCGCTGGCCGCGGCGCGCGAGCGCGCAGCGTTGGCCTGGTTGCGCAGCATCGCCTGCGCGTCCACCAGGTACAGCTCGGCCGCCTCGGCCAGCGCGCGGTTGCGGCCGGCGTCCTCGCCGCGCAGCGCCTCCAGGGTTTGCGCGACCACCTTGGCGTGCTCTTCGAGCTTGGGCAGCGCGCCGGGCGAATCGGGCGCGAGCGCCAGTGCCTCTTCCAATTGCGCGGTCGCCGCGGCGATGCTGCCCCTCGCGCTCGATTCGAGGTCCTGCGTCTTCTTGTGGCCCCACAGCCAACTGCCGACCGCGAGCAGCGCGACGAAGGCGACAGCTCCCCCGATCAACAGTGTGTTGCGGTTTGCACCCGGCATTCCCTGCTCCGGCGTCGTTGCGACGCCGCGTATTCTACTTGCAGGCGATACTGGCCACGCGGCGGCCGCCGGCGCCGCTGGCGACGGTCTGCACCGCTTCCTTGATGTCCGCGCTCGATACGGTGACGTTGCCGTCGCTGTTCGACGACACCACCAGCACGGTCTGCGATTCGCGGTTGTAGTACACGCCCGGGTCGAGCTGCGTGTCCTCGTTCACCACGTAGAGGAAACCGGTCTCGGAGTTCACGTAGTACCCGGGAGCGTAGTTGACGCTCGGGAGCACCAGCTGCGTGGCGGCGTTGCCCTGCCCGACCACCATCACCGAGCCGCCGTCCTGGTTGAGGTAGATGCCGGGGTCGGGGAGCGAGTTCCGCTGCACCGGCACGTTCTCGCCGGTGTTCACGTTGAGCAGATTGCCGGTGCCCAGGTTGGGCACCTCGGGTTGCTGCGAGCCGGAAGGCGCCGTGGGCGGCGGCGGGTTCAGCGCGCTGGGGGGAATCACCAAGGAGCCGGTAACCGTGAGCGCGCTCATATTGCCGGCCGCTTGCTGGAAAGTGTAGTTGCCGTTGAGCGCCGTGAGTCCGCTGCCGTTGATGGCGTAGGCGCCAGCCGGCGAGGAGGCATCGGCCGGGGTCAGCCATTGCGCGGTGCCGCTGGTCGCCGTGCCGAGCGATTCGCCGTTGACGAAGCCGCTCACCTGTCCATCCAGCAGCGGGTTCGCGTCGCCGAATGCGCGGCTTGCGGCGCTGGCGACGTAGGTCAACGTGGCGGGCGTGATCGACAGCGTGCCGTCGTTGCGCACGGTGATCGTGTAGTTGGTCGCCGTGCCGCCCGAACTGGTGATGGCGTGGCCGCCTACGTTGGACGCCTGGGTCGCGGCGGTACCGTAGGTCAGGCCGCTCACCACCGAGGCCGCGTCGCCGTTGACCAGGCCGGTCAGCGTGCCGGTGAGCGTCGGATTGGCGAGGCCGTATTCGCGCGTCTGGTTGTCCGCCGTCACCGTCAACGCCGCCGGGGCGATGGTCAGGGAGCCATTGTTGTAGGTGATCGAATAGTTGCCGGCGCTGAACGTGCCGCCGGTCGCATTCGACGGCGGGATCGCATATGGGCTGCCGGACACGCCCGCAGCCGCCGCGGCGCCGGTACTCGACAAGCTGACGCTGCCGATGGTCTCGCCGCCCTGCAGCCCGCTGGAGGTGAATTCGCTGCCCGCGAAGCTGACCGTCTGGCCGTAAGTCTTCGACGCGTTGTCCGCGGTGACGCTCAGCGGCGCCTGAGTGATGCTGCCGACATTGGCGTTCGCTGTGGAACCCCCGAGCTGGTAGCCGTACACCGTCGCAGCACCGTTGCTGGCGCCGGCGACGGAAATGCCGCTCGCCGAGACGTTGATGCCGCTGCCGACGTTCTTGTCGGCGTAGATGCCCGCGACCGGGTTGTTCAGCGTCACCGTGTCGCCGTCGATCGCGCCGCTCACCGAGTAGTTGCCCGCCGCCAGCGCCGCCGCCGTGGTGGCGTCGTACTGCTTGCCCACCTCCCCGGTGAGGCCGGGAGTCACGCTCGGCGCCGTGGTGTACAGGAAACCGTTGCCGCTTCCGAGCACGCTCGAAGAACCGAAGCTCGCGTTGTACTGCTTGAAGTCATAGGCCTGCCCGCCGCGGTTGTCCGAGGCCGGGTTGCGCGACCAGACCAGGAACCGCCCTGCCCCCGGGTTCAGCGCAGCAGCGCCCGCGTTGTTGGTGAACGAGGTGCCGTTGATGACGATCGAGTCGCCGCCGCCGGTGGTGGTGCTCACCGCGCCGTTCAGCGTCACCGCACCGCCGGCGTGCAGCGCGATCGAGTCCACCGCCGTGAATCCGCTCACCGCGAAGGCGCCGCTCCTGGTGAGCGACAGGTCCGAGAACGTGGTGCCGAGCGCGCCGCCCGACTCGTTGAAGTCCGTGTTGACCGTGAGGTCGCCCGTGCCGTTCACCGTGCCGGCGCTGAGCGTGAGCGTGCCCATGCTCGCGGTGCCGTTGAAGGCCGCACTGCCGCTGTTGTCGAAGGTGCCGCTGCCCACGCTGAAGGCGCCGTCGGCG
>JBGPPD010000142.1:0-7937 GCA_041488375.1 Gammaproteobacteria bacterium | reverse complement strand
GCTGGAGCGCCTCATCGACCAGGCGGCGCACGAGATCGGCATGGACCCGGCCGAGTTCCGCCGAAGGAACCTCGTGCTCAAGGCCATGTTTCCCTACAAGATCGTTTCCGGCTTCGAGTACGACTGCGGCGACTTCGAGGGCGTGCTCGCGCAGGCGACCCGGGACGCCGACTGGGACGGCTTCGCCAAGCGGCGCGCCGAGAGCGCGAAGCGCGGCAAGCTGCGCGGCCGCGGCATCGCCAACTACATCGAGGCCAGCGCCTCGGGCGGTTTTGCGCCCTACGACCAGGCGGTGATCACCTGGGAGAAGGACGGCAGCGTGACGCTGCGCACCGCCACGCACAACCACGGCCAGGGGCACGAGACCACGCTCGCGCAGGTCGTCGCGGGCGTGCTCGGCATCCCGCTGCACAAGTTCCGGCTGCGCACTTCCGAGCCCGAGTTCAACCTCGTGGCCAACCCCACCGGCGGCTCGCGCACGCTGATCGGGATCGGCAGCTCGATGCTGCTGGCCGCGCGCGAGATCGTGCAGAAGGGCCTGGACCTCGCCGCCGAGGACCTGGAGACCGCGAAGGCCGACCTCGAATTCGCCGAGGGCGAATACCGCATCAGGGGCACCGACCGCAGGATCGCGATCACGGCGCTCGCGCTCAAGCACCCGGGCAAGCTCGACCTGGACTACAAGGAGCGGCCCAAGGTCGGCGCCACCTTCCCCAACGGCTGCCACATCGCCGAGGTGGAGGTCGAGCCGGAGACGGGCGAGGTGGAGATCGTGTCCTACCTCGCCTGCGACGACTCGGGCAACGTCGTCAACCCGCAGATCGTCGAAGGACAGATGCAAGGCGGCATCACACAGGGCGCGGGGCACATCTTCCACGAGCAGGCGGTGTACGACTCGAGCGGCCAGCTGCTCACGGGAAGCTTCATGGATTACGCCATGCCGCGCCCCGGCCTGGTGGGCGGCCTGCGCGTCACCGGGCACCCGGTGCCGACCGCGACCAATCCCCTGGGCGCCAAGGGCGTGGGCGAGGCGAGCGTGACGGGCTCGATGCCCTGCCTCATGAACGCCGTGCTCGACGCGCTCAGGCAGGCGGGCGTGACGCACTTCGACATGCCGGCGAGCCCGCAGCGCGTGTGGCGGGCGATCCGCGAGGCGAAGGCCGGGCGCCCGGCCGCGCTCGCGGTGGCGCAGGAAGCCGCCGCCTAGCCGCGCTCCGTGCCCGACATCGTAGAGCGATGCCTGGAGCGGGCGCGCGCGCGCGGCGCGCGGCTGGCGCTGCCCGAGCGCGAGGACGAGCGCATCGCCGCTGCCTCGCGCCGGCTGGCGGAGCGCGGCATCGAGGTGGTCGCGCCGCTGCGCGAGGACCGGCTCGAGGCCTACGCCGCGCTGTACCTCGCGGGCCGGCCCGATGCCGGCGCCGCGGTGGCGCGGCGCATCGCGGCGAAGCCCCTGTTCCACGCGGGACTCATGGTGAAGGCGGGCGACGCGGACGCGATGGTCGCGGGCGCGGCGCACGCGAGCGCGCGCGTGATCGAGGCGGGCTTGATGACGATCGGTCTCGCGCCGGGCATCCGCACGCCGTCGAGCTACTTCCTCATGGCGCTGCCGGACCGGCTGCTGCTGTACGCCGACTGCGCGGTAAACGTGGCGCCGGACGCCGCGGCGCTCGCCGACATCGCGCTCGCCTCGGCGCAGAGCTACCGGGGGCTGACGGGCGAGGAGCCGCGCGTGGCGCTGCTGTCCTTCTCCACCCGGGGCAGCGCCCGGCACGAGCGCGTGGACAACGTGACGCGAGCGCTCTCCATCGCGCGCGAGCGCGCCCCCGGCCTCGCCATCGACGGCGAGCTGCAGGCGGACGCCGCCCTGGTGCCCGCGGTGGCGGCGCGCAAGGTGAAGGGCGGTAGCGCGGTGGCGGGGCGCGCGAACGTGCTCGTGTTTCCCAACCTCGACGCCGGCAACATCGCCTACAAGCTCACGCAGTACCTCGCCGGGGCGCGCGCCATCGGCCCGGTGCTGCAGGGCTTCGCCCGGCCGATCAGCGACCTGTCGCGCGGCGCGAGCGTCGAGGACATCGTCGCCACCGCGGCGGTGCTGCTAGCGCAGGCCTAGCGGGACGTAGGGCCGCGGCTCGGGCCCGTTGTAGAGGGTGAGCGGCCGGATGAGGATGTTGTTCTCCATCTGCTCGAGCACCGAGACCGCCCAGCCCGGAACGCGGCCGACGGCGAAGATCGGCACGAACAGGTCGGCCGGGATGCCGTTCAGGTAGTAGACCACCCCGGCGTAGAAGTCCACGTTCACGTTCACGCCGTGGCGGGCGTAGGGCTGCATCGCCTCGACCAGCGCCTCGAGGATGCGGTACCACTGCGGCTGGCCCATCTCGCGCGAGAGCTTCTCCACCCCGGCGCGCATGTGGCGCGCGCGCGGGTCCTCGGCGCGGTAGACGCGGTGGCCGAAGCCCATCACCGGCTCCTTGGCGGCGCGCTTGCGCTTCACGTAGTCCGCGGCGCGCGAGGCGTCGCCGACCTCCTGCGCCATGCGCATGACGTTCTCGGCCGCGCCGCCGTGCGCCGGCCCGGAGAGCGCCGCGATCGCCGCGGTCACCGCCGCGTGCAGGTTGGCCTCGGTGCCGGCGACCACGCGCGCGGTGAAGGAGGAGGCGTTCGCGCCGTGCTCGGCGTGCAGGATCATGTCGGTGTCCATCAGCCGCGCCGCGTCCGCGCCCGGCGCCTTGCCTTTGAGCATGCGCAGGAAGTTCGCGGCATGGCCGAGCTCCGGGTCCGGCGCGACCGGCGGCCTGCCGTTGCGGATGTGCTCGTGCGCGGCGACGATCATCGGCACCTGCGAGGTGAGGCGCACGGCCTTGCGCAGCGTGGCCGCGGCGGAGTTGTCGGCGACCTCCGGATCGAAAGCGGCGAGCGCCGAGACCGCGGTGCGCAGCACGTCCATCGGGTGCGCGCGTTGCACGGCCTCGATGATGCGCAGCACCGGCTCCGGCAGCGCGCGGGCGGCCTTCAGCTCCCGGTCGAAGGCCTGCAGCCGCGCGCGGTCGGGCAGCTCCCCGTGCAGCAGCAGGTAGCAGGTCTCCTCGAAAGTGGAATTCGGCGCCAGGTCGTGGATCGAATAGCCGCGGTAGCGCAGCTCGCCGGCGCGGCCGTCGATGTAGCAGACCTTCGAGCGGTCGAAGTACACGCCCTTCAGGCCGCGGTGGATCTCGATGTTCGCGCCGTCTTCCATGTCGTGCCTTCCCTAGTTGCGCAGCAGGGCGGGCAGCCAGAGCGCCAGTTGCGGGAACGCCAGCACCAGGCCGAGCCCCACCAGCTGCAGCACCATGAATTGCATCATGCCCGCGTAGATGTCCTTCAGGCTCCAGTCCGGCACCACGCCCCTGAGGAAGTAGGCCGAGAGCGCGACCGGCGGCGACAGCCACGCGGTCTGCAGGCACACCGCCACCAGCGTGCAGAACCAGACCAGGTCGATGCCCGCCTTCTGCACCAGCGGCAGCAGGATGGGCACCACGATCAGGACGATCGGCACCCATTCCAGCGGCCAGCCGAGCACGAAAATCACGCCCAGGATCAGCACCAGCATCGCCGTGGGCGGCAGGTTCAGGTTGAGCAGCGACTCGGCGATCATGCTCGCCGAGCCGAGCCTGGAGAACACCGCGCCGAAGAAATTCGAGGCGGCCACCAGCAGCAGGATCATGCACGAGACTTCCAGGGTGGCCGTCACCGCCTTGCGGAAGCCGCTCCAGTTCAGGCGGCGGTAGAGCAGCGTGAGCACGAGCACCGCGAAGGCCCCCACTGCACCCGCGTCGGTGGGCGTGGCGATGCCGGCGAGGATGACCCCGAGGGTGGCGAGGATCACGACGATGACCGGGGCGATGCCGAATACCAGGTCCTTGAGCAGCGCGCCCAGCGAAGTGGCGCGCTCCTCGGGCGGAAGCGCGGGCCCGAGCCGCGGATTCAGGTAGCTGCGCGTCAGGGTATAGGCGATATACAGCCCGGACAGCAGCAGCCCCGGGATCACCGCCGCGGCGAACAGGTCGGTCGCCGGGACCCCGACCACCGGCCCCATCACGATCAGCATCACCGAGGGCGGGATGAGGATGCCGAGCGTGCCGCCGGCGGCGATCGCCCCCGCGGACATGCGGATGTCGTAGCCGCTGCGCCGCATCGCGGGCGCTGCCATCACCCCGAGCAGCGTGACCGAGGAGCCGACGATCCCGGTGGCCGCCGCGAAGATGGTTGCCGTGACGATGACGGCGAGGTACAGCGAGCCGTTCAGCGAGGCGAGCAGCTGCTGGACGCCCTTGAACAGGCGCTCCATGAGCCCCGACTGCTCCAGCAGGAACCCCATGAACAGGAAAAAGGGCACGCTGGCGAGCGTCGGGTCGCGCATCACCGAGAAGAACTGCAGCGTCATCAGGTAGAAGACGAGGTTGCCGAGCGCCAGCCAGCCGAAGATGAGGCCGATGGCGATGAGCGTGAACGCGATCGGGAAGCCGATGAAGATGGCGAGGAACAGGACTCCGAGCGAAACGATGCCGACCAGCTCGTTGCTCACGGCCATTCCCCGCGCAGGCCCGCGTACAGGCTCTTGAGGAACTCCGAGACGCCCTGCAGGATCAGCAGCGCGCCGGTGAGCGGCATGGTGAACTTGAACGGGTAGACGATCGGCATCCACGGGCTGGTCACGATGCGCTCGCCCTGCTGGAACGACTTGTAGAAATACTCCCAGCCCACCGCGGTGAAGATCGCCATCGCCGGGAAGAAGAAGGCGAGGTAGCAGGCGGCGTCGACCCAGCCTTGCACGCGCGGCGACCACTTGCCGTAGAAGCTGTCGGTGCGGATGTGCCCCTTGCGCATCAGCGTGTAGGCGGAGCCGAGCATGAAGTAGCTGCCGTACAGCATGAACGTCATGTCGTAGGCCCACTCGGTGGGCGCGTCGAACAGGTAGCGCGAGACGACCTCGTAGACCAGGCTGCCGACCATCGGCAGGATCAGCCAGCCGACGGTGCGGCCCGTCCACAGCGCGACGACGTCGAACCACCGGATCATGCCGGTCAGCAGCGGCATTGCGGCCCCTCGCTCCGAGAGCTGAAACAAACGGGGCGCGGCTCGCGCCGCGCCCCCACGCAGATTTCGTTAGCGCCTGTGGCGCGCTACTTGCCGGACGCCTTCAGCGCGGCGTTGCCCAGGTTGGAGTACAGGTCGAGGATCTTGGTCCAGTAGGGCACCACGACTTTCGCGAACGAACGCTGCGAGTCGAGCACCTCCTTGAAGAACGGATCCTTCTTGGCGTAGCGGTCCAGGATGACGTTGGTCGCGCGCACGAACTGCGGATAGAAGTCCTTCGGCGTGTCGCGGATCGTCACCTTGAACTGCTCGCGCAGCTTCACGATCGCCTGCGCGTTGCGGTAGACGTTGAACGAATAGGTCTCCATCATCGACGCCAGCGCCGCGGTGCGCACGATCTCCTGCAGGTCCGGCGGCAGCTTGTCCCAGACGTCCTTGTTGATGAGCACCTCGCCCACGTCGGTCGACTGGTGCAGGCCCTGCAGGTAGTAGTTCTTCCAGACCGTCTGCAGGCCGAGGTTCATGTCGTCGGCCGGCCCGATCCATTCGGCGGCGTCGATCACGCCGCGCTGCGCGGAAGGCACGATGTCGCCGCCGGGCAGGGCCACCGCCGAGATGCCCATCTCCTTGAAGATCTCGCCGGTGATCCCGGGAGGCGAGCGGTATTTCAGCTTCTTGAAGTCCGCGGTGTCCTTGATCGGGCGCTTGAACCAGCCGAGCGGGTCCGGCCCCATCGGCTGCACCAGGAAGGGCTCGACCTTGACCTTGAGCACGTCCGAGTACAGCTTGCGGTACAGGGGATAGCCGCCGCCCTCGAGCAGCCAGGCGACGTGCGAGAGCTGGTCCAGGCCCACGCCGGCGCCCGCCATCGGGTTGGAGAACAGCCCGGCGGTCGGATTCTTGCCGGACCAGTAGTGCGTCCACGCGTAGCCGCCCTCGACCACGCCCTTGTCGACGGCGTCGAGGATCTCGAAGGCCGGCACCACCGCGCCGTCGGGCAGGCACTCGACCTTCATGCGCCCGCCGGACATCTTCTCGATGCGGTCGCCGAAGCGCTTGAGCAGCTCGAAGTACATGCTCGCGGAGGGCACGGCGGTCTGAATGCGGATCTTCACCGGCTGCTGCGCGCTCGCGCTCGCCGCGACGAGCGTTGCGCCGAGCAGCACGGCGGCGCACCTGTGGAGCCAGTTTCCTCTCATGTCCCGTCCCCCCTCCTGAAGTGGCCAGCCGCCCGCACGGATCGGCGAGCGTGGCCGATACTAGACAACGCGGGAGTCGATTGCAATACTCGCTTCCGAAATCCGGAAGGACCGGTTCCAGATTCTGATAAGAACGTACGACTTCGTCATCGTAGGGGCGGGCTCGGCCGGCTGCGTGCTCGCCGAGCGCCTCTCGGCGAGCGGCCGCCGCCGCGTGCTGCTGCTCGAGGCCGGGCCGCGCGACCGCTCGATCTGGATCCACCTGCCGATCGGCTACGGCAAGACCATGTTCCACCCGGCCTACAACTGGGGCTTCAGCACCGATCCCGAGCCGCACCTGCACGGCCGGCGCGTGTACTGGCCGCGCGGCCGCGGGCTGGGCGGCTCCTCGTCGATCAACGGGCTGATCTGCGTGCGCGGGCAGCCCGAGGACTACGAGCGCTGGGCCGCGCTCGGCAACGCCGGCTGGAGCTGGAAGGAAGTCCTGCCGTATTTCGAAAAGAGCCGCATGTCGGTCTCCGAGATCGGCGAGAAGCACGAGCTGATGGAGGCGATTATCCGCGCCGGGAACGAGCTCGGCATTCCCGCCAACGCCGACTTCAACGGCGCCCGCCAGGAAGGGGTCGGCTACTACCGGCTGTTCACGCGCAAGGGCTGGCGCTCGAGCAGCGCCACCGCGTACCTGAGGCCGGCCGAGGGCAGGCCGAACCTGGATGTCGACGTGAACGCGCATGCCACGCGCATCGTCTTCGAGGGAACTCGCGCGGCCGGCGTGCTATACCGCAGCAACGGCCGGGAGCTCGAGGTGCGCGCCGCGCGCGAGGTCATCCTGAGCGCGGGCGCGATCCAGAGCCCGCAGCTGCTTCAGCTTTCCGGAGTCGGCGCCGCGGGATTCCTGTCCGGCATGGGCATCCCCGTGGTCCGCGACCTGCCCGGGGTGGGCGAAAACCTGCAGGACCACCTGCAGTTGCGGGTCATGTACAAGTGCACCAAGCCGATCACCACCAACGACGACCTGGCGAGCCTCTGGCGCCGCTGCGCGATCGGGCTGCAATGGTTGCTCCGGCGCAGCGGCCCGCTCGCGATCGGCATCAACCAGGGCGGGCTGTTCACGCGCGTGCTGCCGGATTCGGCGACACCCGACGTGCAGTTCCATTTCGCGACCCTCTCGGCGGACCTGGCGGGTGCCAAGCCGCATCCCTGGCCGGGCTTCACGATGTCGGTCTGCCAGCTGCGCCCGGAGTCGCGCGGCACGGTGCGCATCACCACGCCTGACCCGATGGCACCGCCGTCGATGCGCCCGCTCTACCTGGCTGCCGAGACGGATCGCAGATGCGCGGTCGCCGGGATCCGGCTGGCCCGCGCCCTGGCGGCAACGCAGGCCCTCGAGCCTTACGTCGCCGAAGAGTACCGGCCCGGCCCTTCGGCGAGCTCGGACGAGGACCTGCTCGAATTCGCGCGCAATTTCGGCGCCACGATCTTTCACCCGGCCGGGACCTGCAAGATGGGCGACGACCCGATGGCGGTGGTCGATGCGCGCCTGCGCGTGCGCGGCGTCGCCGGGCTGCGCGTCGTCGACTGCTCGATCATGCCGACCCTGACCTCGGGCAACACGCACGCGCCCGCGGTGATGATCGCCGAAAAAGCCTCCGACCTGATCCT
>JBGPPD010000141.1:0-7965 GCA_041488375.1 Gammaproteobacteria bacterium | reverse complement strand
GCCGGTGCCGGTGGCGCGCGTCACGCTGATTCCCGGCGGCGGCATGCCGCTCGAGGTGCGCCTCAGGTCTTGAGGAACAACGTCACCAGCGGGTGCGGCCCGCGCTGCGCGCTCCAGTGCCCGTGCACCTTCGGGTCGAACCCGGCGCGCTCGGGCAGGGTGTCGGCGGAAAAGAAGTGATCCCCGGGCCGGAACAGGCGCGAACTGCCGTCCTGCAGCCCGATCTCCATCTCGCCCCCGAGGATGAACACCCATTGCGGCTTCGGCGTGCAGTGCCACTGGCTGCGAAAGCCCACGGGACTGTGGCGCAGTTGGTAACCTGTCGAGGGCAGGAGCGCGGAAAGCTGAGCCTGCGGCGTGCCCTCCGGCAGCGGCACCTGCTCCTCGCGAAAGCGGGCGCGGCCGTCGCGATCGGTGTAGAGAATCACTTTGGTGAAGGCGGTCATGGGGAAGAACTGTAACGGAGGACGGCGATGAGGATTTGCGTTTTCGGCGCCGGGGCGGTCGGCGGGCATTTCGCCGCGCAGCTCGCGGCTTCGGGGCACGAGGTGTCGGTCATCGCCCGCGGCGCCCACCTCGAGGCAATCCGCCGCAACGGGCTGCGCCTGATCAAGGGCGAGCGCAGCATCGTGGGCAGGGTCCGCGCCACCGACAGGCCCGAGACCCTTGGCCCGGTGGACACCGTGCTGGTCACCCTCAAGGCCACCGGCCTCGCCGCGCTTGCCGCGGGCGTGGGCCCGCTGCTGGGGCCGGACACCGCGGTGGTCTTTGCGCAGAACGGCATTCCCTGGTGGTACGCGCAGGGCATCGGCGCGGCGCGCGGCAAGACACCGGACCTCGCGGCCCTGGATCCCGGCGGGGCGCTCGCGCGGGCGATCGCCCCCGAAAGGGTCATCGGCGCGGTGATCTACTCTGCCAACGTGGTGGTGGAGCCGGGCGTGGTGAAGAGCGATGCGCCGCAGCGCAACGTGCTCATCCTGGGCGAGCCGGACGACCGGCCCACGGCGCGCGTGCGGGCCCTGGCGGCGGCGCTGGAGCGCTCGGAGATCCTGGCGCCGATCGAGACCGACATCCGCCGCTCGGTGTGGGCGAAGCTGGTCATCAACCTGGCCAGTTCCTCGATCGGCGTGGTCGCCGAAGGCACGGTGCGCGACAACTTCGCCGACCCGGACCTGGCGCAACTGCGCACGCGCATCCACGCTGAAGCGCGCGCCATCGCAGCCGCGCATGGCGTGGACACCGAGGGCGCGCCGCTGCCGCCGCCGCACACCGCCGGCGGCCCGCCGCACAAGACCTCGATGCTGCAGGACTACGAGCTCGGCCGGCCGATGGAGATCGACGCCATCCTCATGGCGCCGCTGTGGTTCGCGCGCGCGGCCGGGGTGCCCGTGCCTAGCATCGAAGCCGTCGTGGCGCTGGCGGCACACAAAGCCCGCAAAAATCGGGGTCTGACCCCGATTTCCGATTTTCGGTGTGGTAAAAGGACCACATGAGCCACCGCCGCGCCATGATCCTTCTGCTCGTGCTGAGCGGCGCCATCATCTCGGTCTGCATGGGCCTGCGCCAGAGCCTGGGCCTGTTCATGCGGCCGATGACGCTGGATGCGGGCGTCTCGGCGGCGACTTTCGGCTTCGCCATCGCGCTGCAGAACATCGTCTGGGGCATCAGCCAGCCTTTCGTCGGCGCGCTCGCCGACAAGCACGGCGCGCGGCCGATCCTCGTGTGGACCGCGCTCGCCTACGCGGCGGGGATGCTGCTGATGGTGTTCTCGCACGGCACGCTGGGACTGGATGTCGCCGGCTTCCTGCTCGGCATCGGCACCGCGGGCACGGCGTTCGGCGTGCTGATGGGCGTGGTGACGCGCGCCACGCCGCCGGAGAAGCGCAGCCAGACGGTGGGCCTGGTGGCGGCCTCGGGGTCGCTGGGCACCATGCTGCTCGCGCCGATCGGGCAGGGGCTGATCAACGCCTACGGCTGGCAGGTGGCGATGACCGCGTTCGCCGGCATCGCCAGCTCGATGGTGCTGCTCGCGCTGCCGATCAGGGGACTGGCGATCACGCTCAAGGCCGAGCCCGTCTCGGCCGGCGCGAAGCCGCAGCCGCTGCGCGAGGCGCTGCGCGAGGCGATCGGCCACCGAGGGTACCTGTTCATGACGCTGGCTTTCTTCGCCTGCGGTTTCCAGCTCGTGTTCCTCACCACGCACCTGCCGGCGTACCTGCAGCTGTGCGGCGTGGCGCCGGGCGTGGGCGCGACGGCGCTGGGCCTGATCGGGCTGTTCAACGCCATCGGCACCTACGGCTTCGGGCTGCTGGGCGCGCGCTACAGCCAGAAGCACCTGCTGGCGCTGATCTACCTGCTCAGGACGCTGTTCATCTGCGCTTTCCTGCTGGCGCCGATCAGCGCCACCAGCACGCTGATCTTCGCCGCGGCGATGGGCGCGCTGTGGCTGGGCGTGTCGCCCCTGGTCACCGGCATCATCGGCCGCGTATTCGGCCTGCAGCACTTCGGCACGCTCTATGGCGTGGTGTTCCTCAGCCACCAGGTGGGTTCCTTCTTCGGCGCCTGGATGGGCGGCCTGGTGTTCGCCTGGAACGGCAACTACAACCTCGCCTGGGGCGCGCTGATCGTGATCGGCTTCGCCGCCTTCACGCTGCAGTGGCTGATGGACGAGAACCCGCCGGAAGAAACAATCGGGGTCAGAGCCCGGTTTTCCCCCGGCTGACCGCCCGGCCCGTACGCGGGCTTGGCATTTCAAATCGATCTCGTGTTTTCCGGCTCGACGATTCACCGAGCCGGAAAACACGAGACCATGGAAAGTCAAAGGCGGCACGGGCGTTTGCGAGTCGCCCGAAATCGGGCTCTGACCTCGATTTCAAAAACAAAAAGGCCCGCTTGCGCGGGCCTTTCGTTTGCTGCTTCGAACCGACAGTTACATCGGCTTGATGTTCGTCGCCTGGTCGCCCTTCGGCCCGGTGGTGACGTCGAAGGAAACCTTCTGCCCGTCCTTCAGGCTCTTGAAGCCCGAACCCTGGATCGCGGAGAAATGCGCGAACAGGTCCTTGCCGCCGCCGTCGGGGGTGATGAAGCCGAAGCCCTTCGCATCGTTGAACCACTTGACTGTTCCAGTTGCCATGATCGTCTTGCCTCTCGAAAAATTGATTTAGTAACGGGCTTTCGCCCACTGCCGGAACACCAAGTAGAAGACGCAGGAATGGACCAGCGGGACTGCTTGAGGAAACCAGCGCGGGCGATTATACACGAAGCCTCCGCCTGTCAAGCCCGGCTGCGAACGGGGGTAGACTGCCCGCCATGTCCCAGGACGGCGCCCGGGCGGTGATCCTCGCGGTGGACGACGCGGAGGACTTGCTCGCCCTGATCGGCAAGGCGCTCAGCACCCAGTACGAAGTCAAGCTCGCCAGCGACGGCGGCGACGCGCTGACACTCGCCGCCCAGGCTCCGCAGCCCGACCTGATCCTGCTCGACGTCGAGATGCCGGGCGCCACCGGCTTTGAGATCTGCCAGCTGCTCAAGCAGGACCCCGCCACCGCAGGCATCCCGGTGATTTTCCTCACCAGCAAGACCGAGGCCGCGGACCAGGTCGAGGGCCTCGACCTCGGAGCGGTGGACTACCTCACCAAGCCGATCAACGCGAAGCTGCTGATGGCTCGCGTGCGCACCCACCTCGCGCTCGCCAACCGCCAGATCGAACTCGAGCGCCTGGTGCAGGAGCGCACCGCGCAGCTGGAGGACGCGCGCGAGCAGGTGATCCGGCGCCTGGCGCGGGCCATGGAGTTCCACGAGAGCGCGGCGGCGGGCAACCGCGTGGCGCGCATCAGCCAGTACGCCAAGCTGCTCGCGTTGTCCTCCGGCGCGAGGCCCGAGGTCGCCGAGCTGCTGCTGAAGGCCTCGCCGCTCCACGACATCGGCAAGATCGGCGTGCCTTCGGAAATCCTGCGCAAGCCCGGCAAGCTCTCGGCGCCCGACCTCGAGCGCGTGCGGCGGCACCCGGAGCTCGGCGCCGAGATCATCGGCGAGCACAAGGACCCGGTGCTCGCGCTCGCGCGCAGCCTCGCGCTCACCCACCACGAGCGCTGGGACGGCACCGGCTACCCGAAGAAGCTCAAGGGCAAGGACATCCCCTGGGCGGGGAGGGTGATGGCGATCGTCGACGCCTTCGAGGCCATGACCACCACGCAGTTCTACCGCCAGAAGCCGTACACCGTGGACGAGGCGGCAAAGGAAGTGCGCGCGTGTTTCGGCAAGCAATTTGATCCGAGCCTGTCCGAGGCATTCGACAAGGCGCTGCCGTCTTTGCGCAAAGTGCGCGAGAACACCCCGGATGCGCTCGGCGACATGATCAACCTGGACTTCAGTCCGACGCGCGATGCGCCTGCGAAACCCGCGCCGGCGGCCAACGCCGGCAAAGCCGCCAACCAGCGCTGATCAGGGTTCTTCGCCCAGCAGTCGGTAGCCGACGCCGATCTCGGTGAGCAGGTGGCGCGGGCGCAGCGGATCGGCCTCGAGCTTTTCGCGCAGCTGCTTCATGTAGATGCGCAGGTAGTGCGTATGCTCGACGTGCGAAGGCCCCCACACTTCCTTGAGCAGCTGCCGGTGCGTCACGACGAGCCCCAGGTGCTGCGCCAGGCAGGCGAGCAGCCGGAACTCGATCGGCGTCAGGTGCACCTCGGAACCGGCGCGGGTCACGCGGCGGCGCTCGAGGTCGGCCTCGACCTCGCCGAAGCGCAGGCGGGTGGCGCCGCTGCCGGCGGTGCGCGCGGCGTGGCGCAGCGCCACGCGCACGCGCGCCAGCAGCTCGCCGACGCCGAAGGGCTTGGTGACGTAGTCGTCGGCGCCCGCATCCAGCGCTTCGACTTTCGCCTGCTCGCGCGCGCGCGCCGACAGCACCACGATCGGCATCGGCGACCAGGCGCGGATGCGCCGGATCACCTCCACGCCGTCGATGTCGGGCAGCCCCAGGTCGACGATGGCGAGGTCGGGCTTGTGCGAGCCCGCCTCGATCGCGCCGCGCGCGCCGGTTTCCGCCTCCACCACCCGGTAGCCTTCGGCGCCCAGTGCGGCCCGAAGGAAGCGCCGTATTTCCGGCTCGTCCTCGACCACCAGGATCGCGGCGCGCGGCTCGCTCACGCCGGCTCCGCCGGCACCACGGGCGCCTCCTCCAGCGGCAGGGTGAAGCGGAATGCCGTGCCGCCCCGCGGCAGGCGCTCGGCCCAGATGCGCCCGCCGTGCAGGCGCACGATCGCCCGGCAGATGGCGAGGCCGAGGCCCACCCCGCCGATGGCGCCCTCGGCCGCGCCGCGCTGGAACTTGGCGAACAGCTGCTCCGGGTCGCCGGGCGGCAGCCCCGGCCCTTCGTCCTCCACGGACACCAGGAATTCGCCGGCTTCGGCGGCCGCGCGCAGCGTGATGCAGGTGCCCGGCGGCGTGTACTTGGCGGCGTTCTCCAGCAGGTTGGCGTACACCTGCTCGATCAGTGTGGCATCCACGCGCGCGAGCGGCAGCTCCGCAGGCATCTCGACGCGCACCGGGTGCTCGGCGAGGCGCTCGGCGAGGCGGCGCAGCACCGAGCCGGTGATTTCGCCGAGCGCGTGCCAGTCGCGCTCGAGCGCAATGCCGCCCGCCTCCAGCCTCGTCATCTCCAGCACCTTGGCCACGAGGTCACCCATCTGTCGGGATTGCTCGTAAATACTGCGCGCCAGCGCCGCGCGCTCGGGCGCGGGGAGCTGCTCGCCACGCTCGGCAAGGCTGGAGGAGGCGCCGGCGATCACCGCGAGGGGCGTGCGCAGGTCGTGCGAGATGGAGGCGAGCAGGGCGTTCCTCAATCCTTCGGTTTCGGCGTCGATGCTCGCCCGCTGCGCGCGTTCGCCGAGCTGCGCGCGCTCCAGCGCCAGCGCCACCTGGCCGGCGAAGGTCTCGAGCAGGTGGAACTGCTCGGGCAGCAGCACGCGGCGCGCGTTGACCGGCAGTACGCCGAGCACGCCGAGCACGGCGTGTGAACCCTTCAACGGCAGGTAGATCGCCTCGGCGCCGGGCAGCGTGTCGGTGCCGAGGCCGGCCGGCAGCCCGTGATCCTGCACCCATTGCGCAATGCCGAGGTCGGCGCCGTGCAGCGATCCAGCGATGCTCTCGCCGTGCGGGTGGCGCACGCGCCCGCCGGCCTCGGGCAGCAGCACCACCACCTGGCCGTCGAATACTTCGCTCACGTGGCGCACCGCGACGCGCGCCATGGCGTCCAGGCCGCGCGTGGCGGCGAGCTCGCGGCTCATGGCGTAGAGCAGCGCGGTGCGCCGCTCGCGGTGCCCGGCGACGCGCGCCTGCAGGCGCACGCTCGCAGTCAGGCCGGAGATGACCAGCCCGACGGTGAGCATGATGGCGAAGGTGATCACGTATTGCACGTCGCTCACCGCGAAGGTGAGCGCTGGCGGCACGAAGAAGAAATCGAAGGCGGCCACTCCCAGCAGCGAGGTGGCGACCGCGGGCCCGCGCCCGTAGCGCGCGGCGAGCAGCACCACCGCCAGCAGGTACACCATGGCGATGTTGACCAGCTCGACGGCCGGCGACATCGCCATGCCGAGCAGCGTACAGGCCGCGGTGGCCGCCAGCGCCCAGGCGTAGCCCGGCCAGCGCAGCTTGCCGCTGGGCAGCGCGGTGCCGAGGTAGGCCTGGCTCCGCGCGAGGAAGGGATTGCGCAGGGCGGCGGCGGCCTCGCCGCCGCTGATCACGTGCAGGTCGATGCCCTCGGTGCGCTCGAGCAGCTCGCCGTAGGTCGAGGGCCGCAGCAGGCGCCGCCACAGCGCGCGCCGCGGCCGTCCGATGACGATGCGGGTGACGTTGCGCGTGGCGGCGTAATTGGCGATCTCCTCGCCCGCAGAGGAGCCGCCGAGGGTGACCGCCTCGGCGCCGAGCGACTCGGCCAGCCGCAGCAGCGCGATGCGCCGGTTCCTCTCTTCCTCGGGCAGGCGCAGCAGGCGGGGCGTTTCCACGTAGACCACGATCCAGGGCGCGCGCAGGGCGGTGGCGATGCGCTTGCCGGCGCGCACCAGGCGCTCGGCGTCCTCGTAGGGACCGACGGCCACCAGGATGCGCTCGCCCGCCGCCCAGGTGGTGCGGATGGCGTGGCCCTCCTTGTATTCCTGCATCGCCGCGTCCACGCGGTCCGCGGTGGTGCGCAGCGCGAGCTCGCGCAGCGCGATCAGGTTGCCCTTGCGGAAGAAGCTGTCGATGGCGCGGCGCGCCTGCTCGGGAATGTAGACCTTGCCGGCGTGCAGGCGCGCGAGCAGCTCGTCGGGCGGGGTGTCCACCAGCGCCACCTCGTGCGCGTTCTCGAACACCCGGTCGGGCACCGTCTCCTGCATGCGCACGCCGGTGATGCCGGCGACGATGTCGTTCAGGCTCTCGATGTGCTGCACGTTGACGGTGGTGCAGACGTCGATGCCGGCGGCGAGCAGCTCTTCCACGTCCTGCCAGCGCTTGGCGTGGCGCGGGGCGGGCTCGCCCTCCACGGGATTGGAGTGCGCCAGCTCGTCCACCACCAGCAGCGCGGGCTTGCGCGCCAGCGCGGCGTCGAGGTCGAAATCGCGCAGGATCGCGCCGCGGTAGGCGACCTGCAGGTAGGGTAGTTGCTCCAGGCCCGCGACCAGCGCCTCGGTCTCGGCGCGCCCGTGCGGCTCCACGTAGCCGACCACCACGTCCTCGCCGGCGGCCTTGCGCCGGCGCGCTTCCTCCAGCATGGCGTAGGTCTTGCCCACGCCGGCGGTGGCGCCGAAGAAGATTTTCAGCTTGCCGCGCCTGGCCTTTTCCTCCTCGCGCTGCACCCGCGCGAGGAGAGCGTCGGGATCCGGGCGCGCCTCGCTCATGCGCTCACTTTAGCCCATCGACCGCGAGGTTCAGGCGCTTGACGTTGACCCGCGGCTCGCCCAGCAGGCCGAAGGTGCGCCC
This sequence comes from Gammaproteobacteria bacterium, assembly GCA_041488375.1. Lineage (GTDB taxonomy): Bacteria > Pseudomonadota > Gammaproteobacteria > Burkholderiales > SG8-39 > JAABQT01. Next base: position 9 of record JBGPPD010000141.1, on the reverse strand, counting down.
TTCGGTGTT
>JBGPPD010000140.1:0-7982 GCA_041488375.1 Gammaproteobacteria bacterium | reverse complement strand
CCGAACCGCTCCAAATCGTAGAGCACGTTGCTAAGCGCGTGGATCTCGAGCTCGCAGCCGTTGCAGGAGCCCGCATCCACCTCGCGAATCGCGAGCGTTCGCCCCAGGCGCCTGCGGGCAGCCTGATTCACGCGCGAGGCCAGCTCGGCAAGCGCGGCATCATCCCTCGCTGGCGCAACCTCCGTCAGCGGCCCGTGCACGAGGTTTTTCAGCAGCAGTCTGCGCATGCGCGTTCCCCCTAGAGGTCGTGGCCCGAATAGGAGCAGTTGAATGATTTATTGCATAGCGGAAAGTCGGCGACGATATTGCCCTCGATCACCGCCTCGAGCAGCGGCCACTGGAACCACGATGGATCCCTGAGGTGGCAACGCTCGACGCTGCCATCGGTTCCGATCCTCACCCAGGCAAGGATGTCGCCGCGGAAGCCCTCGGTCAGCGCCACGCCCTCGCGTGCAGCAGCGTCGGATTGCATCGAAAGCGGGGCGCGCACCGCACCGGGCGGCAGTTGCGGCAGAATTTGCTCGATCAATGCGAGACTCTGCTCGACCTCGAGAATGCGTACCCAGACGCGCGCATTCACGTCGCCCGCTTGGACCACAGGGACCTCGAACTTCAGCTTGTCGTACGGCGCGTAGCCAGGCGTGCGCCGCGCATCGAAGCGGCGCCCGGAAGCACGCCCGATGTAGCCGCCGGCGGCAAACTGCTGCGCGAGCGCCGGCGTCAGGATTCCCGTTCCGACCGTGCGGTCCTTGAGCGATGCGGTGTTGTCGTACAGCTCGACGAGTTCCGGAAAATGCTTGCGCACAAGCGCGACCAGGGCGAGCAGCATTCGTTCGCCGTCGCCCGCCAGGTCGCACTGCAGGCCCCCGGGCACGACGCGGTCCATCATCAGCCGGTGGCCGAAACAGGCTTGCGCCGTGCGCAGCACCTGCTCGCGCAGGAGCCCGCATTGCGCATGCATCATGGCGAACGCTGCGTCGTTGCAGACGGCGCCGATATCTCCGAAGTGGTTGGCGAGTCGCTCCAGTTCGGCCAGCAGCGCGCGCAGCCACACCGCCCGAGGCGGGACATCCACGGCGAGCGCCGCTTCCACCGCCCGGGCGAAGGCCAGCGCGAAGCCGACGGTGCTGTCGCCGGATACGCGCCCGGCGAGCGCCGCCGCACGCTCGATGGAGGCGCCGGACATGAGCGACTGGGTTCCCTTGTGCGCGTAGCCGAGCCGCTCCTCCAGGCGCACGATGGTCTCGCCGTTCGCGGTGAAGCGGAAGTGGCCCGGCTCGATGATTCCGGCATGCACCGGACCCACCGGGATCTGGTGCAGGCTTTCGCCCTCCGCCGGCAGGAACGCATAGGCATGCGGCGCGGCGAGCGCGTGCCGGGCCTGCCCGAGCGGATGGCGCAGGCCCCACTTGCCGTGGTCGAGCCACGCGCGCGCGTCGTCGAGGCCCTCGGGCACGAGGCCGACGAGGTCGCGCATCGCCCGCTCCAGACGAATGGCGGGCGCATGCCCGAGGGAAGGGAAGCGGCCTGCCTCGCACGCGAGGCTGAGCACCGCGCACTCGTTCGTTTCACCCTCGATCACGGCCATGTGCGCGAGCCCGGGCTCGCCCCAGAGGCCGAGCAGGGCCCAGGCGCCGGAGCGCAGACTTTGCGCGGCCTGTCGCCAGCCCTCGAGACCCACGACCGAGCGCGGCCAGGGACGGTGCTCCTTGCGCAGTGCGCCGCCGAGAATCGCCGCGCTCAGTGATGACATGGCAAATCAGTTCAGCAGGGTCGCCACATGCTGGAACCACGCGACGAGCGCGGGCGGCAGCCAGATGCCGGCGCCGAAAACAAGCGAGAGGTGGGCGAATACCGGCGCGAACGACGCCTTCGAGGGCTCGTTGCTGCCGTAGGGCTCGCCGAACGCGAGGCCGTTCAAGCGCAGCAGCAGCGCGCCGAGCGCCAGCAGGATGCCCAGGCCGAGCACGACCGCGAGCACCGGCTCGCGTGCGAACGTGGACGTCACGATCAGGAACTCGGTCATGAAGATTCCCATGGGTGGCAGCCCGACGATGGCGACGACCCCGAGCGCGAGCCCCCAGCCGAGCACCGGGTGGGACACGGTGAGCCCGCGGATCTGCGACATCTGCTGCGTGCCCTTGACCTGCGCGATGTGGCCCACGCAAAAGAAGATCGCCGACTTGGTGAGGCTGTGCAGGGTCATGTGCAGCAAGCCGGCGAAATTCGCGAGCGGGCCGCCCATGCCGAACGCGAACGTGATGATGCCCATGTGCTCGATCGACGAATAGGCGAACATGCGCTTGATGTCGTGGCGCCGGTACAGCATGAACGACGCGAACAGCACCGAGAGCAAGCCGAGCGACACCATCAGCGGCCCGGGCGCCAGCGCCGCGGGGTTCGCCGACATGACGGCTTTGAAGCGCAACAGCGCGAACAACGCCACGTTGAGCAGCAGGCCGGACAGCACCGCCGAAATCGGGGTCGGCCCTTCGGCATGCGCATCGGGAAGCCACGCGTGCAGCGGCACCAGCCCCACTTTCGTTCCGTAGCCGAGCAGGAGAAACACGAACGAGAGGTTCAGGAGCGCCGGGTCGAAGGCGGGCGCCTTTTCCACGAGCACGTTCCAGGCCATCGCATCCAGCCCTTCGCCGACGACCGAGTGCGCCGCGAGATACACCAGAATGGTTCCGAACAGCGCGAGGGCGATGCCGACGCTGCCCAGGAGGAAGTACTTCCAGGCTGCCTCGAGCGCCGCCGGCGTGCGGTAGATCCCTACCATCAGCACCGTGGTCAGCGTGGCCAGCTCGACCGCGACCCACATCAGGCCCACGTTGTTGGACAGCAGCGCCAGGTTCATGCCGAACATCAGCACCTGGTACATCGCGTGGTAGAAGCGCAGGTAGGCCGGGGTCAGCCGGCCGGTCTCCAGCTCGTGCGCGATGTAGCTGCCGCTGAACACGCTTGTGGTGAAGCCGACGAACGTGCTGAGCACGATGAACACGACATTCAGGTCGTCCACGATGAGGTAGCGCCCGGGAGACGGGCGCTCCACGAACAGCACGGCCGCCGAAACAAAGGTCAGGAACGTCGCCAACGCATTGAGCCGCGCCGCCGTTCGGTCGTCGGGCAACAGGGCCAGGAAGGCCGCGCTGACCGCGGGGATGATCAGCACTGCGCCCACCAAGAATGAGCCGGGTTCAGTCATGGCCGCCCACCGCGGTGCTCGTGCAGGGCGTGAATGTCGACCGTGTCGAAGCGCTCGCGGATGCGGAACAGGAAGACGCCGATCACGATCAGGGCGATCAGGATCGAGAACGCGACGCTGATCTCCACCACCAGCGGCATCCCCTTGGCGCCGGTGGCGGCGAGAATCAACCCGTTCTCGATCGACATGAAGCCGATGACCTGGCTCACCGCATTGCGCCGCGAGATCATCATGAGCAGGCCGAGCAGAACGACCGACAGGGCGAATGCCAGGTCTTCCCGCGCCAGCGTTCCCGCCTCGGCCGTGATCGGCAGCATGACCATGATGGACAGCGCGACCAGTCCGATGCCGCCGAGCATCGTCAAGCCGATGCCGACCACGGTCTCGATCGTGCGATGGATCCCCAGTTGCACGATGATGCGATGCAGCGCGATTGGAATCACGACCGCCTTGACCACCAGCGCGATCGCGGCGGTGATGTACAGATGCGGCGCATGTTGAATGTACGCCTGCCACGCCACCGAGAACGAAACCACCAGCGCATGCAAGGCAAAGATGTTGACGATCCCGGTCATGCGGTCCTGGTACAACAGCATGAAGCTGACCAGCACCAGGCCCCCGGCGAACAGGTGAGCGACGTCGAGGGCGAGCCGGTCCATCACGCCACCCGCGACACGAACAGCAGCAACGTCGCCAGGAAGCCGAGCATCAGGGCCGCTCCCAGGAAATCGGAAACGCGGAACACGCGCATCTTCGCGATCGCGGTCTCGAACACCGCCAGCAGGAAACCGCCGGCCGCAAGCTTGACCGCATACAGCGTGAGCCCGATGAGAGTGGCCGCGAAGCCCTGTCCCGCCGCCGCGATGCCCCACGGAACGAACACACAGGCTATGACCGACAGGTAGAGCAGAAGCTTCAGATACGACGCGGCCTCGATCAACGCCAGGTGACGGCCGGAGTACTCGAGAATCATCGCTTCGTGCACCATCGTCAGCTCGAGATGGGTCGCGGGGTTGTCGACGGGGATGCGGGCGTTTTCCGCGATCGCCACCATGGTGAGCCCGACCAGCGCGAGCGCCAGCGACACCCGCAGGCCTATGCCCGGGCCTTGCATGAACGCCGCGATCGAGGAGAGCTGGGTGGAGCCGGCCAGGAGAGACAGAGTGAACACCACCATCAGCATCGCCGGTTCGGCGAGCGACGCGATCATCATCTCGCGGCTCGAGCCGATGCCGCCGAAGCTCGTGCCGACGTCGAGCCCGGCCAACGCGAGCATGAAGCGCGCGCTGCCAAGGAGCGCGACGATGGCGATCATGTCCGCCGCAGCGCTGACCACCAGGCCCGAAGCAAAAGTGGGCACCAGCGCGGCCGCCACCCAGGTCGTCGCGAACACCAGGTACGGCGCGACGCGGAATACCCAGGACGCGTTTTGCGCCAGCACGGCTTCCTTGCGCAGGAGCCGAAGCAGGTCGCGATAGGGCTGCACGACCGGCGGTCCCTGCCGGCGCAGGAGGCGCGCTTTGACCATGCGCACGTAGCCGGTGAGCAGCGGCGCAAGCGCCAGCACGACCAGCATCTGGCCGAGCTGGACGAGCGCGTCGAAGACTACTGCCATATCCCGAGCACCATCAGCAGGACGACGAGCGCGCCGAATACCAGGGTCAGGTAGGCACGGATGGTCAGGAACTGCACCTTGTTGAGATGATCCGCGGCGAATCCCACCAGCGCCGCGGCAGGGAGGTAGAGCACATCCCACGGCACGTCGCGCAGCCGCACCTGCAGCCGCGCGGCGCGCAAGTCTCCGGGAGGCGGAATATGGACTTCCTCGCGCGCGCGAAACACGATGCTGCCGAAGACTCTTCGTATGGGCTGAGAAAAACTCCCGGCGCTGTACTGTGTGATCGGGCTCGGGTCGGGAAATCCGCAGTCCCACGGCGGCGATCTGCGCATCGCGGCCGATGCCCAGCGATGAATGACGTAGGTCGCGGACCAGGCCGCCAGGCCAATGAACGCGAACAACATCAGGCCGTTGTAGGAGCTGCGACTCTCGGCGATGGGGACGATCATCAGCCAGTCGAAGTCCCCCTGCCGGGGGACGTGCGCACCGACCAGCGTCTGGGTGACCGGCGACAGCGCGTCGATGAAATAGCCCGGCAGAATTCCTGCCACCAGGCACAACGCGACGAACACGAACATCGCCGCCAGCATCCGGGGGTCGGCCTCGGTGGCATCCCGCGCCGCCTGCGTGCGGGGTCGTCCGAGGAACGTCACGCCGAACGCCTTGACGAAGCAGGCGGCGGCCAGCGCTGCCGAAAGCGCGAGCATTGCGCCGACCGCCGGGACGAGGAACTTGAGCGACCACTGCGGCAGCGCCGGGCTGAGCAGGATCGCCTGAAAGGTGAGCCATTCGGAAACGAAGCCGTTGAACGGCGGCAGTGCGGAGATCGCGGCCGACCCGACCAGAAAGGCAAGTGCCGTGTACGGCATTCGATGGATCAGCCCGCCCAAGTGCTCCATGTCGCGCTCCCCCGTCGCCGTGAGCACCGCTCCGGCGCCGAAGAACAGCAGACTCTTGAATGCCGAGTGATTGAAGACGTGAAACAGCGCCGCAGTCAGCGCCAGCGCGGCCGCAGCCTGCATGTCGCTCGACCGGAAGGCGAGCGCGAGGCCCAGGCCGATGAAGATGATGCCGATGTTTTCCACCGTGTGGTACGCGAGCAGGCGCTTCAGATCGTGCTCCATGAGCGCGTAGAGCACCCCCATCACCGCGGTCACTCCGCCCAGAAGCAGGACCAGCGCGCCCCACCACCAGACCGGCGGTCCGAGGAGATCGAACACGATGCGCACGAAGCCGTACACCGCCACCTTGGTCATGACGCCGCTCATCAGCGCGGAGACGTGGCTGGGCGCGGCAGGATGGGCGAGCGGCAGCCAGACGTGGAGTGGCACGAGCCCCGCCTTGGAGCCCGCCCCGATCAGCGCCAGCGCGAGAACGGTGCCGCACACGCGGGCCGATGGCGTTGACTCGCGGATCGCGTCAAACGCATAGCCACCGGCCGGCCCGGCGAGGAGGCCGAAAGCGAGCAGCAGAGCCAGCGTCCCCAGGCTCGCCATGAGCAGGTAGAGGTAGCCGGCGGCGGCGTTCCCGGGCCGGCGATGGTGCGCCATGACCAGCGCCCAGGAGGACAGAGACATGAATTCCCAGGTGAACAGGAACGTGAACGCATCGTCGGCAAGCACCACCAGGTTCATTCCCGCCAGGAACGCGGGGAAGAAGGGCAACACGCGCGCAGGGGCCTCTTCGTGCCTGCCGTAGCCGAGGCCATACAGGCTTGCCGTCGCGCCGCCAAGATTGACGACCAGCAGGAAGAACGCCGCCAGCGCGTCGAGCCGGAAATGAGCGCCCAGCCAAGGCAAGCCGACCGGCAGCAGCAGCGCGTCGGCGAGCGGCCTGTCGGCGAGGAGGAACCAGGCAGCAACGACCATCGCGATCGCCGTTGCACAGAGCGCAACGCCATAGACCGATGCACTGGTCGCGCGGTGGCGTGCCGCTGCGACCGCCGCCACGCTCGTACCCAGCAGCGCCGCGGTGCACCACAATAGCGCTTGCAGAGCCATGCTGCGCTCTTCGCCTCGCTGCCAGCCTCGGGAATTTACCTACCATAGTCCATTGTCGACGGACTGTAAAATAGTCCGTGCTGCAGGCTCAGATCAGTCTTCCCGGTACCGTGCGCCTGGCGGCGCTGCCGCCGCTCGCGCTCTACGCCCACCTGCCCTGGTGCGTGCGCAAGTGCCCGTACTGCGACTTCAATTCACATGAAAGAGCGGATGCTCTGCCGGAGCACGAGTATGTGGACGCGCTGGTGGCTGACCTCGAAGGCCTGCTGCCCTCAGTGTGGGGCCGGCGGCTGCGCTCGATCTTCATCGGCGGGGGCACGCCGAGCCTGTTCGCCCCCGAATCCATCGACCGGCTGCTCGCCGCGATCCGTGCGCGGCTCCCTCTTGAGCCGGATGCCGAGGTGACGCTGGAAGCCAATCCCGGCACCGCGGAGGCGGGGCGCTTCCGCGGCTACCGCGCGGCCGGGGTGAACCGGATCTCGCTCGGCATCCAGAGCTTTGATGACGGGAAGCTGCAGGCCTTGGGAAGGATTCATTCGGCCCACCAAGCGCGGCGCGCGATCGAAATGGCGCAGGCGACCTTCGACAACGTCAATCTCGACCTGATGTACGGGTTGCCGGGGCAGACGCTCGCCGAAGCGCGCGCGGATGCGGCCGAAGGATTGCACTTCGGCACCGCGCATTTTTCTGCCTACCAGCTGACGCTCGAGCCGAACACCGTGTTCTACAGCAAGCCGCCGCGATTGCCGGAGCACGATGCCTGCGCCGACATGCAGCTCGCAGTCGAGGAGCTGGCCGCCGCCGCCGGATTCGAGCACTACGAGACTTCTGCTTTCGCGCGGCCCGGGCGGCGCTGCCGGCACAACATGAATTACTGGGAGTTCGGGGACTACCTGGGCATCGGCGCGGGCGCGCACGGCAAGTTGAGCTTCGCCGACCGCGTGACGCGTCACGAGCGGGCCAAGCAGCCGCGCGAGTACATGGCGATGGCCGGTACTCTGCAGGAGAAGGCGATCGCACCGCGGGAACTGCCATTCGAATTCATGCTGAACGCGCTGCGGCTGGTGGGCGGCGTGCCGGCGGAGCTCTACGCCGCGCGCACCGGATTGCCCGGCGCGACCATCCTGCGCAAACTCCAGGCGGCGCGGGAGCAGGG
>JBGPPD010000139.1:0-7984 GCA_041488375.1 Gammaproteobacteria bacterium | reverse complement strand
TATTGGTGGGTCGTACTGGGATCGAACCAGTGGCCCCTGCTGTGTGAGAGCAGTGCTCTACCGCTGAGCTAACGACCCTGCCGGAGAGGGGCGGATTCTAATCCAAATCGGGGTCAGACCCCGATTTCCAGGCCGGATTGCCGCTCTATTGCAGCGACCACTTCGGCCAGCGCACTGGTGCGATCCCTAGGCGCCATGGCATCCAGCTGCACGCTCAACCGGTCGAACAGGCGGTCGGCGGCAGGCTGCGCCGAATGCATCTCCGGTACCGTCCGCGCAGCGCGGTAGCCGAGCACTCGGTGGATCGCGGACTCCGCGAAAGCGGCATCGATCCCGGTGCAGCGGGCGAGCACATGCGCGTCGGGCCGGAAGACGTAAGTGGCCTGGTCCTCCACGCCGTAGCGCGCGAACAGCGCCTCGTGGCTCTCGGGCCCCAGCTGCAGCACCTGAGCGCCGGCGACGGGCGGGCCTTCGCCGCCGAAATAGGCCACGCTGAACCCTCCCTGCAACTGCTCGACGAAATGGCCCGATCCGCAGCGCCCGTCCGGTGCGGCGGCGCCCGGCTGCGCCAGCGGCGCAGCAAAGGCGCCGCGCTCCGAGTTCACGGGGCTGAAGGCGTACACGCTCGCCACCGACAGCCGTCCGACGTTGACCATCGGCCGCGCCCACTCGTGCTGGCGCGCGAGCTCGAGGAACGCCCCGCGCACCAGCCGCTGGCCCTCGGTTTCCGGCGCGATGAACATCGCGCTGCGCGAGGCGATCTCGACGTTCTCGCGCGCCGCGAAATGCCGCTCCAGCTCATAGGTTTCGAGCAGCGCGGCAGGCGCCTTGCCCGAAACCACCAGCGCGAGCTTCCAGCCGAGGTTGTTGGCGTCCTGCACGGCGCGGTTGCCGCCGCGCGCGCCGAAGGGGGAGTGCTGCGCGGCGGCGTCGCCCATGAAGAACACGCGCCCGTGCGTCATCTTCTCCAGCACGCGCCGCCGGAAGCGCCAGGGGCCGACCCACACCAGCTCGAACGGCGTATCCGGCCCGAGCAGCTTTTTCAGCCGCGCCCTGGCGCGCTCGGGCCGCGCCTCTGCTTCCGGATCGTCGTAGTGGCTGATCAGCCAATCGGTGCGCCAGATGCCGTCGGCCATCTGGTGGTACCAAATTGCGCCGCCGTCATTCTGCGGTGCGTCGAGGAAGGCCTTCCTTACCGCGCCGGAGGAGCCCGGCATCCTCACGTCGGCGATGCACCAGTGGTTGTCGAACAGGGAGGACTCGGCGTCCTTCGCGCCGAGCTGCTCGCGCAGCACGCTGTGCGCGCCGTCGGCCGCCACCACGTACTGCGCGCGCAGCGTGTACTTCCCGTCAGGGGTCGCCACTTCGAGCGAAACGTGGTCCGCCAGCTGCTTGACGGCGGCGACGCGGTTCTTCCAGCGCAGCGATACCGCGTCCATGCGCTGCACCGCCTCCACCAGGTACTGCTCCACGTAGAACTGCTGCAGGTTGACGAAGGCGGGGAACTTCTGGTCCTGCCCGGGCTGCAGGTTGAAGCGGAAAATGCGCTCGTCGCGCAAAAACACGTCGCCCTCGTTCCAGGTGACGCCCTTGGCGCGGATGCGTTCGGCGACGCCGAAGCGGTCGAATATCTCCAGTGTGCGCTGGGCGTGGCAGATGCCGCGCGAGGACAGCCCCTGCGCGCCCACCGTGTCGTCCTCGTCCAGCAGCACGCAGCGCACGCCCCGGCTGCCGAGCTCGAGCGCGGCGGTGAGACCGGCGAGCCCAGCGCCGACGATGGCGACCGGATAGAGCGGCGCATCGCCCCCATCGAGCTCCGGCGGCTTGCGGTACTGGTACTTGGGCAACACGTAGCCCGGCATGCGGTCGGGCTGGAATGTCGCGGACATGGGAAAATCCTAACACCCATGACTGTGCGCACGCGCTTCGCTCCCAGCCCCACCGGGTTCCTCCACATCGGCGGCGCGCGCACCGCGCTCTTTTCCTGGGCCTATGCGCGCCGCCACGGCGGCAAGTTCGTCCTGCGCATCGAGGACACCGACCTGGAACGCTCGACGCAAGTCTCGGTCGACGCGATCCTGGACAGCATGAAGTGGCTCGGCATCGACTGGGACGAGGGGCCTTTCTTCCAGATGCAGCGCCTGGCGCGCTACCAGGAAGCCGCCGAAAAACTCATCGCCGCCGGCCACGCCTACCGCTGCTGGGCGAGCAAGGAAGAACTCGACGCGATGCGCGAGGCGCAGCGCGCGCGCGGCGAGAAGCCGCGCTACGACGGGCGCTGGCGTCCGGAGCGCGCGAAGGCGGCGGGCCTGGTGCCGCCCGCAGGCCGGCCGCCGGTGATCCGCTTTCGCACGCCCGAGGAGGGCTCGGTCGGCTGGCACGACCTGGTGAAGGGCGTGATCGAATTTCCCAATGCGGAGCTCGACGACCTGGTGCTGCTGCGCGCCGACGGCGTGCCCACCTACAACTTCGGCGTGGTGGTGGACGACCTGGACATGGACATCACGCAGGTCATCCGCGGCGACGACCACGTCAACAACACGCCGCGGCAGATCCACATCTTTCGCGCGCTGGGCGACAAGCTCCCCGAGTTCGCGCACGTGCCGATGATCCTGGGCGCGGACGGCGAGCGGCTCTCGAAGCGCCACGGCGCGGTGAGCGTCACGCAGTACCGCGACGAGGGCTTCCTGCCGGAGGCGCTGGTGAACTACCTCGCGCGCCTGGGCTGGTCGCATGGCGATGCGGAGATGTTCTCCATGGCGCAGCTGGTCGAGTGGTTCGACCTGCGCCATGTGAGCCGCTCCCCCGCCAGGTTCGACGTCGAGAAGCTGAAATGGCTCAATCAGCAGTACATGAAGCAAGCTAAGCCAGACACTCTTACGGCGCTTGCTAAGAAGTTTGAGCCGAGATTGATCGAATCGACCAAGGAAGGCCCGGCACTTGAGCCTCTAATTGAGTTCTACGCCTTGCGTACGCATACAGTCACCCAAACATCCTCTGCGGCTTTCACTTTTCTTGCTGAGATGGAACCGTCATTGGAACAATTAAATGAGCTGCTAACCCCTGCGGTTCGTATCGCCTTGCATGATCTGAGCAAACGACTGGCCACGCTCCAAGCTTGGGACAAGCACTCAATCGGCGAAGCAGTAAAGGGGATATTGAACGACCATAAACTCAAGATGCCACAAGTAGCGAATGCTCTCAGGATGATTGTATGGGGCGAGCTAAGGCAAATTTCTATCGATGATGGCTTGGCTTTGCGTGGGAAAGCGTATGTGCTCGACCGTATTGCCAAGTACTTGGGCGACAATTAGCAGCGATGACCGCGTTTCGAAGCGTCTGCTTGAGCGCTTTAGTTTTTGCAACCGCCGGTACCGAGTGTGCCGTCGCGCAATCGCTCGAACCGGGCGAGTGGGATTTCGCCACCACCGTCACCGCGCCCGGCCTGCCTAGGCCGGCTCAGAACGGCATTCGCACCTGCATCACGAAAGAGCAGTCCAAGGACCCCTTGCGCTGGGGCAGCAGCACGCAACAGCCCGCGGACTGCCGCGTGACGACGCTGAAACTCGGGCCAGACAGCATTTCTTGGGAGATGGAATGCCCGGGCTCCGGCATGCGCGGCGCGGGCAAGGCGCGCCTCGGTATAGGCAGCATGGAAAGCGAAGTGCAACTGGGTTCTGCCGCCGGCGGCATCGACCTGCGCATGAAGACTTCCGGCCGCCGTCTTGGCCCATGCCAGCCCTAGCTAGGCTATAATCCGCGCCCTCGGTCGGGGGTATAGCTCAGCTGGGAGAGCGCTTGCATGGCATGCAAGAGGTCACCGGTTCGATCCCGGTTACCTCCACCAGACCCGATTTGAATTTTGTCCAAAGTCCCCATCGTCTAGAGGCCTAGGACATCACCCTTTCACGGTGAGTACCGGGGTTCGAATCCCCGTGGGGACGCCAGCTTGACGCCGCGCGCATCTGGCGGTCAGCGACACACGTCGTCGGCGCGACGCTACGCGAGTAGCTCAATTGACTGTCCGCTTTCGACCCAAAGCTGACAAATGCGGCTTTTCTCGGAATCGTTATTTGCAGCTAAGGATGGATACCGAGACGCCATATCTTGAAATCATCGGACAACGATCAAGAGTGTAGTGCTGTATCCGTGCCGACTACTATTAGTTAGCCCCCTCAGGCCGGCACCAACATCAAGATGAGTTAGGCGAGCGCCACATGAGCCATTTGTGTCTTGCGGTATTGCTAACGGCTACTCTGCTTGCGACCTCGTGCACTTCTCACCAAACAATTCCAGATACCTGGAAAATTCCTAAGTCGGCAGAAGGCGAGAATTGTCCCGACATATCCGGCCAGTACTTGAATTCGGGAGAAGCATCAGACAAGAAACCCATCGCGTTAAAGTTTCAGTGGTTTTGGAAAGATCTCGCGAAATACCCGGTGCCACTGGGAAATTGGCAAGAAGTACGCCGCATCTCAATACGGCAAGAAGGAACAAATCAACTAGAGATTGCGGCGGTGTCTGACGGCGGCACTATATATTCCGAGATCATGAAGAAAGAAAGCGATGACTTTTCGTGCCAAGATGGATGGCTAAGTATTAGGGCCTCAACTGGTTTCGGAGTATCGAGTGCAATGTCGTCCACTCACTACATCCGGAGTTTTTCCAGAGCTGACGGCTATCTGATAGAAAAGGAGGAGTACGACGGCTTCGCAATGGTGTTGATCATTCCAATCACTGGATCTGGCACGCGTTGGTATAGGTTCTCGCGCATTGAAGATCAAGGTGGTGGTGGTGCGCCAGTTCATTGACTGCCTCCCATGTCGTGGAGGGGCTAACAATTCACTCCAGCGGACGACCCTGACGGGTCGCCGCTGAGCTCAAACCGTTAGGCTGTGAATGACCGCTCCTGGCCACTCCCTCGGCAGCTGGGGCGCGTCAAGAACGGTTCCCCGTGGGGACGCCATCTCGGCGCCGCTTCACTCCTCGCCGAGCAGCGGAAAGGCGCTGAAGGTCCCGGGCAGGCCGACCGGGATCGCCGCGGCGACATGTTGCGGTCCCAGCTCGCCAAGCGAAGTGACCCCGAGCAGGCCAAGGCAGGTCTGCACCTCCGTTTCGAGGATTTCCAGCATGCGCACCAGCCCCGGCACGCCCGCGGCAGCGAGGCCCAGGCCGGCGAGGCGTCCCAGCCCCACACATTGCGCGCCGAGCGCGATGGCCTTCACCACGTCGGAACCGCGCATGAATCCGCCGTCCACCCAGACCTGGGCGCGGCCGGCGATTGCGGCCACGATTTCCGGCAGCACCGCGATGCTCCCCAGGCCGTGGTCGAGCTGGCGCCCGCCGTGGTTGGAGACGTAGACCACTTCGACGCCGTGCTGCACGGCGATGCGGGCGTCTTCCACCGTGGCGATGCCCTTGATGATCAACGGCAGGTCGTGCTTGTCCTTGAAGCGCTTGACCTGGTCCCAGGAGAGCGCGGCCTGGTAACCGCTGCCGGCAGGGGCAGCCGCGCGCCAGGGTTTGACGTAGCGGCCGGCCAGGTCGCGCTCGCGCCGGCTGTACATCGCAACATCCACTGTGAGGCAGAACGCCCTGTAGCCGTGGTCGCGCGCGCGGCGCACGTGATCGTCCACCCAGGCGTCATCGCCCCGCACATAGAGCTGGAAGACACGCAGCGTGTCCGCGGCCGCGGCGGTCTCTTCCAGCCCCGGCTTGCAGACCGAGGACAGCATCTGCGGCACGCCGAACTGCGCCGCGCCGCGCGCGGCCGCGGCGGCGCCGCCTTCGACGATGGCTTCCAGGCCGCCGATCGGCGCGAGCAGCACCGGCAGGCGCGCGCGCTGGCCGAGGAACCCCGCCGTGGCGTCGATACGGCTCACGTCGCGCAACACGCGCGGGCGGAACGCGATCGAGTCGAGCGCCTGGCGGTTGCGGCGCACCGTGGTCTCGGTTTCGGCGCCGCCGATGAGGTAGTTCCAGGGCCCGGGCGCCAGGTTGGCGCGCGCAGCGGCCACGATTTCCTGCAGGGTGAGGAACTCCGCGGCGTGCGGCGCGTTCATGGCAATGCTCGTCGCCATGCTCAGGCCGGTTGCCCGACTGCCTTCAGCATCTCCAGCACCGCCGCGTTGAAAATCTCGGGAAATTCCAGGTGCGGCAGGTGCCCGCAGTTCGGGATCATCTGCAACGAGCCGTTGGGCAGCGCAGCGGCAATGCGCTTGGCGTTGGTTTCGGGGGGCGTGCGCCGGTCCTTCTCGCCGGAAACGACCTTCACCGGGCAGGTGACCGAGGCCGCCTCGCGCGTCACGTCGACCGCGCTGAGCATGCGCGCAGCCTGCGCATAGCCTTTGACATTCAGGCCCTCGGCCCCCTTGATCCATTCGAGCACCTCGGCGCGCGTGCCGGGCGCGACCAGCTCGGGCGCGTCTTCCTCGCGCATCTTCTTCATGCCGAGCACGGAGACGCGCTCGAGGCGCGCGGCGACGCGCCGGTCGCGTTCTTCCTTGGGCGCCGAGCCCCAGCCCGCCGCCGGCCCGCCGAGCACGAGCGCGCGCACGCGCTCCGGGAACAGCCGCGCGAATACGACGCCCGTGGGTGTGCCCCAGGAGTTGGTGCCGACGATCGCCTGCCGGATGCCGAGCGCATCGAGCAGGCGGGCGAGCGCCTGCGCATAGGCCTCGGCACCGGGCGCCTCGCCCGCGAGCGGCGCGGAGCCGCCGTAGCCGGGCGCATCCCAGGCGATCACCCGGAAACGCTCGCCCAGGGGGCCGTACTGCAGGCGCCAGCCGGCCGACGTAGAGCCGATGCCATGCAGCAGCACGAGCGCGGGCGCGTCTTTCCTGCCGGATTCGCGGTAGGTGATGCCGGCGGCGGTTTTCAGTTCGGGCAGCATGGCGGGCCTCGCTTGGATCGGGTTCCAAGACGACTCTAACGCGCCTTGGGGCGCTGCCGGGCCGCGGGATCGCCGGGGCGACAAGGCCAACAGGCCGCCACTGACAATTCTTTACCGTCCCGTCGTGGCGTAAGTCGCAGCCGCGTAAGGGCTTTTCACCCATAGTGCACTTCTTTGGGGGTGTAAGGCCGTGGGGGCAGTTTCAACATTAAGGCGACCGTTGCTCGGTGCCGCGGTGGCGCTGTGCTTTGCCGCGCCCGCCGCCTACGCCAATCCCACCGGCGGCGCCGTCGCCAACGGCAGCGCGAGCTTCGCGCGCAGCGGTAGCACGCTGAACGTCACCAACACCCCCGGCGCGATCATCAACTGGCAGCAGTTCTCCATCGGCCAGAACGAGGTCACCCGCTTCATCCAGCAAAGTGCCGCGAGCTCGGTGCTCAACCGGGTGGTCGGCGCGAATCCTTCCGCCATCCTCGGCACGCTGAGCTCCAACGGCCGCGTGTTCCTGGTCAATCCCTCGGGCATCACCATCGGCCGCGGCGCGATGATCGACGTGGCGGGCTTCGCGGCCTCCACGCTGAACCTCTCCGACGCGGACTTCCTCTCCGGGCGGCTGCTGTTCCAGGGCACAGGGGCCGAAGGCAAGCTGACCAACGCCGGCAGCATCAAGACGGCTGATGGCGGGCACGTGTACCTCGTAGCGCCGAACGTGGAAAACCAGAAAGGCGCCGTGGTCACCAGCCCGAAGGGCGAAGTGCTCATCGCGGCGGGCAAGACCGTCGAGCTGGTCAACTCGCGCGAGCCCGACATCCGCGTGGAGTTCACCGCGGCGGGAGAGGCGGTCAACGCGGGAACGCTGGTCGCCGCGTCGGGGAACATCGGCATCTACGGCACGCTGGTGCGCAACTCGGGCCGCGTGTCGGCCGCGCGCGCGCTGGTGGGCGATGGCGGCAAGATCGTGTTCCGCGCGGCGCAGGACGCGCTGCTCGAGGCGGGCTCGCAGGTCGAGGCCGGGGGCGACAAGGGCGGCAGCGTGCAGGTGCTGGGCCGGCGCGTCGGCGTGCTGGATGGCGCGAGCATCGACGCCTCGGG
>JBGPPD010000138.1:0-8026 GCA_041488375.1 Gammaproteobacteria bacterium | reverse complement strand
GCTCGCGGTGGGCACCACGGAAGTGATGTTCGAAGGCGTCCCGACCTACCCGGACGCCGGCAGGTTCTGGAAGATCATCCAGGACCACAAGGTGAACGTGTTCTATACGGCGCCGACGGCGATCCGCTCGCTCATCAAGGCGGGCGGCGACCTGCCGAAGAAATACGACCTCAAGTCGCTGCGCATCCTCGGCACGGTCGGCGAGCCGATCAATCCCGAGGCCTGGATGTGGTACCACGAGACGGTGGGCGGCGGGCGCTGCCCGATCGTCGACACCTGGTGGCAGACGGAGACGGGCGGTCACCTTATTTCGCCGCTGCCGGGCGTAACGCCTACCAAGCCGGGTTCGTGCACTTTCCCGCTGCCCGGAATCATGACCGATATCGTCGACGAAACCGGACATTCGGTAGGCAAGGGCAAGGGCGGCATCCTGGTCATCAAACGTCCCTGGCCATCCATGATCCGCACGATCTGGGGCGATCCGGACCGCTTCAAGAAGAGCTACTACCCGGAAGATTTCAAAGGCAAGTATTACCTCGCGGGGGATGGCGCCAGCACCGACCAGGACGGCTATTACCGCATCATGGGGCGCATCGACGACGTGCTGAACGTCTCGGGCCACCGCCTCGGCACGATGGAAATCGAATCGGCGCTGGTGGCCAACACCAAGCTGGTCGCGGAAGCGGCGGTGGTCGGCCGCCCGGACGAACTGACGGGCGAAGCGGTGTGCGCGTTCGTGGTCCTGAAGGGCGCGCGCCCGAGCGGCGAGGAAGCCAAGAGGATCGCGCAGGAGTTGCGCAACTGGGTGGCCAAGGAGATCGGCCCGATCGCCCGTCCCAAGGACATCCGCTTCGGCGACAACCTGCCCAAGACGCGTTCCGGCAAGATCATGCGGCGGCTGCTGCGCGACATCGCCAAGGGCGAGGAGATCAAGCAGGACGTGTCCACGCTGGAGAACCCGGCGATCCTGGAGCAGCTGAAGCAGTCGATCTGATTCCGCGACGGGGGCGGCATGGAGCGTGACGATGCCAAGGGACAACGCCTGATCGCGCTGTTCATGCTCGGCTGCCTGCTGTTCAACTACCCGGTGCTGTCGCTGTTCAACCTGCAGGGCGCGATATTCGGCGTGCCGGTGCTCTACGCGTTCATCTTCGCGGCATGGGCACTGCTGGTGGCGCTGATGGCCTACGTGGTCGAGGTCCGGCGCTAGGCGCCGGTGGCGGCAGTGCTGCAGGGCCACGTGATCGTGCTGGTGTCCTTCGCCTACCTCGGGCTGCTGTTCGGCATCGCCTACTACGCCGACCAGCGCGCGGATGCCGGCCGCTCGGTGATCAACAACCCGACCATCTACGCCTTGTCGCTGGCGGTGTATGCGACCGCCTGGACCTTTTACGGCTCGGTCGGGCGCGCGGCGGGCGACGGCATCGGCTTCCTGCCGATCTATCTCGGTCCGACGCTGATGATCGCGCTGTGGTGGACCGTGATGCGCAAGATCATCCGCATCAGCAAGAACAACCGCATCACCTCGCTCGCCGATTTCATCGCCTCGCGCTACGGCAAGAGCGCGCTGCTGGGCGGCCTGGTGACGGTGATCGCGGTGATCGGGATCCTGCCCTACATCTCGCTGCAACTGAAGGCGATTGCCACCAGCTACGCGATCCTGCTGCAGTATCCGGAGATCAGCATGCCGGCGATCGCCGGCGGGGCGCCGCTGGCCGCGGACACGGCCTTCTGGGTGGCGCTGATCCTGGCCGCCTTCACCATCCTGTTCGGCACGCGCCACCTGGATGCCGCCGAGCACCACGAGGGCATGGTGGCGGCAATCGCCTTCGAATCGCTGGTCAAGCTGCTGGCGTTCCTCGCCGTGGGGTTGTTCGTCACTTACGGCATGTTCGACGGCGCCGGCGACATCTTTGCGCGCGCACGCGCCGACCCCAAGCTGAACCCGCTGCTGGCACCCCTGGAGGGAGTCGCGGGCGGCTACGCGAACTGGGTATGGCTCACCATCCTGTCGATGCTGGCGATCATGTTCCTGCCGCGCCAGTTCCAGGTGGCGGTGATCGAGAACAAGGACGAGCGCCACCTGAACAAAGCCATCTGGCTGTTTCCGCTGTACATGCTGGCAATCAACCTGTTCGTGCTGCCGATCGCCTTCGGCGGCAATCTGTATTTCTCCCCCGGCACGGTGGATGCGGACACCTATGTGCTGACGCTGCCGATGGCGGCGAGGCAGGAAGGGCTCGCGCTGCTGGTGTTCATCGGCGGGCTGTCGGCGGCGACCGGCATGGTGATCGTGGAAACGATCGCCCTGTCGACCATGATCTGCAACGACCTGGTCATGCCGTTGCTGCTGCGGCTGAAGAGCCTGCGCCTGCGCGAGCGGCGCGACCTGACCGCGCTGCTGCTCGGCATCCGGCGCGGCGCGATCGTGTCGCTGCTGCTGCTGGGGTACCTGTATTTCCGGCTGGCGGGGGAAGCCTACGCGCTGGTCTCCATCGGGCTGATCTCGTTCGCGGCGGTGGCGCAGTTCGCGCCCGTGCTGCTCGGCGGGATCTTCTGGAAGGGCGGCACGCGCGCCGGCGCCTTCAGCGGCCTGGTGATGGGGTTTTCGGTCTGGGGATACACGCTGCTGTTTCCGGCGCTCGCGCGCTCCGGCTGGCTGCCGCCGCAGACGATGGAGCAGGGTCCGTTCGGCATCGCGATGCTCAAGCCGCTGGAGCTGTTCGGTCTCTCGGGCCTGGACCACATCACCCATGCCATGATCTGGAGCATGATCGCCAACGTCGGCGCGTACGTCGGCGTGTCCCTGTTCGGCACGCGCGACGCGCAGGAGGCGCGCCAGGCGAGCGTGTTCGTCGACGCCTACCGGCAGACGGAGACCCCGGGAGCGTCTTTTTGGCGCGGCACCGCGTCGGCCAGCGAGCTGCATCGCCTGCTCACCCGGTTCATCGGCGCCGAGCCGGCCGACGCCGCGTTCCGCGAGTTCGCGCGCAGCCGCGACCTCGCCTGGCCGGACCCCGCATTGCGGGCCGACGCCAACCTGGTGCACTTCGTGGAGATGCAGCTGGCCGGCGCCATCGGTGCGGCCTCCGCCCACATCATGGTCGCTTCCGCGGTGAAGGAAGAAGCGCTGACGATCGAGGAAGTGCGCGAGATGCTGAACGAGGCTTCCCAGGTGATCGTCTACAGCCACCGCCTCGAGCAGAAGTCGCGCGAGCTGGAGCGCGCGACCGAGGAGCTGCACGCCGCGAACGAGCGCCTGAAGGAACTGGACCGGCTCAAGGACGATTTCGTCGCCACCGTATCGCACGAGTTGCGCACGCCGCTGACGTCGATCCGCACGTTTTCCCAGATCCTGCGCGACAACCCCGACCTGGAGCCCGCCGAGCGCGCCCGCCAGCTCGGCATCGTGATCAAGGAGAGCGAGCGCCTGACCCGCCTGATCAACCAGATCCTGGACATCTCCAAGCTCGAGTCCGGCAACGTGGAGTGGCATCCCGGGCCGGTGGACATGAAGGAGATCGTCGAGGACACGGTGGAGGCGATGGGTGAATTGTTCAAGGAGCGCGGCATCGAGTTGCGCACACGCATGCCGGAGCGCGTGCCGCTGGTGACCGCCGATCTGGACCGTATCGTGCAGGTGATGCTCAACCTGCTGTCGAACGCGGCGAAATTCTGCGATCCGCTGCGGGGCCGGGTGGAAATCGTGCTGGCGCCGGGCGAGGGCTACCTGCAGGTGGACGTACGCGACAACGGTCCCGGCATCGAAATTCCCGACCAGGCGGTGATCTTCGACAAGTTCCGCCAGGCCGGGGATCCGCTCCTGGGAAAACCCCAGGGCAGCGGCCTGGGACTGCACATCTGCAAGAGGATCGTGGAGCGCCTTGGGGGGCGCATCTGGGTGGAGAGCGGACGCGCAGGGACTTGTTTTTCATTCACATTGACGATGGAGGCTGGCTGATCGCGCTGCAGCGCAGCAATATGCCGCTCCATAAATACTTGTAAGTTCTCCGTAAGCTAGTCTTATCAGGATTCGGGGACTGGACTTCCTGGGGAGGGGGCAATGCAGCTGACAGAGAGTCACCGGCAATACTGGCGCAAGAACCTCGTGGTCACGGCGATCCTGCTGCTGATCTGGTTCGTGTCCACGTTCGTTGAGGGCTGGTATGCCCGCGAACTCAACTCCGTCAATTTCTTCGGTTTCCCTCTGGGCTTTTACATGTCGGCCCAGGGATCGCTGATCATCTATGTCGCGTTGATCTGGTACTACCAGCACTACATGAACAAGCTCGACATCGAATATGGCGTGGAAGAGGGGGAAGACGTATGAACACGGCCGCATCCGTACCGAGCCACGGCGCATTCAAGACGCAGCTCAAGAAGTACTACACCTTCTACACCGGCGGGTTCATCCTCTTCCTGCTCGCGCTCGCGGTCGCCGAGCAGTACGGGATGTCGCGGCAGTGGATCGGCTATTGGTTCCTGATCGGAACGATCGGCCTGTACGCCGGCATTGGCATCATGACCCGTACCATGGACGCGGCCGAATACTATGTTGCGGGACGGCGTGTCCCGGCGTTCTTCAACGGCATGGCGACAGGTGCCGACTGGATGAGCGCGGCATCGTTCATCGGCATGGCCGGCACGCTGTACCTCGCGGGATTTGACGGTCTTTCGTTCGTCATGGGCTGGACCGGCGGCTACGTACTGGTGGCGGTGTTCCTCGCACCCTACCTGCGCAAGTTCGGCCAGTTTACGATTCCTGA
Source organism: Gammaproteobacteria bacterium (assembly GCA_041488375.1). Classification (GTDB taxonomy): domain Bacteria; phylum Pseudomonadota; class Gammaproteobacteria; order Burkholderiales; family SG8-39; genus JAABQT01. The sequence goes on along the minus strand of JBGPPD010000138.1, from coordinate 3,260 downwards.
TTTCCTCGGCGAGCGTTATGGCGGGCACATCATTCGCTCGGTCGGCATTTTCGCCGCGGTGCTCTGCTCCTTCACCTACGTGGTGGCGCAGATCTACGGGGTCGGCATCATCACCTCGCGCATGACCGGACTCGAGTTCGGCGTCGGCGTGTTCGTCGGTCTGGGCGGAATTCTGGTGTGCTCGTTCCTGGGTGGCATGCGCGCTGTGACCTGGACGCAGGTCGCGCAGTACATCATTTTGATCATCGCCTATCTCACCCCGGTCGTGTGGCTGGGCGTCAAGCACACGGGCGTCCCCATCCCGCAGCTGGCGTACGGCATCACGCTGCAGAAGATCACCGCGCTTGAGAAGAAGTTCACCGCGGATCCCACGGAACAGCAGGTGAGAGGGCTTGCCAAGGAGGCGGCCGCGGAGGCAGCTGCCGCGGCAAAAGACCTGCCGAAAGCCACGGCAGCCCGCAAAGCCAAGCTTGAAGCGGAGCTGGCGAAGGCAAAGGCGAGCAATGCCCCGGACTACGTGGTCAAATCCATCGACAATGCCATCGCCAACTGGCCGAGCGATCCGGACAAGGCGAAGGTACTTTTCGCAGCCAGGCAGGGTCTCGCGGCAAACGCCGCTCCGCCCCGGCCCCACGCCACGCCGTTCCCGGGCAAGGACGAGGCGGCGCAGAACATCGCGCGCAACAACTTCCTCGGCATCGTGTTCTGCATGATGTTCGGCACGGCTGCGTTGCCGCACATTCTGATGCGCTACTACACCACGCCCAGCGTGAGACAAGCGCGCCAATCGGTGTTCTGGTCGCTGTTCTTCATCTTTCTGCTCTACTTCACCGCACCGTGCCTCGCGGTGCTCGCCAAGTACGACGTTTATACGCACTTGGTGGGCAGCAAGTTTGCAGAGCTCCCGGCGTGGGCAGCGGCATGGCGGCTGGTGGATCCGTCACTGCTGACCATTACCGACCTCAATTTCGACGGGATCGTGCAGCTTTCCGAAATCGTGCTCGGCACCGACATTATCGTGCTGGCGACGCCGGAGATCGCCGGCCTGCCGTACGTGGTGTCGGGCCTGGTTGCTGCCGGCGGTCTCGCAGCCGCGCTGTCGACCGCGGACGGCCTGCTGCTGACCATCGCGAACGCGCTGTCGCACGATCTCTATTACAAGATGATCGATCCGGCCGCGCCGACCAGCCGCCGCGTCACGGTGTCGAAAGCGCTGCTGCTGGTGGTCGCGCTTATCGCGGCGTACGTCACCTCGCTCAAGCCGGGAAACATCCTGTTCCTGGTCGGCGCGGCATTCTCGCTCGCGGCATCGTCGTTCTTTCCCGTGCTGGTGGCCGGCATCTTCTGGAAGCGCGCCAACAAGTGGGGGGCGATCGCGGGCATGGTCGCGGGGCTCGGTACCTGCATGTATTACATGGTGCAGACCTACCCGTTCTTCGGGGGCGTTGCCGCCAACCAATGGTTCAACATGAGTCCGATCTCGGCAGGCGTGTTTGGTTTGCCCGTCGGCCTGCTGACGACGATCGTCGTGAGTCTGCTCACGCCGGCGCCGGACAAGAAGGTCCAGGAACTGGTCGAACACGTCCGCTATCCGCACCTGCGCGGCGATATCGACACGCAAGCGACCTGATTCATTTGTTGATTGCAGGCAGGCGAAGCCCGCTCCGGCGGGCTTCGCCCTTTTCAGGGCGTCTGCCGCCCTGCAGGAGCGCGCCAGCATGAACCTCGGATCCTGGTGGCACTGGAAGTGCGGGCGCCTACTGTTGCTTTTGAAGCGGTACGATCAGGCTGAACGCGAGTTCCTCGAAGCACTGCGTACGGATCCCTCGTACCTGCGCGCGATTGGTTCGCTGGGCCTTATCTACGCAACGCGCGGCCGCTATCCCCTTGCCATCGAGCAGTTCAGGGCGGCGCTGAGGCTGCAGCCGGACGACGCGGTGCTGCTATTCGACCTGGGCTACGTCCTGCATTTGAACAAGGACTACGAGCCGGCGATCGAAGCGTTCCGAAAAGCGCTAAAGCTCAGGCCTGGCATCGACCGGGCTTGGTACGGCCTGGGGCTTGCGCTGGGATCGCTGGGCCGGCATCGGGAGTCGGCGGATGCCCTGCAGAGGGCGGCCGAACTGCAGCCGATGAACGGCTACGCATGGTTCGAACTGGGCATGGCCTACCATGCGCTCGGCCGGCGCTCGAATCTCGACGAGGTCATCACGCACCTGAACAGGTTCGATCCGAAGATGACGCAGCACCTGATCCGAGCCACGCAGAAGCCCGCCGGCCATGATGCGCCGGCTGGTTCTTCCGTGACGTCGGGCGGTACGGTCGCAGGACCCGGGTAATGTTCCAACTGGTGGTCATCCTGAAAGCCATCAACGAGGTCGCCCTGATGGCGCTTGTCGGCCAGGCCGCGCTGTTCGTGCTCGCCGGGTCGCGGCGCGACACCAATTTCGTGTACACGCTGCTGCGAACGGTCACGGCGCCGGTCCTGAAGGCGACGCGCCGGATTGCGCCGCGCTTCGTGGTCGACGCGCATATCGGATTCCTGGCGTTTTTCTTCCTGGCGCTGTTGGAAGGCATCCTGATCGTCCTGAAAATCAGGCTGTACCTCGCTGCAGCAGCAGGCTGATTGCATGGTCCAGGCGTTCGCACGCGCAGTGCGGCTTACCCTGTCGCCCAATGACGAGTGGCAAGCAATCCGGGAGGAGGCGCCAGATTCGGTGGCGATTTTCCGTTCGTTCGTGTTGCCGCTGGCTGGCGTGCCGGCCGTGTGCTGGATGCTCAATCAGCTGCTTTTTGCCGATTCGGAAGGGCGCGTCCGCGCCGGCGCAGCCTCGGTCCCTGCGCAGGCTGTGCAAGCCGGCCTGACGGTTTTCGCCGGCGCGCTGCTGTCGGTCATCCTGCTGGCCGCGTCGATCTATGTCCTGGCCCCGCTTTTCTCACGGCCGCGCGACTGGCCGCGCGCGCTGCAGGTCGCCTCGTACAGCAACGCGCCGGTGCTTCTTGGCGGAGTCTTCCTGCTACTGCCGGACCTGGCGATGGTGCTGCTGCTGGCTGCCTTCCACAGTGCTTACCTGGTGTATGCCGGGCTGCAGACGGTGCTCGAGGTGAAGGAGGACAGGGCGGCAGAATACGTCGCCCTGGGCACGGTGATCCTCATAGCGGCCTCCACCCTGCTGGGTGCCTTGGGCAGCGCGCTCGGGATCCTGTGATGCGCCGGCGCTCTGTTAAAATTCCCCGTCTTCTGGCTCGAGTTTGCGCGT
>JBGPPD010000137.1:0-8040 GCA_041488375.1 Gammaproteobacteria bacterium | reverse complement strand
GCGATCGGCTATGTCGAGTACGCGTACGCGAAGCAGAACAAGCTGGCCGTCGCGAAAATGGTGAATCGCGACAGCGGCGTGGTCGATCCCAGCGATCGGACCTTCAAGGCCGCGGCCGCGGGCGCCGACTGGGCGAAGGCGCCCGGCATGTACCTCGTGCTGACCGACCAGCACGGTGCGCAAAGCTGGCCGATGACCGGCGCATCGTTCATCCTGATGCACAAGGTTCAGGAACAGCCCGACGCGGCCAAGGAAGTTCTCAAGTTCTTCGAGTGGTCGTTCACGAATGGCGACGCCATGGCCGCGGACCTCGACTACGTTCCGATGCCGAATTCGGTGGTGAGCCTCATCCAGACGAACTGGAAGTCGCTGCTCAAGGACAGGTCCGGCAAGTCGGTGTATTGATCGGCAATGGCAGCGCATGGGGCGGCTGCGGCCGCCCCTTTTCGTTGCGCCGGCGGAATCGACTAGAATCTCGGGGGTCTTGGGGATGAGCGCCGTGCCCGGTTCGGGCGCCGACTATGGAATAGCGATGAGCGCGCAGCGCAATGGTGCCAGGCCGCCGCGCGCCGCGAGCAGCGGGGGCTGGCAGGACGCGGCTTTCGCATGGCTCACCCGGCTGTTCGCGCTCCTGGTGTTCAGCATCCTGGCGGCGATCCTGTTCTCCCTGGTCGTGGGCAGCATGCTGTCGCTGCAGAAGTACGGCGTCAGCTTCATGTGGCGCGACGACTGGGACCCGGTCAAGGAGGAGTTCGGGGCGCTGGTGCCGATCTACGGCACGCTGGTGACCTCGCTCATCGCCATGCTGATCGGAGTGCCGGTGAGCTTTGGCATCGCGCTGTTCCTCACTGAACTCTCGCCGGCCTGGCTCAAGCGCCCGCTGGGCACCGCCATCGAGCTGCTGGCCGCCATCCCTTCGATCATCTACGGCATGTGGGGCCTGTTCGTCTTCGTTCCGCTGTTCCAGTCCTACATCCAGCCGCTGCTCATCAATACCCTCGGCAAGGTACCGGGTTTGGGCGCCTTGTTCGAGGGTCCGCCTTTCGGCATCGGCATGCTCACCGCCGGGCTGATCCTGTCGATCATGGTGATCCCCTTCGTCACGGCGGTGATGCGCGATGTGTTCGAACTGGTGCCGCCGCTGCTCAAGGAGTCCGCCTACGCGTTGGGCGGCACCACCTGGGAGGTCGTATGGCGCGTGGTGCTGCCCTACACCAAGATCGGCGTGATCGGCGGCATCATGCTCGGCCTGGGCCGCGCGTTGGGCGAGACCATGGCGGTGACCTTCGTCATCGGCAACGCCCACCGCCTGTCGGTCTCGCTGATGCAGCCGGGCAACAGCATCGCCTCGGCGCTGGCCAATGAGTTCACCGAGGCGGTCGGCGACCTGTACTTCTCCTCGCTCATCGAGCTGGGGCTGATCCTGTTCGTCATCACTTCCATCGTGCTGGCGCTGTCCAAGCTGCTGCTGATGCGGCTGGCCCGGCAGGAAGGCACCAGGACCTGAAGCGATGAGCGAAATCAGCGCCGACAATCCCCTGTATCGCTCGCGCAAGCGCCGCAACGCGCTGATGCTCACGGTGTCGGCGCTGGCACTGGCCACCGGCCTGTTCTGGCTGGTGTGGATCCTGGCGACGCTGCTGTACGAAGGCGGCAATGCGCTGCTGCGCCTGTCGCTGTACTACCAGATGACGCCGCCGCCCGGTGCCGACGGCGGGCTGGCCAACGCCATCGCGGGCAGCCTGATCATGGTGGCGGCGGGCACGGTCATCGGCACGCCGGTGGGCATACTCGCCGGCACCTACCTCGCCGAATACGGCCGCGCCAGCTGGCTCGCGTCCGGGACGCGCTTCCTCAACGACGTCCTGCTGTCGGCGCCCTCCATCGTCATCGGCCTTTTCGTATACTCGATCTACGTCGCGCAGGTGGGGCATTTCTCGGGCTGGGCGGGCTCCGTCGCGCTCGGCCTGCTGGTGGTTCCGGTGGTGGTGCGCACGACCGACGACATGCTCAAGCTGGTGCCCGACAGCCTGCGCGAGGCGGCCGCGGCGCTGGGCTGCCCGCAATGGAAGATGATCGTCATGGTGACCTATCGGGCGGCGCGCGCCGGAATCGTCACCGGAATCCTGCTCGCCGTGGCGCGCATCAGCGGCGAGACGGCGCCGCTGCTGTTCACCTCGCTCAACAACCAGTTTTGGTCGCTCGACATGAACAAGCCGATGGCCAACCTGCCGGTGGTGATCTTCCAGTTCGCCATGAGCCCCTACGAGGACTGGCACCGGCTGGCCTGGGGCGGCGCGGCGCTCATCACGCTGGCGGTCCTGGCGCTCAACATCGTCGCACGCGTCCTGTTCAGGAAGACAATCTAGGAATCACACGCCATGGAAGCCCAATCCCCCGTCCTGCGGCATGGCGCGACCCGGCCGAAGGCGAAGATCGAGGTGCGCGACCTGCAGTTCTATTACGGCGCGTTCCACGCGCTGCGCAACATCTCGATGGACATCCCCGAGCGCATGGTCACCGCCTTCATCGGGCCTTCGGGCTGCGGCAAGTCGACGATGCTGCGCACGTTCAACAAGATGTACGCCCTGTACCCCGAGCAGCGCGCCGAGGGCCAGATCCTGATGGACGGCGAGAACCTGATCGATTCCAAGCAGGACGTTTCGCTGATCCGCGCGCGCATCGGCATGGTGTTCCAGCGTCCGACCCCCTTTCCGATGTCGATCTACGACAACATCGCCTTCGGCGTGCGGCTGTTCGAGAGCCTGCTCAAGCGCGACATGGACGAGCGCGTCGAATGGGCGCTGACGCGCGCGGCGCTGTGGGACGAGGTCAAGGACAAGCTGCACCAGAACGGCAACAGCCTGTCCGGGGGGCAGCAGCAGCGCCTGTGCATTGCGCGCGGCATCGCCATCAAGCCCGAAGTGCTGCTGCTGGACGAGCCCTGCTCGGCGCTCGACCCGATTTCCACCGCCAAGGTCGAGGAGTTGATCCACGAGCTGAAATCGGACTACACGGTGGTGATCGTCACCCACAACATGCAGCAGGCGGCGCGCGTCTCGGACTACACCGCCTACATGTACCTCGGCGAGATGATCGAGTACGGCGTCACCGACGAGATCTTCATCAAGCCGAAGAAGAAGGAAACCGAGGACTACATCACCGGCAGATTCGGCTGAAAATCGGGGTCAGAGCCCGATTTCCTTTTTTCGAGGAAATCGGGCTCTGACCCCGATTTTTCTTGTAAAATCCTGCGGTTTTTGAGGGTGTTAGGGCATGCGAGTGCGCCTGGTGGCCGGCAACTGGAAGATGCATGGGAGCCGTGCCGCGAACGCTGCGCTGCTCGATGCGCTGGTCGCGGGCGTGCTAGGCGTGGAGTGCGTGGTGTGCGTGCCGTTTCCGTACCTGGCGCAGGCGGGCGAGCGGCTCCGCGGCACCCAGGTCGCCTGGGGCGCGCAGAACTTGAGCGAGCACGCGTCGGGCGCGCATACCGGCGAGGTGTCGGCCGCCATGCTGGCGGAGTTCGGCTGCCGCTACGTGCTGGTCGGCCACTCCGAACGCCGCCAGAGCTACGGCGAGACCGACGCGCAGTCGGCGGCGAAGTTCGCCGCGGCGCAGGGGGCGGGACTGCGGCCGATCTTCTGCGTCGGCGAGACGCTCGAGGAGCGCGACGCGGGTCGCACCGAGGCGGTGGTGGCGCGGCAGCTCGACGCCGTGCTGGCCAAGGGTTCGTTCGGCGACGCCGTGCTGGCCTACGAACCGGTATGGGCGATCGGCACGGGGCGCACCGCGACGCCGGAGCAGGCGCAGGCGGTGCACGGCTTGCTGCGGCAGCGGATGGGCGCGGCGACGCGCATCCTCTACGGCGGCAGCGTGAAGGCGCAGAATGCCGCGGCGATTTTCGCCATGCCGGATGTGGATGGCGGTTTGATAGGCGGTGCCTCGCTGGTGGCGCAGGAGTTCCTCGCCATCTGCGCGGCGGCGCAACGGAAAGGTTGAGGACATGAATCATTGGCTGACTGCGGTCATCGTGGTGCACGTGCTGATCGCCCTGGCGATCATTGGCCTGGTGCTGCTCCAGCACGGCAAGGGCGCGGACATGGGCTCCGGCTTCGGCGGCGGCGCTTCGAGCAGCTTGTTCGGCGCCAGCGGCTCGGCGAATTTCCTGTCGCGCGCCACCGCGGTGCTGGCGACGCTGTTCTTCCTCACCAGCCTGGGGCTGGCCTACCTGGCGACGCACAAGCCGAGGGAGGGTGGTGGCACGGTGATGGACGCGGCGAAGGCGGAGCCGGCCAAGCCGGCGGCCGAGGCGCCCAAGCCTGCCGCCACCGCGGCGCCGGAGGCGCCAGGTTCGAAAGCGCGCGACGTGCCGCAGTGAGTTTTAGAGGATAATCCCGCGCAACCGACGCCCACGTGGTGAAATTGGTAGACACGCTAGCTTGAGGGGCTAGTGGCCTAATCAGCCGTAGCAGTTCGAGTCTGCTCGTGGGCACCAACTATGCTGGCTGAGTACTTTCCGATCCTGCTGTTCATCCTCGTCGGCCTCGCGGTCGGCGCGGCGCCCATGGCGCTCGGCAAGCTCCTCGGCCCGAGCCGGCCCGACCCTGAAAAGCTCTCGCCCTACGAGTGCGGCTTCGAGGCCTTCGAGGATGCGCGCATGAAATTCGACGTACGCTACTACCTGGTGGCGATCCTGTTCATCCTGTTCGACCTCGAGATCGCGTTCCTGTTTCCCTGGGCGGTGGTGATCAACGACGTGGGCTTGCCCGGCTTCCTGGCGATGATGCTGTTCCTCGGCATCCTGGTGGTGGGCTTCGTCTACGAGTGGAAGAAGGGCGCGCTCGAATGGGAATGAGCTCAAGATGAGCATCGAAGGCATCCTGCAGCAGGGCTTTGTCACCACCAAGCTCGACGACGTCATCAACTGGACCCGCACCGGGTCGCTGTGGCCGATGACCTTCGGGCTGGCCTGCTGCGCGGTCGAAATGATGCACGCAGGCGCCGCGCGCTACGACCTGGACCGCTTCGGCATCGTGTTCCGCCCCAGCCCGCGCCAGTCCGACGTGATGATCGTCGCCGGCACGCTGTGCAACAAGATGGCGCCGGCGCTGCGCAAGGTCTACGACCAGATGGCCGAACCGCGCTGGGTGATCTCGATGGGCTCCTGCGCCAACGGCGGGGGCTACTACCACTATTCCTACTCGGTGGTGCGCGGCTGCGACCGCATCGTGCCGGTGGACGTGTACGTGCCGGGCTGCCCGCCGACCGCGGAGGCGCTGCTGTACGGCATCGTGCAGCTGCAGAACAAGATCAAGCGTACCAATACGATCGCTCGCTAATGTTCGCTCAGACCCTCTTCCGATGACGCCGAGGCTGCAAAGGCTGTTCGACCTGCTGCAGCAAGCGGGCCTCGCGCCGGCGCAGCGCCTCGGCGAGCTGACGGTCGAAGTGCCCGCGGCGGGGTACAAGGCCGCCTGCCTGAGGCTGCGCGACAGCGCCGAGTTGCGCTTCGAGCAGCTGATCGACCTGTGCGGCGTGGATTACTCGACCTACGGCGACCGCCCGCGCGCCGGCAGGCGCTACGGCGCCGTCGTGCACCTGCTGTCGGTGACGCACAACTGGCGGCTGCGCCTGCGCAGCCATGCGCCGGACGACGAGTTCCCGCTGCTGGATTCGCTGGTCGAGGTGTGGCCCGCCGCCGGCTGGTACGAGCGCGAGGCCTTCGACCTGTACGGCATGGTGTTCGACGGCCACCCGGACCTGCGCCGCCTGCTCACGGACTATGGCTTCGCCGGCCACCCGTTCCGCAAGGACTTTCCGATCAGCGGCACCGTCGAGATGCGCTACGACCCCGAGCAGAAGCGCGTGGTCTACCAGCCGGTGAGCATCGAGCCGCGCGAGACCACGCCGCGCATCGTGCGCGCCGAGCACTACGCCGAGGAGTAGCAGGCGTGCCGGAAATCCGCAATTACACGCTCAACTTCGGCCCGCAGCATCCCGCGGCGCACGGCGTGCTGCGCCTGGTGCTGGAGCTGGACGGCGAGGTGATCCAGCGCGCCGACCCGCATATCGGCCTGCTGCACCGGGCCACCGAGAAGCTCGCCGAGCAGAAGACCTTCATCCAGTCGGTGCCCTACATGGACCGGCTGGACTACGTGTCGATGATGGTCAACGAGCACGCCTACGTGATGGCCATCGAGAAGCTGGTCGGCGTCGAAGTGCCGCTGCGCGCGCAGTACATCCGCGTGATGTTCGACGAAATCACGCGCATCCTGAACCACCTGCTGTGGCTCGGCGCCCACGGCCTGGACATCGGCGCGATGACGGTGTTCCTGTACTGCTTCCGCGAGCGCGAGGACCTGATGGACTGCTACGAGGCGGTGTCGGGCGCGCGCATGCACGCGGCCTACTACCGCCCCGGCGGCGTGTACCGCGACCTGCCCGGGAGCATGCCGAACTACGAGGCGCAGCACACGCGCAACGCCAAGGCGCTGGGCGAGATGAACGCCAACCGCCAGGGGTCGCTGCTCGACTTCATCGAAGACTTCACGCGGCGCTTCCCCAAGTGCGTGGACGACTACGAGACCCTGCTCACCGAGAACCGCATCTGGAAGCAGCGCACGGTCGGCATCGGCGTGGTTTCCCCGGAGCGCGCGCTGGCCCTGGGCTTCTCGGGCCCGATGCTGCGCGGCTCGGGCATCGAGTGGGACCTGAGGAAGAAGCAGCCCTACGAGGTTTACGACAGGCTCGACTTCGACATCCCGGTCGGCGTCAATGGCGACTGCTACGACCGCTACCTGGTGCGCATCGAGGAGATGCGCCAGTCCAACCGCATCGTGCGCCAGTGCGTGGACTGGCTGCGCGCCAACCCCGGCCCGGTGATCACGGACAACCACAAGGTGGCGCCGCCCTCGCGCGTCGGCATGAAGCAGAACATGGAAGACCTGATCCACCACTTCAAGCTGTTCACCGAGGGCATGCACGTGCCCGAGGGCGAGGCCTATGCGGCGGTGGAGCACCCCAAGGGCGAGTTCGGCATCTATCTCGTGTCCGACGGGGCGAACAAGCCTTACCGGCTGAAGATCCGCGCGCCGGGCTTTGCGCACCTGGCGGCGCTGGACGAGATGGCGCGCGGCCACATGATCGCCGACGCGGTGGCCATCATCGGCACGCAGGACATCGTGTTCGGCGAAATCGACAGGTAGACGCGGATGCTGAGCGCCGAGGCCCTGCGCAAGATCGACCGCGAGGTCGCCAAGTATCCCGCCGACCAGAAGCAGTCGGCGGTGATGAGCGCGCTCATCGTCGCGCAGGACGAGAGGGGCTGGCTGTCCACCGAGACCATGGACACCGTCGCCAAGGTCCTCGGCATGGCGCCGGTGGCGGTGTACGAGGTGGCGAGCTTCTACAGCATGTACAACCTCGCGCCGGTCGGCACGCACAAGCTCGCCATCTGCACCTGCCTGCCCTGCGGCCTGCAGGGCTCGCTGGAGGCCGCCGACTACCTGAAGAAGAAGCTCGGCGTCGGCTTCGGCGAGACCACCCCCGACGGCTGGTTCACCCTGAAGGAGGGCGAGTGCATGGGCGCCTGCGCCATGGCGCCGGTGGTGCTGGTGGACAACAAGCGCATGTGCGATTACATGACCAGGGAAAAGCTCGACGCGCTGATCGACGAGCTGTCCAGGCATGGCTGAGATGCTCGACTACGGACCCGACGCGATCCTGATGGCCGGCCTGGACGGCGCCAACTGGCGCCTGCCGGACTACGAGAAGCGCGAGGGCTACGCCGCCCTGCGCCGGGTGATCGCGCAGAAGATCCCGCCCGACCAGGTGATCGCCGAGGTGAAGAAGTCCGCCCTGCGCGGCCGCGGCGGCGCCGGCTTCCCGACGGGCCTGAAATGGTCGTTCATGCCGCGCGCCTTTCCCGGCGCCAAGTACCTGGTGTGCAATTCCGACGAGGGCGAACCCGGCACCTGCAAGGACCGCGACCTGCTGCGCTACAACCCGCACTCGGTGATCGAGGGCATGATCCTCGCCGGC
>JBGPPD010000136.1:0-8040 GCA_041488375.1 Gammaproteobacteria bacterium | reverse complement strand
GCCGCGCTGGCGCTGAACGCGGGCCTGTGCGACGTCGTGCTGGTCGCCTACGGCTCGAACCAGCGCACGGGCGTCGGACGCGCCGAAGCCGGCAGGGTCAAGGCAGCGCTCGACCCGCAGCCCTTCGAGCACCCTTACAAGCCCTTCAATCCGCCGACCTCCTACGCCCTCGCCGCCGCGCGCCACATGCACCAGTACGGCACCAGGCGCGAGCAGCTGGCCGAGATCGCGGTGGCGGCCCGCCAGTGGGCGCAACTCAATCCGGAGGCGTTCTCGCGCGAGCCGCTGACCGTAGAGGACGTGCTCAAGTCGCGCATGGTCTGCGATCCCCTTACGGTGCGCGACTGCTGCCTGGTGACCGACGGCGGCGGCGCCTATGTGCTGGTGCGCGCCGAGCGCGCGAAGGACCTGCCGAACAAGCCCGCCTACCTGCTCGGCGCGGGCTCCGCGCACTGGCATCGCCAGATTTCCTCCATGCCCGACCTCACCGTCACCGCGGCGACCGATTCGGGCCAGCGCGCCTTCCGGATGGCCGGCCTTGCGCCGAAGGACGTGGATGTGCTGGAGCTCTACGACGCCTTCACCATCAATACCCTGCTGTTCCTCGAGGACCTCGGATTCTGCAGGAAGGGCGAAGGCGGCGACTTTGTTTCCGGGGGGCGCATCGCCCCCGGGGGCCAGCTGCCCGTGAACACCAACGGCGGCGGCCTCTCGTGCGTGCACCCCGGCATGTACGGGATGTTCCTCGTCGTCGAAGCGGTGCGACAATTGCGGGGCGAGGGCGGCGCGCGCCAGGTGAAGGACGCGCAGGTGGCCCTGGCGCACGGCAACGGCGGGGTACTGTCCAGCCAGATCACCGCTCTGTTCGGAACGGAGGCAACGCTATGACCGATCTGTCGAACCTGAAGATCCCCTCGTTGCGCTCCAGGGTGAGCGCGGCGGAATGGCAGGCGCGCGTGGAGCTCGCCGCCTGCTACCGCCTGATCGCCCACTTCGGCATGAACGACCTGATCTACAACCACGCCACCGCGCGCGTGCCGGGCGAGGAAGGCCACTTCCTCATCAATGCCTACGGCACCGCCTACGAGGAGGTGACTGCCTCCAGCCTGGTGAAGATCGATTTCGACGGCAAGGTGGTGCTCGACTCGGGCACCGGTTACGGCATTAACCAGGCCGGTTTCGTCATCCACAGCGCGGTGCACCGCGGCCGCGAGGACGTCGGCTGCGTGATCCACACGCATTCGCCCGCCGGCATGGCGGTGTCCGCGCTCAAGTGCGGGCTGCTGCCGCTCACGCAGAACGCCATGTTCTTCGGCGAGCTCGCCTACCACGACTACGAAGGCCCGGCGATCGACCTCGACGAGCAGAAGCGCCTGGTGCGCGACCTGGGCAAGGCATCGGCGATGATCCTGCGCAACCATGGCCTGCTCACGGCGGGGCGCACGGTGTGCGAGGCTTTCGTCGTGCTGCATTGGCTCGAGCGCGCCTGCCAGGCGCAGGTGATGGCGATGGCCTGCAACACCGAGCTGAACATGCCGGGCGCGGAGGTGATCCGCACCACCAATCAGCGCTATGCGCCCGGCCAGCGCCGCAAGATCACCGAGCTGGAATGGCCTGCGCTGCTGCGCATGCTCGACCGGCGCGATCCCTCGTTCCGGGAGTAATGCAGCGCATCCTGCTGACCGACCCGATCGACGCATCGGGGGTGGAGTTGCTGCGCTCGCGCGGCGCCGAGGTGGTGCTGGCGCCCGAGGGCAGCGCCGACACCGTCCGGCGCCTGGCGCGCGAGTCGGACGGCGCGATCATCCGCTCCAAGCTGCCCGACGACATCTTCGAGGCGGCGCCGCGCCTGCGCGCGGTCACCATCCACGGCACCGGCACCGACCTCGTGCCGCTCGTCTCCGCCAGCGCCAGGGGCGTGCTGGTGGCCAACCTGCCGGGCGCGAACGCGCAATCGGTGGCCGAATACTGCGTCATGGCGATGCTGATGCTCGCGCGCAACATCGCCGCCATTGCGGCCGCCATGCGCGCCCAGCCCTGGGACCAGGCGCGCGCGCTGAGCGGCGCGGCGCGCGAGATTTCCGGGCTCACCGCCGGCATCGTCGGCGTGGGCGAAATCGGCAAGCGCGTGGCGCGCATCTGCCGCCACGGCTTCGGCATGCGGGTGCTGGGCAACCAGCGCCGCATGGACCGCCTGCCGCCCGAGGCCCAGGGAGTGAGCCTGGACGAGCTGCTGGCACAATCCGACTTGTGGTCATCGCCTGCCCGCTCACGCCCGACACGCAGCACCTGTTCAATGCGGCGCGGCTCGGCGCGATGAAATCCTCGGCCTGGCTGATCAACGTCGGCCGCGGCCCGGTGGTCGACGAGGCCGCGCTGATCGAGGCGCTGCACATGCGCCGCATCGCCGGCGCGATGCTCGACGTCTACGAGCACTACCGCATCGCGCCCGGGCACGCGCTGTTCGGCCTCGACAACGTGATCCTCACGCCGCACCTCGCGGGCAGCACGCGCGAGTCGCGCGCGCGCGCCAGCGTGCGTGCCGCCGACGAGACGCTGCGCATGCTGGCCGGCGAAAAGCCGGTCAACTTCGTCAACCCGGACGCCTGGAATGCGTCACGGCGCCCCGCGCTGGAAGGACCGGAGCGCACTTGAGCTCGAGGAAATTGACGCCGGCGCGCGGGTGATCGGGTTCGAGCTGCAGCGCCTTCGCGTAGGCGCGGCACGCTTCCTCGCGCCTCCCCTCGGCCTGGTAGGCGTAGCCCAGGTTGTTGAAAGCGCGCGCCTTGCCCGGCGACTTGCGCGCCGTATCGCTCCACAGCGCGACTTCCGAGCGGTAATCCTGGTTGCGCGCGATCGCCATGGCGCCCAGCACGCCGGCGGCGGCGAGGAGCAGCGCCGCGCGCCAGCGCGGCACCAGTCCAATCGCCAGCCCGGCGAGCGCCAGCGGCCCGATCGAGGCGAGGTAGAGCTGCCGGTCGTTCACCGCATCGGCGCGCGCGAGCAGGGAATTCGTCGGCGCCAGGTGCAGGAAGAACCACAGCAGCGCGAAGGCCGGGACCGGCTGCCGGCGCAGCAGCGCGAAGCCCACGGCAATGGCGGCGAGCACCGCCAGGCCCGCCGCCGGCGGCGCCGATGCCACTTCCGGATCGATATTCGGCGGCACCGCGAGCATCAGGACGCCGACGTGCCGCGCGATGGCGGCGACCTGGATCCCGAGCTGGTCCCCGAAAGAGCGCAGCGCGAGGCTGGTGTCCAGCATTTCCCGGTAGCGCGGCATCGCCGCCATCAGCAGGATCCCCGCCGCGAGCACCAGCCAGTGCGCCCACTGGCGCCGCAGGTCCAATGGACGCCGCGCGTCCATCGCGTCGCATAGGAGCAAGGCAAATGGCAGGGTCACCGCGACCTCCTTCGTGGCGAGCGCGGCGAGGAACAGCGCGGGCGACAGCCAGCGCGGACCGCCCCGCAGGTAGGCAAGCACGCTGGCGAGGTAGAAGAAGGCCATCAGCGACACCGAGCGCCCGGAAATGTAGGTCACCGCCTCGGTGTTCGCCGGGTGCAGCGCAAACAGCATGGCGCCCGCGAACGCGGCCCAGCCCGCCTCCTTCATTCCCGCCCTCGCCCACACTTCCTGCAGCAGCGCCCACACCAGGAGTGCGTTGGCCGCATGCACGGCGACGTTCAGCAGGTGGAAGGAAAACGTGGAGCCGCCGCCCGCGCTCCAGCAGAGCGCGTAGGACAGCTTGAGCAGCGGCCGGATCCCCGGCATCGATTCCCACCACGCGCCGGGCGAGTGCACCGCGCCCTCGCGCACGATGACGTTGAAATCGTCGAACTGGAAGCTGCCGCCGAAGGCGTTGGCGTAGGCGGCGAGCACCGCCGCGACGAGCAGGCTAGCGCGCATGGGCGCGCGCAAGGATCGCGTGCGCGTCCCACCAGCGGTCGCGCGCGCCGAGCATCACCAGGAGGACGCGGCGCCCGCCGCGTTCGGAAAACGCGATCAGATTGTGGCCGGCGCGCCGCGTCTGGCCGGTCTTCACGCCGACCACGCCCGGAAAGTACTCCAGCAGCACGTTGGTGTTCTTCACCGTGACCACGCGTTCGCGGCCCGCGGTCGCCACCTCGACCGCGCGCCGGCCGACCAGGGCCGCCAGCTGCGGCCGCTCCATGACGCTTTGCGCCAGGCGCGCCAGGTCGCGCGCGGTGCTGTATTGCCCCCCGGCGTCGAAGCCGCAGGGGTCGCCGAAGCGGGTCGCGCGCAGGCCCAGCTCGGCGGCGCGCCGGTTCATGCGTGCGACGAAGTCGCGCATATCTCCGTCGCGCTCGGCCAGCGCCCTGCAGGCATCGTTGGCCGAGCCGACCAGCATCGCGGCGAGCAGCGCATGGGCCGGCCAGCGCTCGCCCGCGCGCAGGCCGAGGCGCGCGCCGCGCTCCCCGGCGGCACCGGGACTGACCGGCACGGCGTCATCCAGGCGGCCTTCGTCCAGCACGACGAGCGCGCTCATCAGCTTGGCGAGGCTCGCCGGCGAGCGGCGAGCGTCTGCGGCGTGCGCCCACAGCGGCACGCCGTCGACGATGACCAGATAGGCCGCGGCGGCCTTGGGAAAGGGATCGGGCAGCGCCTGAGCCTGCGCTGGCGCGCCCGCCAGCGCCAGCAGCGCCGCGAGGGCGAGGCGCGCGAGCACCGCGGCTAGCGGCCGAACAGCTTGCGCAGCTTGTTGGCGCCTTCCTTCACCGCGTCGGTGGCGCTCGGCACGGCCGGCGTGGCGGGCGTGGCGGGCTGCTGCTGCTGCTGCGTTTGGTCCTCGGCGGCCGGTTGTTCCCCCGCCCCGCGGCGCGCATAGCGCTGGCAAACCTCCTTGTACTCGGAAGCCATCACCGCCGTGTAGTCGCGCCCCGCGCAATGCTCGGCGGCGACCTTCTTCGCCTCGACCGGACAATGCTCCGCCACAAATGACCAATCCTTGCCGCCCACCGCGCCGCGGCAGGCTTCCGCCATGATCGGCGCGGTCTTCACGGCGCAGGCTTTCGCGGCGTCGCTCCAGCCCTGGCCGCGCAGGCCTTCGATCTTCATCGCGCTGCGGTAGCCGGCGGGCGTGCGCATCGACTGCGACACCTTGGTGACGCGCGCGCAGAACTCCGCCTTTTGCGCCTTGCACGCGGCGTAGGGGCCGTCGAACAACATGGTCTGGTACTTTTCCATCGACTCCTTGCACTGGCCGGCGAGCATGGCGTCGGTCTGCGCCGTCATCGCCGCCGCCTTCTTGGAGGGGTCCTCCCAGGTGCAGCCGCCGGCGAGCTTGCCCTGCATCACCATGGTCATGTCCATGGCCTGGCCGCCGCTTTTGCCCTGCATGCGGATGCGCCCGTCCATGCTGTCGCGCGTGCGCGTCACCTCGCCCGTGCCGGTCATCGCATCGCGCCCGGTGCACACCACTTTCCAGCTTGTCTTGTTTCCCGCGGTGTGCAGGTCCGTCACCTTGCAGTTCTTGTCCTGCGAGAAGCTGTCGGGCTGCGTGCGGCCCTTCTTCATGCAGACCTGGTTCTGCATCGCCTGCGCGGGCATGCCCGCCATCTCCATGCGCGTGGACATGTCCCAAAGCTCGTCCGGCCCGCCCTGCGCCGCCGCACCCGCAGCCGCCGCCAGGCCGAGCGCCGCCCACGCCATCCTTGCCCCTGTATGCACTTTATCTCCCCTTGGTGTCGGCTTGGAAGCCGGCTGGATCATAGCAAAGCGTCAGGCCAGCACGCGCCGGGTCAAGCGTCCTTGACGACGCCGCGCGACTTGAGCTGCGCGATCTCGGCCTCTGCGTAGCCGACGCCGCGCAGGAGCGCGCTCGAGTGCTCGCCGTGGGCGGGCGGCTCGAAGGCCGGCTTGCCGGGCTCGCTCGCGAAGCGGATGGGTACCCCGAGATGGTCCCAGCCGCGCTCGTCCTTCAGCACCATGCCCCGGGACTTGAAATGCGGATCCTCGAGCACTTCGGGGAGCGTGCGCATCGGCGCGAAGGCCACGTCGCGTCCCTGGAACCAGTCGACCCATTCGGCCTTGGTCTTCGCGCGGAAGGCCTGCTTGAGGAAATCGCGCACCGGGTCCTGGCCGGGTCCCGGCGGCAGATTGCACAGCTCGACGAGATCCGGGCGCCCGAGCGGCTCGAGCAGGTTCTTCGCGAACTTCAGCTCCTGCCCGGCGAGGACCACGAAGTCGCCCTCCTTGGTTTCGTAGATGCCGTAGAGCGCATTGCCGCCGAGCGCGCGCTCGGACTTGAGGTCCGGCTGGCGCCGCTCGGTCATCGCCGTGCCCATGTTGTTGGGCAGGCAGGCGAGCAGGCAATCCGCCATCGCCATGTCGAGGTAGTCGCCCTTCCCCGTTTCCTTGCGGCGGTAGAGCGCCATCAGCACGCCCGAGAGCGTCATCATCGAAGCGAGCATGTCGGCATTGGCGAGCGCGGGGAGCGCGGGCTTGCCGTCGCCGCCGCGGTTGAGCGACAGCACGCCCGTCATCGCCTCGGCGGCCAGGTCGTGCGCGGCGAGGTCGCGGTAGGGCCCGCTCTGGCCGAAGGCGGCGATGGAGGCGTAGACGATGCGCGGCGCGCGCTTGGAGACCTGCGCGTAGCCGATGCCGAGGCGATCCACGACACCCGGGCGAAAGGCTTCGACCATGACGTCGGCGGTCTGCGCCAGGCGCATCAGCACTTCCACGCCCCGCGGGTCCTTCAGGTTCAGCGCGAGGCTTTTCTTGCCGCGGTGGGTGTTGGCGAAATACACGCTGACGCCGTCGCGCTTGGCGCCGATCTCGCGGTTGGGCTCGCCGGCCTCGATCGATTCGACCTTGATCACCTCCGCCCCGTGGTCGGCCATGAACTGCGTCATCAGCGGCCCGGGGAGGAACAGCGACAGGTCGATGACCCGCAAGCCCTCGAGCTTCATCAGACGGCCTTGCGCGCCTTCAGCCGCGCGATGTCGGCCTCGCCGTAGCCCAGTTCGCGCAGCAGCGCGTCGGTGTGCTCGCCGAGCTTGGGCGCGGGATTCGCGGGCAGCGCCTCGCCGATGCGGAACGGGCTCGCCACCAGCTTGAAGCCGGGTTGGTCCGGGTGGTCGAACACCTGCACGCCGCCGCGCTCGAGGAAATAGGGGTTCTCCAGCGCCTGGGCCATGTCGTAGACGGGCCCGCAGGGCACCGTGCCGCGCAAGGCCGCCAGCCAGTGCGCCGTGCTCTGGCGCGAGAACTCGCCATCGAGGATTCGCGTCAGTTCGTCGCGATGCTCGCGGCGCGCCGCGAAGTCGGGATACTTGTCCTTCAGGTCTCCCCGGCCGAGCTTGCCGCAAAGGAGTTCCCAGAAGCCCTGCGTCTGCGCCATGAGGAAGAGCCATCCGTCTTTCGTGCGATAGAGCTGCGAAGGCACGATGAAGGGGTGCGCCGAGCGCGGCGCGCGCCCGGTCACCAGTTTTTCGTTCAGGTACCACGCCGCCGGATAGTTGAGCTGGTGCATGGCCACGTCGTAGAGCGAGACGTCCAGGTCGCGGCCGCGCCCAGTGCGCCGCGCCTCGAGGATTCCCGCGAGGAGCGCGAGTGCGCAGGTGGTGCCGGTGGAGTAGTCGACGACCGACAGCCCCATGCGCGACGGCGGCCCGTCGGGCTCGCCGGTAAGCGAAAACCACCCCGCCTCGCCCTGCATCAGGTAGTCGTAGCCCGGCCAGGCCTTGCGCGCGCCGTCGCGGCCGTAGGCCGACAGGTGCGCGCAGACGATCTTCGGGTTGGCGCTCGCCAGGTCCCGGTAGGTGATGCCGAGCTTCTCGGGCTGGTCGCCGCGCAGGTTGCCCATCAGCCCGTCGGCCGTCCCGGCCAGCCTGAGGAGAATCTCCCTCCCGTCCGGATGCTTGAGATCCAGGGTGAGCGATTTCTTGTTGCGGTTGATCGACTGGAAGAAGACGCTGTCGTGCTCGCCGAGGAAGTACGGCCCCACGGCGCGCGAGACGTCGCCGCCGCCCTCGCGCTGCTCGATCTTGATCACCTCGGCGCCGAGGTCGGCGAGGTGCGCG
>JBGPPD010000135.1:0-8121 GCA_041488375.1 Gammaproteobacteria bacterium | reverse complement strand
TGGTGTGGAGCGCGCGGCCGGAACGCGCCGCTGCGCTGGCGCAGGCCGCGCCGACGGAGTTCCTCGCGCAGCTGCAGCGCGCTTTCGGCGATCGCGCCGGGCGCTTCACCCTGGTGCACGAGCGCTCGCGCGCGGCGCTGGCGCTGCGCGTGCGCGCCTCCCGCGTCGAAGGGCGCGAGGCATTCATCGGCAACGCGGCCCAGGCGCTGCACCCGGTGGCGGGCCAGGGGCTCAACCTCGGCTTGCGCGACGCCTGGGACCTGGCGCAGGTCTTGCGTGAAGCCGAAGACCCGGGCGCGGAGCGCGCGCTCGCGCGCTTCGCCGCGCAAAGAAGGCTGGATGCCGCGGCGACGCTCGGGGCCACCGAACTGCTGGCGCGCGGTTTCCTGGGCGCCAACCCGCTGGCGCGCGCGGCGCGCGGCGCGGCGCTGACCGGTCTCGACCTCCTGCCCGCGGCACGCCGCTTCTTTGCGCGGCGCATGATCTTCGGACCTTCCGCGCTGCCGTGAGAAAATTATAGAATTCCGCATGCAGATCGGCGCGCACCATTTACGTAATGCGTTGTTCGTCGCGCCGATGGCGGGCGTCACCGACCGGCCCTTCCGCATCCTCGCGCGGCGCTACGGCGCGGGCCTGGCCGTGTCCGAGATGGTGTCCTCGCGCCCCGAGCTGCGCGGCACGCGCAAGTCGCTCCTGCGCCTGGACCACGCCGGCGAACCCGGCCCGGTGTCGGTGCAGATCGCCGGCGCCGAACCGGCGATGATGGCCGAGGCCGCGCGCCACAACGTCCAGCGCGGCGCGCAGATCATCGACGTCAACATGGGCTGCCCGGCCAAGAAGGTCTGCAACGTGTACGCCGGCTCCGCCCTGCTGGAGAACGAGGCGCTGGTGGCGCGCATCCTCGAGGCGGTGGTGGCCGCGGTGCAGGTGCCGGTGACCCTCAAGATCCGCACCGGGCCCAGCCCGGAACGGCGCAACGCCGTGCGCGTGGCGCGCATCGCCGAGGACTGCGGGGTGCGCCTGCTCGCCATCCATGGCCGCACGCGGGCCTGCGGCTTCGCCGGGCGCGCCGAATACGATTGCATCGCCGAGGTGAAATCTCGGGTGCGCCTGCCGGTGATCGCCAACGGGGACATCGAAACGCCGGCCGAGGCGCGCGCGGTGCTCCGGCACACCGGCGCCGACGGCCTGATGATCGGCCGCGCCGCCTTCGGCCGCCCGTGGATCTTCCGCGAGATCGAGCATTTCCTCGCCACCGGCACGCCGCTCGCCCCGCCGCCGCCGGCCGAGATCGAAGCCGTGGTGCGCGAGCACCTGGAGGGCCTGTACGCGCTGTACGGCGAGGAGCAGGGGATGCGCGTGGCGCGCAAGCACCTGGGCTGGTACGCGCGCCACCTGCCCGGCGGCGAAGGCTTCCGCCAGCGCGTGGTGCGCCTGGAAGCGGCGGCGCAGCAGCGCAGCGCGGTCAACGACTATTTCGGGAGGCTCGCCGCGTGAGCCGGGGCAACGAGCTCTCCGACGCGGTCAAGAGGTCCCTGGAGCGCTACTTCAAGGACATGGACGGCGAGCGGCCGACCGCGATCTACGACATGGTGCTGAAGAACGTCGAGAAACCGATGATCGAGATCGTGCTGGGCCGCGCCGAGGGCAACCTGACGCAGGCCGCCACCATGCTCGGCATCGACCGCAACACGCTGCGCAAGAAGATGCAGCAGTTGCGCATCAAAGGGTGAGCAAGCTCCGGCGGGCGCTGCTCAGCGTCTCGGACAAGTCGGGCATCGCCGAATTCGCCCGCGCCCTGGCCGCGCTCGGCGTGAGCCTGCTGTCCACCGGCGGCACCGCCCGGCTGCTGGAAAAGGAAGGCATCGCGGTCACCGAGGTCTCGGCGCATACCGGCTTGCCGGAGATGCTCGACGGACGCGTGAAGACGCTGCACCCGAAGATCCACGGCGGCATCCTCGCGCGGCGCGATTCGCGCGAGCACATGCAGGCGATCGCCGCCGCGGGCATCGCGCCCATCGACCTGGTGGTGGTCAACCTGTACCCGTTCCAGGCCACCGTCGCCGACCCCGACTGCCGGCTGGAGGACGCGATCCAGAACATCGACATCGGCGGCCCGGCGATGCTGCGCTCGGCGGCGAAGAACCACGCCGGCGTGGCCGTGGTGGTCGATCCGTCCGACTACGCGAAGGTGCTCGAGGAGCTGCGCGCGCGCGGCGAAGTCACCGCCGCCACGCGCTTCGTGCTGGCGCGGAAGGCGTTCGCGCACACCGCCGCCTACGACGGCGCCATCGCCAACTACCTTTGCTCGCTCGACGCCGAAGGCCGGCGCGGCGCCTACCCCGGGGTGCTCAACCTGCAGTTCACGAAGCTGCAGGACATGCGCTACGGCGAGAACCCGCACCAGTCGGCGGCGTTCTACCGCGACGCGCAGCCGGTGGCGGGCGGCATCGCGGGCTACCGCCAGCTGCAGGGCAAGGAACTGTCCTACAACAACGTCGCCGACGCGGACGCCGCGTGGGAATGCGTGAAGAGCTTCGCCGGGCCGGCCTGCGTGATCGTCAAGCACGCCAACCCCTGCGGCGCGGCGACCGGCGCGACGCCCGCCGAAACCTACGCCAAGGCCTTCAAGACCGACCCCACCTCGGCCTTCGGCGGCATCATCGCCTTCAACCGCGCGCTGGACCGCGACGCGGCGCAAGCGGTGGCGAAGCAGTTCGCCGAAGTGGTCATCGCGCCGCGCGTGCAAGCCGACGCGCAGGCCGAGTTCGCGAGGAAGACCAATCTGCGCGTGCTGGAAGTGCCGCTGGCGCACGGCGCCAACGCCTACGACTTCAAGCGCGTCGGCGGCGGGCTGCTGGTGCAATCGAGCGACGCGCAGGGGCTGGAGCGCGCCGCGCTGAAAGTGGTGACCAAGCAGCAGCCGACCGAGGCCCAGCTCGCCGACCTGCTGTTCGCCTGGCAGGTGGCGAAGTTCGTCAAGTCCAACGCCATCGTGTTCGCGCGCGGCGGCATGACGCTGGGGGTGGGCGCCGGGCAGATGAGCCGCGTCGACAGCGCGCGCATCGCCGCCATCAAGGCGCAGCACGCGGGGCTCGCGCTGCAGGGCTCGGCGGCGGCCTCGGACGCCTTCTTCCCGTTCCGCGACGGCCTGGACGCGCTGGCCGAAGCGGGCGCCACGGCGGTGATCCAGCCCGGCGGCAGCCTGCGCGACGAAGAGGTCATCGCCGCCGCCGACGAGCGCGGCATCGCCATGGTGTTCACGGGCGTGCGCCACTTCCGTCACTAGATTCAGAAAGAGCATGAAACTTCTGGTCATCGGATCCGGCGGCAGGGAACACGCGCTGGCGTGGAAGCTGGCGCAGAGCCCGCGCGTGCAGAAGGTGTACGTCGCCCCGGGCAACGGCGGCACCGCCGCCGAGCCGGGCGTGGAGAACGTGGCGCTCGCCGCGCTCCCCGAGCTGGTCGCCTTCGCGAGGAAGGAACTGATCACCCTCACGGTGGTCGGCCCGGAAGCCCCGCTCGCCGCGGGCGTGGTGGACGCGTTCCGCGACGCGGGGTTGCGCATCTTCGGTCCTACGCGCGCGGCGGCGCAGCTCGAGTCGTCCAAGGATTTCGCCAAGCAGTTCATGGTGCGCCACGGCCTGCCCACCGCGCGGCACGCCACCTTCACCGACGCCGGCCAGGCCAGGGCCTACGTCGCGCAGCAGGGTGCGCCCATCGTGGTCAAGGCCGACGGGCTCGCGGCGGGCAAGGGCGTGGTGGTGGCCGCGAGCGTCGCCGAGGCGCACGCCGCGATCGACGCCTTCCTGGTGTCGAACCGGCTCGGCGCGGCCGGGGCCCGCGTGGTGATCGAGGAATGCCTGCAGGGCGAGGAAGCGAGCTTCATCGTCATGGCGGACGGCGCGCACGCGCTGGCGCTCGCCACCAGCCAGGACCACAAGCGGCTGCGCGACGGCGACCAGGGCCCCAACACCGGCGGCATGGGCGCTTACTCGCCCGCCCCGGTGGTCACGCCGCAGGTGCACGCGCGCGTGATGCGCGAAATCATCCTGCCCGCGATCGCCGGCATGGCCGCCGACGGCGTTCCCTATACCGGCTTCCTCTACGCCGGGCTGATGATCGACAAGGCAGGCAACCCGAAGACGCTGGAGTTCAACTGCCGCCTCGGCGACCCCGAGACGCAGCCGATCCTGCTGCGCCTCAAGTCCGACCTGCTCGCGCTCCTGGACGCCGCGCTGGAGGGCAGGCTGGCCAGCGCCGAGGCGGACTGGGACCGCCGCTGCGCGCTCGGGGTGGTGCTCGCCGCGTACGGCTACCCGGAGGAGCCGCGCCGGGGCGACCGCATCGAGGGCCTGCCCAAAGCCTCCGCCAGCTCTACCGAGTGCCGCGTGTTCCACGCCGGCACGCGCGCCGAGGGCAAGGCGGTCCTCACCGACGGCGGGCGCGTGCTCTGCGTCACCGCGCTGGGCGACAACCTGCGCGCGGCGCGCTCGCGCGCCTACGAGACGGTGGAGCAGATCCGTTTCGAGGGCATGCAGTACCGCAAAGACATCGGCCATCGCGCGCTGAAGAGATGAACCTGGCGGCGGTCCAGGAATACTTCACCGGGCTGCAGGAGCGGATCGTCGCCGCGCTGGAGACCCTCGACGGCGGCAAGTTCCGTCGCGACGCCTGGACCCGCGCCGAAGGCGGCGGCGGCGTGTCGCGCCTGATCGAGGAGGGCGCGCTGTTCGAGCGCGGCGGGGTGAACTTCTCGCGCGTGCAGGGCGCCAGCCTGCCCGCCTCCGCCACCGCGGCGCGGCCGCAACTCGCCGGCCGCGCCTACGACGCCATGGGCGTGTCGCTGGTGCTGCATCCGCGCAATCCCTACTGCCCGACGGTGCACCTGAACGTGCGCTGCTTCAGCGCCGGGGACCTGTGGTGGTTCGGCGGCGGCATGGACCTCACGCCGTATTACGGCTTCGAGGAGGACGCGCGGCATTTCCATGCGGCCTGCAAGGCGGCGGTCGGGAACGCGCGGTACCCGAAGTTCAAGCGCTGGTGCGACGACTATTTCTTCATCAGGCACCGTGACGAGCCGCGCGGCATCGGCGGCATCTTCTTCGACGACCTGAACGAGCCGGATTTCGATTCCTGCTTTTCGCTGGTGAAGTCGGTGGGCGACCATTTCCTCACCGCCTATGCGCCGATCCTCGAGCGGCGGCGCGCCACGCCCTTCGGCGAGCGCGAGCGCGAGTTCCAGGCCTACCGGCGCGGGCGCTACGTGGAGTTCAACCTGGTGTACGACCGCGGCACGCTGTTCGGCCTGCAATCGGGCGGGCGCACCGAGGCGATCCTGATGTCGCTGCCGCCGCGCGTCGCCTGGCGCTACGACTGGAAGCCCCGGCCGGGCACGCCCGAGGCGAAGCTGGTTTCCGACTTCCTGAAGCCCAGGGACTGGCTCTAGAGCTCCGCCGCCCTCTTGTAGTGCCGCTGCGCGTCCGCGCCGCGCCCCAGATGCTCCAGCAGGCGCGCCAGTTCCAGGTGGATGGCGCGCGACTCCTCGAACGCGAGGCTCGCCTCGAGGTAGTGCTGCGCCTTGCCCCACAACTCGGCCTGCGCGCACAGGCGCCCGAGCGCGCCCAGCAGCTGCGGATCCTGCTCGCGCTCGAGCAGCCAGCGCTCGGCGCGCTCGATGCGGCCGAGCGCCTCCGCGATGCGCGCCGCCGGCTCCATCGGCGGCAGCTCGCCGTAGAGCGACACCAGCGTCGCGTCCCAGTCCGCGGCGAGTCCCTGTTCCACCGCCTCGCGCGCCAGGCCGGCCAGCCCCAGCGGGCGCGCGTGCCGCGCCCCGGCCGCGGCCACGCGCGGACTCGAGCGCTCCCGCGCGGGGATGCGGTGCCAGCGTTCCTCGAACTGCGTGCGGTCCCCCGACGCCTGCCTGAGCAGTTCGACGTGCGCCTGGTTGCGGTAGTCCTCCGCCACCGCCGGCGCGATGGCGTCGCGCTTGCCGAGCTGCCCCGCGAGGCGCAGCACCTCCTGCCAGTTGCGCATGCCGCGCTCGGCGCGCATCAGCAGCCGCAGCGTGGCGATGTGGCGCGCCCCCGACCCCTGCAGGCTGCGCAGCGCATCGCGCGCGCCGCGGTAGTCGCGCTCCGAGAGCGCGATCACCGCGCGCGACAGCAGGCTCGCGCCCTGCTGGCCCGCGGCGTCGGCGCGCTCCAGCCACTGCGCGCGCCGTTCCGGCGCGCCGAGCTCGTGCGCGGCGCGCGCGGCGATGATCGCCGCCAGGCCGGGCGCGGCGCCGGACTCCCAGGCGCGGGCCGCTTCCTTCTCGGCGCGCGTGTAGCGGCCCTCGAACCAGGCCTGCAGCGCATCGGCGAGCGCCGCCTGCGCCTGCGCGCCGCGGCGGCGTTCGCGGTACGCGCGCACGTACGAGGGCAGCGCCGCCGTGTGCCGCACCAGCCGCAGCAGCGCGTACAGCGCGGCGAAGGCGGCCAGCGCGAGCACGCCGAACATCAGCAGCGACATCTCGACCCGCCACTGCGCGTAGGCGAACTGCACGTAGCCCTGGTCCAGGCGCGCGGCCACGGCGAGCCCCGCGGCCGCGGCGAACAGCGCCAGCAGCCAGAACAGCAGCCTCATCCGGAAGCGCGGTCGCGGCGCGCCTTGTAGGCGCGCACCGCCTCGAGGCTGTCGGCGATCGAGGGGGCCGGCTCGAAGCTCAGGGTGGCGGCCTGCAGCTGGCGCAGTTGCGCCTGCGCGGCTTGCGTCGGGCGCGCGCGCGCGTCGAAGTAGCGCCGCAGCCACTGCTGCGCGACGCGCAGGTCCTCCTGGTACGCCGCGTGGTCGCGCGCGAGCAGCGCCATGCGCGCATTGAGCAGCCGCAGGCGCAGGTTCTCGCGCAGGAAGTAGGCCTGCGTCGGCGCGAGCAGCGGCGGCCCGGGCTCGTCCACGCGCCGCACCACCACCAGCTGCCGGATCTCGCCCCACAGGTCGGCGGCCATGCGCGCGAGCGCGCTTTGCTCCGCCGGCGCCGGTTTCGCCTTCGGCGCGACGCGCTCGGCGCGGCCGTCGAAGCCGAGCGGCAGCGCATCCACGCCCGCCGCCAGGGCGTCCAGTTGCCGGCTCAGGCCGGGCAGGTCCACCGCGGGCAGCGCCTTCAGGCGCTCGATGTCGCGCGCCAGCGCGCGCCGCACGGCGAGGAACTGCGGCCGGTCGCTGCGCGCCAGGCGCGCTTCCGCGAGCTGCAGGGCGAGCAGCGCCGCGCGCACGTTGCCCGAGAGCTGCAGCTGCTGCGCGGCGATGGCGAGCACCTGCTCGATCTCGGCGAGCTGCCATTCGTCGCGGTTGCGCGACAGCTCCTGGTAGAGCACTTCCAGCGCCGTCTGCTGGCTCTGCGCGTCGGCGAGCTTGCCCTCCAGCACGCCGAGCTTGCCCTGCATCTCGCGCGTCGCCTCCTCGGCCCGGCGCGCCAGCGAGCGCGCGTCGCGCGCGTCGGCCTCGATGTCGCGCAACCGCCGCGCCAGCTGCTCCTGCGTCGCGTCGATGCGCTCGCGCGAATCGAGCCAGGCCCAGGCGAGCAGGCCGAGCAGCGCCGCGGCCAGCGCCGCGACGGCGAGGCGCCGGGCGATCGCGGGATGGCGCGGGGCGGGTTCCATTCCGGGGTTTTACTTGCCGGCGCCGAAGTATGCAACCAGCGCCGCCAGCATGCCGGCATCGCCGGGCGCGGCGAGCACCGGGCGGCGCAGGCCGAGCTCGCGCGCCTGCGCCTCGACGCGCGGGTGCGGCACGAAGACCGGCGCGTGTTCCAGGCGCTCGCGGCCCAGCATGGCCACGAGGTTCGCCAGCGCCTCGCCCGAGCTCACGCAGGCCGCGTCGATGCGGCCCTCGGGCGGCGGCGCCTCGGGACGCACGCGCCGGTAGCACTCGGCGACCTCGACCTTCGCGCCGCGCGCCGCGAGCGTCTCGGCGAGCAATTCGCGCCCGCCCGCGCCGCGCAGGATCAGCACCCGGGAGCCCGCGACCTGCGAGAGCTCGGCGAGCGCGAGCAGCGCTTCACTGTCGGGCTGCCCCGGCGGCGAGATCACGCCGCGCAGGCCGTGCCGTTCGAGTTCGCGCCGGGTGCCCTCGCCGACC
>JBGPPD010000134.1:0-8125 GCA_041488375.1 Gammaproteobacteria bacterium | reverse complement strand
TCGGGCTCTGACCCCGATTTTCAGGCGCCGAGCAGGTGCTCGAGCAAAGGCCGCATGCGCTCGGTGGCGGCGTGCCCCTCGTCGATCGCCTCGGAGGCGCGGTGCCAGTCCATCATGCCGAAGGCGGGCAGGATGGGGGCGATCAGTGCGTCCGCCGGGTCGCCCGCCTGGCGGCTGCGGCCGATGCGCACCTGCATGACGTCGACGCTGGTGAGGAACACGGTGAGGACCGAGGGCATGCTGTCCGCCGGCTCTTCCTTGCCCACCGCGGCAAGCCGCAGGACGCGTTCCCACCACGCCAGCTCGCTCGCCTCGCGCGAGGGCTTGGGCGGGGACTTTTCCTCCCGGCGCTCGCGGAAGTGGCCGAGCTTGGCCCAGCCCAGGTCCACGGCGATGACGATGTCGGCGCCGAGCGCGCGGCACAGCGACACCGGCACCGGGTTCACCAGGCCGCCGTCCACCAGCAACTGTCCCTCGCGCAGCACCGGCGAAAACACGCCCGGGATCGCGATCGACGCGCGCACCACGTCGAACACGCTGCCCTCGCGCAGCCACACCTCGCGCCCCGTGGTGAGCTCGGTCGCCACCGCGCCGAAGGGCAGCGGCAGCGCGGCGACTTCGCGGTCCACGACGCGCGCGCGGAAGAAATCGAACAGCTTGTTGCCGCGGATCAGGCCGCCGCGCAAGGTGAAATCCATCAGGCCGAACACCTCCTTCCAGCCCAGCGACCGGGCCCAGCCTTCGAGCCGCTCGAGCTCTCCCGCGGCGTAGGACGCGCCGACGAGCGCGCCCATCGAGGTGCCGCCGACGACGTCGGGCTTGATGCCGGCCTCCTCCAGCGCGCGGATCACGCCGATGTGCGCCCAGCCGCGCGCGCCGCCGGCGCCCAGCGCGAGGCCGATGCGGGGCTTACGCAAGCCGGCCCTGCAGGTCGTGGGCGCCGGCGCGCTCGATGACGACTTGCGCGAATTCGCCCGTCCTGCCGCCCTTGAAGCGCACCGTGCCGTCGATCTCCGGCGCATCCGCGCCGGAACGCCCGATGCCCGGGGCATCGACCAGGACCTTCAAGGTCTTTCCGACCTTGGCCTTGAGCTTGCGCGCGCTGATCCTTTGCTGCGCCTGCATGAAGCGCGCGCGGCGCTCCTCCTTCCCTTCCTCCGGCACCTGATCGGGCAAGGCGTTCGCCGCCGCGCCCTCGACCGGCGAATAGGCGAAGCAGCCGACCCGGTCGAGCTGGGCCTGCTCGAGGAATTCGAGCAGTTCCTCGAACTCGGCCTCGCTCTCGCCCGGAAAGCCGGCGATGAAGGTGCTGCGCACGGTGATCTCCGGGCAGATCGCGCGCCAGGACGCGAGGCGCTCGAGCACCTTCTCGGCGCTCGCCGGGCGCTTCATCAGCTTGAGGATCCGCGGGCTGGCGTGCTGGAACGGCACATCCAGGTAGGGCAGGATTTTTCCCTCCGCCATCAGCGGGATCACCTCATCCACGTGCGGGTAGGGATAGACGTAGTGCAGCCTGACCCATACGCCAAGTTCGCCGAGCGCCCTGCACAGCTCGGCCATCTTCGTTTTCAGCGGGCGGCCCCGCCAGAACCCGGTGCGGTATTTCACGTCCACGCCGTAGGCGCTGGTGTCCTGCGAGATGACGAGCAGCTCCTTCACGCCCGCGCGCACCAGGTTCTCGGCCTCCTGCATCACTTCGCCGATGGGGCGCGACACGAGGTCGCCGCGCATCGACGGGATGATGCAGAAGCTGCAGCGGTGGTTGCAGCCCTCGGAGATCTTGAGGTACGCGTAGTGCTTCGGCGTGAGCTTGATGCCCTGCGGCGGCACCAGGTCCGTGAAGGGATCGTGCGGTCTGGGCAGGTGCGCATGCACCGCGCGCATCACGCCCTCGGTGTCGTGCGGGCCGGTGACCGCCAGCACGCTCGGGTGCGCCGAGCGCACCACGCCCGCCTTCGCGCCGAGGCAGCCGGTGACGATCACCTTGCCGTTCGCGTTCAACGCCTCGCCGATGGCGCCGAGCGACTCCTGGACCGCGGCGTCGATGAAGCCGCAGGTGTTGACGATGACGAGGTCCGCGCCGCCGTAGTCCCTGGCGGTGGCGTAGCCCTCCGCGCGCAGCTGCGTGAGGATGCGTTCGGAATCCACCAGGGCCTTGGGGCAGCCGAGGGAGACGAAGCCGACCTTCGGGGAACGCACTACTTGGAGTCGGACTCGGGCTTGCCCTGGGGCTGCCCCGGGAAACCCGGGAAGGAGAAGCCGGCGAACATGTTGCGCGCCTGGTTCTGCAACTGGTCCTGGAACTGCGCGAACATCTTGCGGCTCTGCTCCATGTAGGCCTGCATCATGCCCTGCATGGCGGGGCCCTGCAGGTTCATGAACTGCGCCCACAGGTCCTGCGACACGCGCGAGTTGTCGCCGTAGAGGCGGCTGGACTGCTCCTGCAGCGCCTTTTGCATCTGCTGGAACGCCTCGACGTTCTTCTCCAGGTAGGAGCCCATGAAGCCCTGCATGGCGCCGCCGTAGGAGCGGATCATCTGCGACAGCAGGTCGGAAGAGAACATCGGCACGCTGCCCGACTCCTCCTCCAGGATGATCTGCAGCAGGATCTGGCGCGTCAGGTCCTCGCCCGACTTGGCCTCCACCACCTGGAACTCCTCCTGCTTGAGCACCATCTGCTTCACGTCCGCGAGCGTGATGTAGCTCGAGGTCTTGGTGTCGTACAGCCGGCGGTTGGGATACTTCTTGATCAGGCGCAGCGGGTTTTGCATCTTGGCTTCCGGATTGGCGGCCATGAGTCTACTCCTTAATACATGTGCTGGCCGCCGTTGATCGAGATGTTCGCCCCGGTCACGAACGCGGCCTCTTCGGAACAAAGGTAGATGATCAGCCCGGCGACTTCATCGGGCTTGCCCAGCCTGCCGACGGGAATCTGCGGCAGGATCTTGGAATCCAGGATTTCCTTCGGGATCGCGGTCACCATCTTGGTGCCGATGTAGCCCGGCGAGATGGTGTTCACGGTCACGCTCTTCTTCGCCACCTCCAGCGCCAGCGCCTTGGTGAAGCCGTGGATGCCGGCCTTGGCCGCCGAGTAGTTGGTCTGCCCGAAGGCGCCCTTCTGGCCGTTCACCGACGACACGTTGATCACCCGCCCCCAGCCGCGCTCCACCATGCCGTCCATCACCTGCTTGGTCATGTTGAAGCAGGAATCCAGGTTGGTGCGCATCACCGCGTCCCAGTCCACCTTGGTCATCTTCTTGAAGGTCATGTCGCGCGTGATGCCGGCGTTGTTGACCAGGATGTCGATCGGCCCCGCCTCGCGCGCGATCCTCGCCGCCGTCGCCGCGCAGTCGTCGAAATCGGCCACGTCCACCGGGTAGGCGCCGAAGGCGTAGCCCTGCGATTTCATCTCGTCCAGCCAGGCCTTGTGCTTGGTGTTCGACGGCGAATAGGTGACCACCACCTGGTAGCCGGCGTCGGCCATCTTGGTGGAAATCGACTCGCCCAAACCGCCCATGCCGCCGGTGACGACGGCGATCCGCTGCTGCCCCATGTGCCCTGCGCCTCCTCCAAATCCAGTCTACTACATCATGTGCATGCCGCCGTTCACCGAGATGTTGGCGCCGGTGATGTAGCCCGCCTCCTCCGACGCGAGGAACGCCACCACCGCCGCGACTTCTTCGGGCTTCGCCAGGCGCCCCATCGGGATCGAGGCGATGATCTGCTCGCGGATCTCGGGCCGCATCGCCATCACCAGATCGGTCTCGACGTAGCCCGGCGACACGGTGTTCACCGTCACGCCCTTGCGCACCACTTCCTGCGCCAGCGCCTTGGAGAAGCCGGCCATGCCGGCCTTCGCCGCCGAGTAGTTCGTCTGGCCGAACTGGCCCTTGATCGCGTTCACCGACGAGATGTTGACGATGCGCCCCCAGCCGCGCTCGGTCATGGCGTCGATCACCTGGCGCGTGACGTTGAACACGCTGTTGAGGTTGGTGTTGATCACCGCCAGCCAGTCCTGCTCGGTCATGCGCTTGAACACCGAGTCGCGCGTGATGCCGGCGTTGTTGACCAGGATCTCCACCGGGCCGACCACCGAGCGCACGTGGTAGAACATCTCGGCGCAGCTGTCGAACTTCGACACGTCGCCCTCGGCGGCGTGCACGCGAAAGCCTTCGCGGCGCATCGTGTCGAGCCACTCGCCCTTGCGGTCGTAGCCCGGCAGGCAGCCGGCCACGACGGTGTGCCCCGCGGCGCCCAGGCGCCGGCAGATCGCCGTGCCGATGCCGCCCATGCCGCCGGACACAAAAGCCACGCGTGTCGCCGCTGCCCTGGACTGCGCCTCCGCGACGCGCTGCTGCTCGATTACCGCGCTCATCGTTCGACCGCCAGCGCCACGCCCATGCCGCCGCCGATGCACAGCGAGGCGAGGCCCTTTTTCGCGTCGCGTTTCTGCATCTCGTGCAGCAGCGTCACCAGGATGCGGCAGCCCGAAGCGCCGATCGGATGCCCAAGGGCAATCGCTCCGCCATTGACGTTGACTTTTGATACATCCCAGCCCATCTGGCGGTTGACCGCGATGGCCTGCGAGGCGAAGGCCTCGTTGATTTCCATCAGCTCGAGATCCTGCGGCGTCCAGCCGGCGCGTGCGAGGCAGCGCTTGGAGGCGGGCACCGGGCCCATGCCCATGGTCTTCGGATCCACGCCGGCGGAGGCGAAGGCCTTGATGCGCGCGAGCGGCTTCAAGCCCAGCTCCTTCGCCTTGCGCGCGCTGGCGACGATCACCGCCGCCGCGCCGTCGTTGAGGCCCGAGGCATTGGCCGCGGTCACCGTGCCGTTCTTGTCGAAGGCGGGCTTGAGGCCGGCCATCGCCTCGAGGGTGGCGCCGTGGCGCGGGAACTCGTCGTCGGCGAACACCGTCGGGCCTTTCTTCGACGGGATCTCGAACGGGATGATCTCGTCCTTGAAGCGCCCGGCCTTCTGCGCGGCCTCGGTCTTGTTCTGGCTCTTCACCGCAAACTGGTCCTGTTCCTGGCGCGTCACGGCGTACTCCTTGGCCACGTTCTCCGCGGTGACGCCCATGTGGACCTGGTTGAACGCGTCCCACAGGCCGTCCACGATCATCGAGTCGACGAGCTTCGCGTCGCCCATGCGAAAGCCCTCGCGCGAGCCGTTCATCACATGCGGCGCGGCGCTCATGTTCTCCTGGCCCCCCGCGATCACCAGGTCCGAGTCGCCGTTGGCGATGGACTGCGCGGCGAGCATCACCGCCTTCAGTCCCGAGCCGCACACCTTGTTGATGGTCATGGCCGGGATCATGTCGGGCAGGCCGGCCTTGATCGCCGCCTGGCGCGCCGGATTCTGGCCGACGCCCGCCGCGAGCACCTGGCCGAGGATCACCTCGGAGACCTGCTCCGGCCGTACGCCGGAGCGCTCGAGCAGCTTGCGGATGATGTGCGCGCCGAGGTCGGACGCCGGCGTCCGGGCCAGGGTGCCGCCGAACTTGCCGATGGCGCTGCGCGCCGCCCCTACGATGACGATGTCTTCCATGCCGTTCTCCTGGTTCGCCTAGCTTGCTTTCTGTCTGACGTAGCGGCCGGGTGCCGGCTCGATCGCCTTGTGCCGGGCATCGCCCTCTTTCTTCGGCGCCTTGCGCTTGCCGCCGCCGTACTGCCCGAGCCAGCCGGCCCATTGCGGCCACCAGCTGCCCGCGTGCTCGGCTGCGTGCTCCAGCCAGGCTTCCGGATCCTGCGGATGCCGCGCGCCCGTCCAATAGCTGCGCCGGTTCTTCGACGCCGGGTTGATCACGCCGGCGACGTGCCCGCTCGCGCCCAGCACGAAGGTCTTCTCGCCCCCGAGCAGCCCGAGCGAGCGGTAGGCCGAGCGCCAGGGCACGATGTGGTCCTCGCGCGTGGCGACGATGAAGCTCGGCCGGTCCACCTTGCCCAGGTCCACCGGCACGCCGAGGTTGCTGAGCGCGCCCGGCAGGCGCAGCTTGTTCTCGAGGTAGGTATTGCGCAGGTAGTAGCAGTACATCGGGCCCGGCAGGTTGGTGCTGTCCGCGTTCCAGTACAGCAGGTCGAAGGCGGCGGGCTTTTCGCCCAGCAGGTAGTTGTTCACCACGTAGGGCCAGATCAGGTCGTTGGCGCGCAGGCTGGAAAATACCGTCGCCAGTTCCGCGCCGGGCAGGATGCCGCCGCGCCCCAGCGTGGCTTCGCGCTGCGCCACGCTCGCCTCATCCACGAACAGGCCGATCTGCCCGGTGTCGGAGAAATCCAGCATGGTGGCGAGCAGGGTGACGCTTTCCACCAGGTCCTCGCCTTTGGCCGCGAGCACCGCCAGCGCCGCGCCGAGCAGCGTGCCGCCGACGCAGAAACCCAGGGCATTGACGCGATCGCTGCCGGCGATGTCGCGCGCGGTGCGCAGCGCTTCGAGCACGCCCATCCCGAGATAGTCGTCCCAGGTGCGCGAGCCCTGCTCCGGACCGACGTTGCGCCAGGACAGCATGAACACCGTATGCCCCTGCTCGAGCGCGTAGCGCACGAAGGAATTCTCCGGCTGCAGGTCGAGGATGTAGTACTTGTTGATGCAGGGCGGCACCATCACCAGCGGGCGCCTGGCGACTTGCGCAGTCGACGGCGCGTACTGGATCAACTGCATCAGGTCGTTCTCCAGCACCACCGTGCCCGGGGTGGTCGCCAGGTTGCGCCCGACCTCGAACGCGCTCTCGTCCGTCTGGCTGATGTGGCCCTTGCCCGCGTCGGCGAACAGGTTGGCCAGTCCGCGCGCGAGGCTCTCCCCGTGCGTCTGCTGCATCTGGCGCAGGACCTCCGGGTTGGTGGCCGCGAAATTCGCCGGGCTCATCGCGTCCACCCATTGCTTCACGGTGAAACGCATCCGCTCCTTGGCCTGGCCTTCGAGTTCGGCGCCCTCGACCAGCTGCGCGAGGAATTCCCCGGCCAGCAGGTAGGACTGCTTCAGGTAGTTGTAGTACGGGTTGTCGCGCCACTCCTGCGCCGCGAAGCGGCGGTCGCCGGGCTCGGGCCGCACTTGCGCCTCGGCAGGCCGGCCGGCGGCGAGCGCCTGCCATAGCTTCATCTGCTTCTCGGCGTAGGCTGCCTGCAGGGCGCCGACGCGCTTGGCGTCGCCGCCCAGGCGCGCGAGGTAGTCCGGGGGCAGCGGCTGGCCCGGCGCGCTGGCCGCCATGCGCAGCCAGTTTTTTGCCATGTCGTTGCCGGCCTGCGCGATGGACGCGACGAATGCTTCGGGGGACTGGGGGGCATTCAAGGGCGGGTATTTTGCGCCGCACAAACTGGCCGGTCAAACACCCCCCGGGGCGATTTTCAGCCGCCGTGGCCGACGAGAAACCTGGCCAGCACGATCACCGCGACGCCCGCCGCGATCAGCACCGCCTGCGCGGCGGTGGCGCGCAGTTCCGGCCGCTTGTGCAGGCCCGGAATCAGGTCGGCGACCGCGACGTAGATCATGCTCGCCGCGACGATGCCGAGCAGCGTCGGCTGCCAGGACTCGGCGCCCTGCAGCGCGTAGTAGCCGATGACCCCGCCCGCCACGCTGCCCAGCGAGGACAGGATGTTCAGCACGAACGCCTTGGTGCGCGAATAGCCCGAGTGCAGCAGCACCAGGAAGTCGCCCACCTCCTGCGGGATCTCGTGCGCCACGATGGCGATCGAGGTGACCGCGCCCAGCTGCGGGCTCTGCAGGAAGGCCGCCGCGATCAGCAGGCCGTCGACGAAGTTGTGCACGGTGTCGCCGACCACGATCAGCAGGCCGGCGCGCCCATGCTCGTGCTGGTGGATCGCCTCGACGTCCTCCCCATGGTCGTGCGAGTGGCGCCAAAGCAGCAGCTTCTCCAGCAGGAAGAAGCCCAGGATGCCGCCGAGGATCGCGACGGCCGCCTGGTGCGCGTCTCCCGACTCGAAGGCGTGCGGCACCACTTCGAGGAACGCCGCGCCGAGCAGCGTGCCGATGGCGAAGGACACCAGCGTCGGCACCCAGGCGGCGCGCAGCACCAGCGCGAAGGCGGCGGCGCACACCGACAGCACGCCGCCGGCAATGCTCGCCAGCACGATCCAGGCGAGGGTCATGGGGAGCGCGATTCTAACCAGAC
>JBGPPD010000133.1:0-8162 GCA_041488375.1 Gammaproteobacteria bacterium | reverse complement strand
CGCCAGGCCGGTCATCGCGGCGGGGTCTCCCGGCGTCGCCGCCGCGCGCTGCGACGCGTTCACCGCCGCGCCGCGCGCCGCGATCACCGCTTCGAGCGTCTGGCGCTCGTGCGCGAGGTAGCCCTTGGCCGCCTCCACCAGGTTCGGGATCAGGTCGTAGCGGCGCTTCAACTGCACGTCGATCTGCGCGTACGCGTTCTTGAAACGGTTGCGCAGCGTCACCAGCCGGTTGTAGATCGCGATCGCCCAGGCCGCGAGTGCCACGACGACCGCGAGGATGACCCAGCCACCGATGCTCATCGTGCTCCCCCCTTTGGCGATGCAACGCCTCGGCTACTATAGCGTATGCGCATGGAGGCAAACCCATGAACCCGAAGCGACGCACTCTGCTCGCCGCAACCTCTGCCGCCGCACTGCTCGCGGGCTTGGGCCGCGCCTCGGGCCTGGCCGCGGCGCCTATGAGGATCGGCGTCATCGGCTCGGGCCGCGTGGGCGGCACCATCGGCGAGCTCTGGGTCAAGGCCGGGCACGAGGTGGTGTTTTCCGCGAAGAGCATCGACGAGGTCAACGCGCTGCTCGCGAATCTCAAGCTCGGCCCGCGCGCGCGGGCCGGCACGCCTCAGCAAGCCGCGGCGTTCGGCGCAGCAGTCCTGGTCTCGGTGCCCTACGCCGCGCTGCCGCAGATCGGCCGCGACTACGCCGCCGAATTGAAGGGCAAGATCGTGCTCGATACCTGCAATCCGATCGAGAACCGCGACGGCGCCATGGCGGTGGAAATGCGCAACAAGGGGACCGGCGTCGCCTCGGCAGAGCTGCTGCCGGGCACGCGCCTGGTTCGCGCCTTCAACTGCGTCGGCTGGACCTCCATGCGCACCGAGGCGCACCGCGCGGGTGAGCGCCTGGCGATCCCGCTCGCCGCCGACGACCAGGGGGCGCTGCAAGTGGCGATCGGCCTGGTGCAGGACGCGGGCTTCGAGCCGGTGGTGGTCGGCGGGCTCGCGCGCGCGAAGGAATTCGACGTCGGCACGCCGGTGTTCGGGCGGGCGCTCACCGCGCGCGAGTTACGCAAGGTCCTCGGCATCGCCTCCTGAGCCGCTCGCCGGGCGCGCGGCGCGGCGCTCCTGCGCGCGCCCGAGCGCCAGCGCCAGGGCGAGCCAGACGGCGGCGAGCGGAATCGCCGCCAGGGAAATCAAGCGCAGCTCCATGCCGAGCCCGCGCAGCGCCGCGAACAGCCAGCCGCCCAGCGCGTCGCTGCCGCGGAACACCACCAGGTCGATCACGTTCTTCGCCTTGTATTTCTCCTCGCGCGCCAGCACGGTGAACAGCACCTCGCGGGCCGGGTTGGAGATCGCGAAATTGGCGGTGCGCTGCAGCGCCTGGAAGGCAATCACCACGGCGAGCGCCGGCATCGCAGCAAGCGCCGCGAAGCCGGCCGCGAACACCAGCGGCAGCAAGGCGGCTGCGGCGCCGACGCCGAAACGCTCGATCAGCTTGCCGGTGGCGAAGAACTGGACGCCGACCGTGAGCACCCCGACCGCGAGGTCGATGGCGGCGAACAGCCGGGTGCGCACCGCGGGGTCGTCCGACGCGGCGGCAACGAGGTTCGCCTGCTGGAAGTACAGGAAGGTCCCGGCGATGGAAAGCAGCATCACCCACAACGCGATGCCGGCGAGGTAAGGCGAGCGCAGGACCATCGCGATGCCATCGAGCCAGCCTCCGCCGATTTTCTGCGCGGCCTTGGGAACTGCGTTGCCGGCGGCGCGTTCCAGGCGCAGCACGCACAGGACGGCCAATTCCAGCAGCAGCGCCGCCACCAGCAGCAGGTTTGCCGGACCGATCGGCACCGCGAGCCAGACCGTGAGCGCGGGGCCGGCCAGCGCGCCCGCTGTCCCGCCCGCGGCGATGAAGCCGAACAGGCGCTTGCCCTGCTCGGCGGCGAACAGGTCGGCCAGCAACGACCAGAACACCGAGACCGCGAACAGGTTGAACACGCTGATCCAGACGAAGAACACGCGCGCCACGATCAGGCGCTCGACATCGAGCGTCAGCAGCAGCCAGAAGACGGCGATGTTGGCGGCGAAAAAATGATACACAATCGGCACGAAGCGCTTGCGCGGCAGGCGCGCCACCACGGCGCCGTAGACCGGCACCGCGGCCAGCATGGTGAGGAAGGTGGCGGTGAACAGCCATTGCAGGTTGCGCACGCCGCCGGCGACGCCCATCTCGTCGCGCAGCGGCCGCAGCACGTAGTATCCGGCGAGCAGGCAGAAGAAATATGCGAACGACCAGAGCAGCGCGCGGGTCTCCCCCGGGCGCACCGCCACCACCCGCGCGAGCCATCGCTGCAGTTTGGTTTCAAGGTCGCCGGTCATCGGGCCTCGTTCATGCGAGGACCGACTTTACTAGAATGGGCGCATGGACCAGGACCGGCGCGCCACGCTGCGCACGCTCGGCGCCCTCGGCGCCGTTGCGCTGATGGGCAACGCGTCCGGCAGGGAACGCATGGCGACGCGCGCGATTCCGTCGAGCGGCGAAGCGCTGCCGGTGATCGGCATCGGCACCTGGCAGACCTTCGACGTGGGAGCCGACAAGGCGGCGCGTGCGCCGCTGAAGGAAGTGCTGCGCCTGTTCTTCGCCGGCGGCGGCCGCGTGGTGGATTCCTCGCCGATGTACGGCTCGAGCGAATCGGTGGTGGGCGACGCCTGCGCCGAACTGGGCATCTGCGAGCCGCTGTTCATGGCCACCAAGGTGTGGACGCGCGGCCGCGAGGAAGGCCTGCGCGAGATGCAGCGCTCGATCGAGCGCATGCACGCCGGGCGCATGGACCTGCTGCAGGTGCACAACCTGCTGGACGTGGAGGTCCACACGAAGACGCTGCGCGAGTGGAAGGCGCAGAAGCGCGTGCGCTACCTCGGCATCACGCACTACACCTCCTCCGCCTATGCCGAGGTGGAGCGGTGGCTGAAGACGAAGCAGTACGACTTCCTGCAGATCAACTATTCGCTCGCCGAGAGCGAGTCGGAACGGCGCCTGCTGCCGCTGGCGCAGCAACTCGGCGTGGCGGTGATCGCCAACCGTCCCTTCGCCGAAGGCGCGATGTTCCGGCGCGTGCGCGGCAAGCCGTTGCCGCCGTGGGCGGCGGAACTGGGCGTCGCCAGCTGGGCGCAGTACTTCTTGAAATGGATCGTGTCGCACCCGGCGGTCACCTGCACTATTCCCGGCACCGGCAGGCCGGAGCACATGGCGGACAACCTGGCCGCCGGCATGGGCGCGCTACCCGACGGGGCGCAGCGCGCGCGCATGGCGCAGCACTACGCCGCGCTCTAGTCGTAGCCCGGCGGCGGCGTGAAGCCGAAGTATTCGCGTTCGATCAGCCGCGCCACCGCGATGCTGCGGTAGTCGCCGTATTGCGGCGCCACGATCTGCACCCCCACCGGCAGCTTCCCGCCGGAGAGCTCGATCGGCGCGATGGTCGAAGGCAGATAGCACATGCCCGAATAGCCCGCCCAGAACATCTGCGTGGTCGAGGGCTGCGGTTTGCCGTTCACGTCGATCATGCGCTCCCAGCGCTCGCCCTTCTGGTTCTGCGGGAAGGCCGGCGTCGCCGCCGCCGGGCACAGCAGCACGTCCCACTGCTTGAAGAACTCGGCCCACAGCAGGCGCATCTGGTGGCGGCGATTCGACCAGCCGATCCACTCCTTGTGGCGCATGACATTGGCGCGCGCGGCCTGCGCCTCGTAGCTCATGTCCTCCTTGGGACGCTTCTGCGACAGTTCCTCCCACAGTGCGGCGTGTTGCGGCAACTGGCGGGCCGCGGTCGCCGCGCGCAGCAGCGCGATGAAGACGCGGTGCGCCTCGTCCGGATCGAAGGCCGGCCGCGCCTGGTCGGAAACCTTGGCGCCCTTTCTCGCCAGCGCGTTCGCCAGGCGCTGGATCGCGCCGGAGACGCTCGAGTCGACTTCCGCGGTGGGATGCGAGGGCATCACCGCCACGCGCAGCTTGCGGAACGAGGTGAGCTTCGGTCTTTCGAGCGCGAGCTTCCAGCCGCCCGCATCGACCTCGTCCGGGCCGGCGGTGATGCCGAGCGCCAGCGCCAGGTCATCGGCGCTGCGGCCGAGAGGCCCGATCGCCGTGATGTCCACGGGCAGCACCACGCCGGGCAGCGCATGCCCCCTGGTCGAGCAGATGCCCCAGGTCGGTTTGTGGCCGTAGACGCCGCAGTAGTGCGCCGGATTGCGGATCGAGGCGCCGATGTCGCTGCCCATTTCCAGGCCGGTGAGGCCCGCGGCAAGCGCCGCGGCCGAGCCGCCGGAGGAGCCGCCCGGGGTGCGCAACAGGTCCCAGGGATTGTTGGTGGTGCCGTAAATCGGGTTGTAACTCTGCCAGTCCGCCAGCAGCACCGGCACGTTGGTCTTGCCGAAGACGATGGCGCCCGCGCGCTTGAGGCGCTCGACCGCCAGTGCGTCCTTCTTGGCGATGTTGTCCTTGTTTTCCGGCATGCCCCAGGTGGTCGGCCAGCCGGCGACGTTGTAGGACTCCTTCACCGTCATCGGCAGCCCATGCAGCGGGCCTTTCCTGCCCCTGGCGCGGTCGGCAGCGCGCGCCGCCTTGCGGCCCGCGTCGAGGTCCATCACGCACAGCGCGTTCAGCGCGCGGTTGTGCTGGCGCACGCGCGCGGCGTAGAGGTCGAACAGTTCGAGCGCGCTCAGCTTCTTCGCGCGCAGCGCCTGCATCAGCTTGGTGGCGGACCAGAAGGCGGTGTTCATGGGATCCCTGCGAGGTGGCGGCCGGCGATCCAGCCGAAAGTCATGGCAGGCCCGAGCGTGATGCCCGGCCCCGGATAGTTGCCGCCCATGATGGAGAGCGCATCATTGCCAGCGGCGTACAGGCCGCGAATCGGGCGCTTCAGCTCATCGAGCACCTGGGCGTTGCCGTTGGTGGCGATGCCGGCAAAGGTGCCGAGGTCGCCGATCTCCACCCGCACCGCGTAAAACGGCGGCTGCGCGAGCGGCGCCACACAGGGATTGGGCTGGATATCCGGATCGCCGTAGAAGCGGTTGTAGGCATTGCAGCCCTTGGCAAAATCGGGGTCAGACCCCGATTTCGCGTGTTCGTTGTACCGCGCGACGGACTGCTCCAACGTCAAATCAATCGCCGACTTCTCGGCCAATTCCCGAATGGAACTCGCCTGCGTCAAGTAGCCAGATTTCAGGTGCGGACCCAGCGGCAAGGGCCTGGGTTTCACGAAGCCCAGGCCGTAGGCGCGGATGGCGCGATGGTCGGTGACGAGCCAGGCGTGGGTCTCGCCGGTTGTCAGCAGCGCCTGCACGAAGTCGTGATACGAATTTCCCTCGTTGACGAAGCGCACGCCCTGCCTGGTCACGGCGATCACGCCGGGTTTCGCCCGATCGATGAAATGCGGAAACAGGCCGAAGGAACCGTCGTGCCGCGGCACGCGCGACACCGGCACCCAGGCGGCCGCGTTGGGCAGGGATTCGTCCAGCCTGGCGCCGGTCGCCTGCGCCAGCCGCAGCCCATCCCCCGTGTTTCCCGGCGGCGCCGGGGAGAAATGCGCCTGGTGCCGGAACAGCCGCTGCCTGCGCTCCGCGTCCTGCGGGAAACCGCCGCAGGCGAGGACCACGCCCTTGCGGGCGCGCACCTGCACCCGCTTGCCCTCGCGCTCCACGAGCGCGCCGACCACCGCGCCGCCGTCGCGCACCAGTTCCTTCACGGGAGCCCCGCTCCAGAGCTGCACGCCCGCGTCCAGCGCCGACTTGAGCAGCCGCCCCGCGAGCGCATTGCCGTTGGTGAGCCGCACGCCGCGGCCGTGGAACAAGGTGGCGATGCCATGGCCGAGCAGCCGCCGCGCGACGAATGCCGCGGAGGCAAACGATTTCGACCAGCGCATGAAATGCACCAGTTCCACCCCGGAGCCGATCATGATGCCGAACACCGTCAGCTCGGGCAGCGGCGGGCGCAGCCTCTTGAGCATCCGGCCGAGCTCGCGCCCGTCGTAGGCGCGCGCCACGATCGAGCGCCCGCCCGGCCGGCCGCCCGGCGCATCGGGGTGGTAGTCGGAAAACCTCGCCGAAGGGTCGAACCGCACCGCGGTCTCGCGCGTGAAGAACTCGACCATGCGCGGCCCCGCGGTGAGGAAGGCGTTGACGCGCTCCGGGTCGTACTTCTCCCCCGCCTCGTGCAGGAGGTAGGTCACCGCGTCCTCCATCGAATCGGCGACCCCGATCTCCTTCTGCATCGGGTGGTTGGGGATCCACAGCCAGCCGCCGGAGAGCGCGGTGGTGCCGCCGAACCAGGGTTCTTTTTCGGCGACCAGCACCTCGAGACCCGCCTGGCGCGCGGTGACCGCCGCGGCGAGGCCGCCCGCGCCCGAACCCGCGACCAGCACGTCGCATGCGAAATGCATGGCCCATCTTACCCGGGAGGGGGCGTTAGAATTCCCCACGTTTCGCCTCCAGGAGAACGCCCCATGCTGCAGGAGCGCATTGCCGATCTGTCCAAGCTGGTCGAGCCCGACCGCGTGAGGAAAGAGGTCTACACCGACCAGCACATTTTCGACCTGGAGATGGAGCGCATCCACGAGAAGGTCTGGATCTATTGCGGCCACCAGTCGCAGGTGCCGAAGGCCGGCGACTACACCACGGTGCAGGTCGGGCGCCAGCCGATGCTGATGACACGCGGCAAGGACGGCAAGGTGAACGTGCTCTACAACCGCTGCCCGCACCGCGGCAACATGATCTGCGGCGACCGCCACGGCAATACCGGCGAGTTCTTCCGCTGCTCCTACCACGCCTGGACCTTCCAGCACGACGGCAAGCTGCGCAGCATCCCGATGATGGAATCGGGCTACGCCGGCACACGCTACGGCAAGGACAATCCGGACTGCAGCATGAAGAAGGCCGCGCGAGTGGAGAGCTATCGCGGCTTCGTCTTCGCCAGCCTCGCCGCCGACGGCCCGACGCTGAAGGAGTTCCTCGGCGAATCCCGCATCGCCTTCGACGACATGTGCGATCGCGCCCCGCAAGGCGAGGTCGAGGTGGTGCCAAACTGCTTCCGCGTCATCCAGCACTCCAACTGGAAGATCTTCCTCGAGAACCAGCTCGACGCGCTGCATCCGTCGGTGGTGCACCAGTCCACCGGCCGCGCCGCGCACGAGGTGGAAAAGGACATCGCGAAGAAGACCGGCAAGGCGCCGCTCTCCTACCACATGCTGTCGGCGTTCGCCACGGTCACTATTGATAAGTGGGACAACTTCCAGACGCTCAACTATCCCCACGGCCACTGCATCCTCACCGGCTACATGGGCCTGCGGCCGAAGGACCCGGACACGCTCGCCTACGAGAAGGTGATGCACAAGGCCTACGGCAAGGCCCGCACGGAGGAGATCCTCGGCGTCAACATCCACCACGTGCTGATCTACCCGGGCCTGTCGGTGCAGTCGCCGCTGCAGCAGCTGCGCGCAGTGCGGCCGCTGGGCGTGGACAAGACGCTGACCGAGATCTGGCATTTCCGCCTGAAGGGCGCCCCCGAGCCGATCTACCGGCGCTCGCTCGCCTATTACAACCTCGTCAACTCGCCGGCGACGCTGATCAACGCCGACGACCTGGAGAACTTCTGGAAGTGCCAGCAGGGGCTCGCCTCGGACGGCGGCGACTGGGTGAGCTTCGGCCGCTTCCACGGCCGCGACCTGGAAAAGGGCGGCGTGGTCGAGACCGGGCCCAACATGGGAACCTCGGAAGCACCGATGCGCAACCAGATGAAGGCCTGGGCGCAATTCATGGGGAACGCAAGGTGAGCGCCAGGCACCAGCACGAGGCCGAGCAGTTCCTCTACCGGCAGGCGGACCTGCTCGACTCGAAGAAGTGGCAGGACTGGATCGACCTCTTCACCCCGGATGGCATCTACTGGATGCCGCCGGACGCCAGCTACAAGACCTGGGACGGGCAGCCGGCGATCTTCGCCGAGGACAGGAACCTGATGACGGTGCGCATGAAGCGCGTGCTGCATCCGGATGCCTGGTCGCAGCGCCCGCAGTGGGGCACCAACCACGTGGTGTCGAACGTGGTCATCGACAAGGCGGCGAAGAACGGCGACCTGG
The DNA here is from genome assembly GCA_041488375.1 of Gammaproteobacteria bacterium. GTDB lineage: Bacteria > Pseudomonadota > Gammaproteobacteria > Burkholderiales > SG8-39 > JAABQT01. The sequence continues at coordinate 46 of JBGPPD010000133.1, read as the reverse complement.
TGGTGCGCTCGCGCTTCCACATGCTGGAGATGCGGCGCGACGACAT
>JBGPPD010000132.1:0-8194 GCA_041488375.1 Gammaproteobacteria bacterium | reverse complement strand
GTCCTCGCGCACCGTGGCCTCGGTGCTGACCGGAGAGCAGGAAGGCAAGCTCGCCTGGGTACGGCACCGCATCGTGCGCCGCCACCCGGTGACCGGGCGCAAGGCGCTGTACGCGGTGTCGGGCAGTTCCTTCGGCATCGAGGGCATGCCGCGGGATGAGTCCCACGCGCTGCTCGACGAGCTCAAGCGCCACGCCACGCAGGCAAAGTACCAGCTGCGCCTGAAATACGCCGTCGGCGACCTGGTTATCTGGGACAATGCCTCGCTGCTGCACTCGGCGACGCTGACCGATCCAGAAGATCCGCGCACCCTGTGGCGCATTACCGTCAAAGAGGAGAGGACCCCATGAAACGCAGACTGTTCCTGGCCGCCGTCGCCGCGGCCTTCGCCCTGCCGGCGTCGGCGCAGACCATCACGCTGCACGGCGCGGTGCAATTCAACGACGACCATGCCTTCACCAAGGCGCTGGTCCGGTTCGAGGAGCTGACCAAGAAGTACTACGGCAAGCCGGTGAACTTCGTGCTGCACAAGAACTCCGAGCTCGGCCTGGAGAAGGACTATTTCGCCTACATGAACCAGGGCAAGGCGGTCGACTACGGCATCGTCTCGCCGGCGCACATGTCCACCTTCTCCAAAGCGGCGCCGTTCATCGACGCGCCGTTTCTGTTCCGCGACCTGAAGCACTGGAACAAGGTGCTCGACGCGGACGTGTTGAAGCCGGTGGCCGACGAGATCGCGCAGAAGGCCGACGTGATGCTGATCGGCTACGCCGGCGGCGGCACGCGCAACATCTTCGTCAACAAGCCGGTGCGCAACCTCAAGGAGATGAAGGGCCTCAAGGTGCGCGTGCAGGGCGCGCCGATCTGGTCGAAGACCTTTGCCGCGGTCGGCATGGCGCCGACGGTGATCGCCTACAACGAGGTCTACAACGCGATTCAGAACCACGTCATCGAGGCCGGGGAGAACGAGGCGGCGGGCGTCGAGCAGATGAAGTTCTACGAGGTGGGGCCGAACCTCTCGATCACCCAGCACGCCATCACCATCCGGCCGATCTGCTTCTCCGGCAAGACTTTCGCCAAGCTGGACAAGGCGCTGCAGGCGGCGATCCTGAAGGCGGGCAAGGAAGCCGGCGCCTACGGCCGCAAGGTGGAATCCTCCGAGGATGAGCAGAAGCTGGTGGCGCTGGAGAAGGCCGGCAAGTTGAAGCGCATCCCGTTCACCGACCGCGCGCAGATGAAAAAGCTGGTCGATCCGGTGATGCGCGAGTACGCCAAGGAAATCGGCGCCGACCAGATCCTCGCGAAGATCAACGCCATCAAGTGAAGCGCTTCATCGGCTGGGTCCATCGGCTGCTGAGCTGGCTGATGGTGGGGACGGTCGCGGTCCTGATCGTCCCCGTCACGTTGCAGATCATCTCGCGCTACACGGACCTGATCCCGTCGTGGATCTGGACCGAGGAGCTCAGCCGGTTCCTGTTCATCTGGATGGTGATGCTGGGCGCGATGATCGGCGTGCGCGAGGGTACGCACTTCGAGGTCGACGTCTGGCCCGACCTCGCGCCCAGGCCCGCGGCGATGCTGCGCCTGGTGTCCAACCTGTTCGTGCTGGTGTTCGCGCTGGTGTTCGTCTGGTGGGGCATCGAATTCGTGCGCTTCGGCTGGGACCAGAGCTCCGAGCTGGCCGAGCTGCCGATGGTCTACATCTTCGCCGCCTGGCCGGTCGCGGGCCTCAGCTGGGTGCTGTTCCTGGGTGAATCGTTCGTCGCCAATTTCCGCATCCTCTCCGGGAAGCCCGCCGCGTGACTTCCGCAGCGCTGTCGCCCGCGATGGCGGCGCTGGTGCTGTTCGGCGCGTTCTTCGCGCTGCTGGTGGCGCGCGTGCCGGTGGCCTTCTCGCTCGGACTGGCCTGCCTGCCGATCCTGCTCGTCGAGCCGCGCCTGTCGCCGATGATGCTGTTCAACGAGACCTTCAAGGCCTACAACTCGTTCATCCTGCTGGCGGTGCCGTTCTTCCTGCTGACGGCCAACCTGATGAACATCGGCGGCATCACCGACCGCATGGTGCGGCTGTCGCGCACCATGGTGGGCAACTTCCCGGGCGCGCTGGCGCAGATCAACGTGCTGCTGTCGGTGTTCTTCGCCGGCATTTCGGGCTCCTCCACCGCGGACGCGGCCAGCCAGTCGAAGATCTTCATCGAGGCGCAAGTGAAGGAGGGCTATGGCCTGTCGTTCTCGATCGCCATCACCGCGGTGTCGGCGGTGCTGGCGGTGATCATCCCGCCCTCGATCCTGATGATCGTCTGGGGCGGCGTGATCTCGACCTCGATCGGCGCCATGTACCTCGCCGGCATCCTGCCTGGCCTGCTGATCGCCGCGGCGCAGATGGCGACGGTGCACGTGTACGCCAAGATCTACAAGTACCCGGTGTATCCGCGCGCGACGCTGAAGGAGTTCTTCCGCTCCGCCTGGGATTCGCTGCCGGCCCTGTTCACGCCGTTCATCATCGTCGGCGGCATCCTGCTCGGCTGGTTCACCGCCACCGAGTCGGCGGCGATCGCCGTGCTGTACGCGGCCGGGCTGTCGATCTTCGTGTACCGCGAGATGGACATGAAGCAGCTCTACCAGGCGTTGTCGGAAACCGGCAAGCTCTCTGCCGTGGCGCTGTTCTGCGTCGGCACGGCTTCCGCCTTCGGCTGGCTGCTCGCCTACTACCAGATTCCCAAGGCGCTGCTGGAAAACGTGAGCACCTGGGGCATGGGCATCACCGGGGTGGGATTCTTCATCGCCTTCGTGTTCCTGGTGGTGGGCTGCTTCCTCGATGCGATCCCGGCGATCATCATCGTCGGCACCATCCTGCAGCCGCTGGCGGAGTCGGTGCACATGCATCCGATCCACTTCGCCATCATCGGCATCGTTTCGCTCGCCTTCGGCCTGGTAACGCCGCCCTACGGGCTGTGCCTGATGATTTCCTGCGCGGTGGCCAAGGTGCCGCTCAAGTTCGCGCTCAAGGACACGCTGATCATGCTGGTGCCGATGCTGCTGATGCTGGCGGCGATCATCCTGTTCCCCGACATCCCGCTGCTGCTGCCCAGGCTGATCGCGCCGGAACTGCTGAAGTGAGTCCGCCTGATCCTTCCCGGCTGTCGCTCAACACGGCGACGACCCGCGAAAAGTGGGGCCTGGCGCAGGCGATCGAGGGCTGCGCGCGCCACGGCATCCGCGGCATCGCGCCCTGGCGCGATCAGTTGGCGGCGATGGGGGTGAAGGAGGCGGCGCGGGCGATCAAGGCCAACGGCTTGACCGTCACGGGCCTGTGCCGCGGAGGCTTCTTCACGGCGCGGGACTGGCGCGACGACAACCGGCGCGCGATCGAGGAGGCGCATGCGTTGGGCGCCCAGTGCCTGGTCCTCGTGGTGGGAGGGCTGTTGCCGGGTTCCAGGGATCTCCCGGGTTCCCGGGAAAGGGTGAAGGAGGGCATCGCCGCGATCCTCCCGGAAGCGAGGCGGGCCGGCGTGCCGCTCGCCATCGAGCCGCTGCACCCGATGCAGGCGGCGGAGCGCGCGTGCGTCAACACCCTCGAACAGGCGCTGGATATCTGCGACCAGCTGGGCAACGGCATCGGCGTCGCGGTGGACGTCTACCACGTCTGGTGGGATCCCAAGCTCGAGAGCCAGGTCGCGCGCGCAGGGGGAAAGCGCGTGCTGGCGTACCACATCAGCGACTGGCTGGTGCCCACGAGGGATCTCTTGAACGACCGCGGCATGATAGGCGACGGCGTGATCGACCTGCCCAGGATCCGCGGCATGGTCGAGCGCGCCGGCTACTCGGGTTTCCACGAAGTGGAGATCTTCTCGAAACTCGACTGGTGGCAGCGCGACCCGGACCAAGTGCTGGCCACCTGCAAGGAACGGCACAGGAGAACCTGACATGCGCGGCGCAGTGTTCCTCGGCAACCGGAAAATCGAGATCCGCAACTTCCCCGACCCCGCGCCCGGCCCGGGCGAGGTGGTGGTGCGCATGCGCGCCTCGGGCATGTGCGGCAGCGACTTGAAGTTCTACCGCTCGCCGCCCGGCGAGGCGCAGAAGTCCCTCGGCTTCAGCGCCGACGCAGAGCCCTTCATCGCGGGGCACGAGCCCTGCGGCGAGGTGGTGGCGCGCGGCGCGGGCGTGTCCGAGCGCGAGGCGCCCATCGGGCAGCGCGTGATGGACCACCACTACGCTGGCTGCGGCGTGTGCCGGCATTGCCGCGTCGGTTGGTCGCAACTGTGCCGCGAGGGCATCGTGGTCTACGGCGTGACCGGCAACGGCGGGCACGCGGAATACCTCAAGGTGCCGGCGCGCACGCTGGTGCCGCTGCCCGACGAACTCTCCTTCGCCGAAGGGGCGGCAGTGGCCTGCGGCACGGGCACGGCCTACGGCGCCCTGCGCCGCATGAAACTCGCCGGCGGCTCTACGCTGGCGGTGTTCGGCCAGGGGCCGGTCGGCATCAGCGCGACGCTGCTCGGCGCGAAGATGGGCGCGCGCGTGATCGCGGTGGAGGCCAACGCGGAACGGCTGGCGCTGGCGAAGCAGTTCGGCGCGGATGCAGTCGTGGATGCCTCGAAGCAGGACGCCGAGAAGGTCCTGAAGGAACTCACGCGCGGCGAAGGCGTGGACCTGGCGCTCGATTGCACGGGCGTGGCTGCGGCGCGGCTCGCCGCGGTGCGCTCGGCAAAAACCTGGGGCACGGTGTGTTTCGTGGGCGAGGGCGGCGAGGTGACCCTCGACGTGTCGCGCGACATGCTGCGCAAGCAGCTCACCCTCATCGGCTCCTGGACCTTCAGCGCCATGGGGCAGGCGGAGTGCGCGCGCTACGTGGCGGACAACAAGATCGCGCTGGAGAAGATCTTTACCCACCGCTGGAAACTCGACCAGGTGCAGGAAGCCTACCGCGTGTTCGACCGGCAGTCCTCCGGCAAAGGCGTCATAGAACTTTAAATGGGGACAGACCCTATTTTTCTCATTTGAGAAAAATAGGGTCTGTCCCCATTTAGTAGGGTACGCCTTGGGTGTTGACGTAGAGGGAATACAGCGAGGTGCTCGCCGCCATGAACAGTCGGTTGCGGTGCACGCCGCCAAAGCACAGGTTGGCGCAGCGCTCGGGCAGGTCGATGCGCCCGATCAGCTTGCCGCCCGCGTTGAACACGTGCACGCCGTCCAGCCCTTCCTCGCCCATGCCCCAGCCGCACCACAGGTTGCCGTCGAGGTCCACGCGGAAGCCGTCCGGCGTTCCCTTCGGGCCGGCGTCGATCAGCACGCGCCGGTTGGACAGCGTTTTTCCGCCCACCACGTCGCAGGCGAGGATCCTGCGCGGCACCGAGCGCGATTCGACGATGTACAGCAGCGATTCGTCGGGAGAAAAAGCCAGGCCGTTGGGCTGGTTGATGCCTTCCGCCACGACGCTCAACGTCCCGGAAGGATCGATGCGATAAACGTGGGTCGGCAGCTCGGGTTCGGCCTTGGCGCCCTCGTACCAGCCGAGGATGCCGAAACTGGGGTCGGTGAACCAGATCGAGCCGTCGGACTTGCTCACGATGTCGTTGGGCGAATTCAGCCGCTTGCCCTCGAAGCGCTCGGCGAGCGTCACGAGGCGCCCGTCGGGCTCCGTGCGCGCGACCCTGCGCCCGCCGTGTTCGCAAGTGAGCAGGCGTCCCTGCCGGTCGCGCGTGTTGCCGTTGGCGTAGCCCGAGGGTTTGCGGAACACGCTTGCCGCGCCGGTTTCCTCGTTCCAGCGCCACATGCAGTTGCCCGGCACGTCGCTCCAAAGCAGGCAGCGCGTGTCGCCCATCCACACCGGGCCCTCGGCCCAGCGCGTGATGCCGGTGGCGAGGCGCTCGACCTTGGCGAGCGGCAGCCGGTAGCGGGCGAAAGAGGCGTCGATGTCCTTCACCGACGCATCGGGGTAGCGCTGACTAGGCTGCCAGTCGCTCATTTTCAGTACCCCGCGCGCGCGAGCAGCGCGTCGAGCCCCCGTTCGCTGTAGCCGCTCATCTTCTCCGAGCCCACGAGGATCAGCGGGACGCCCCTGCCGCCGAGGCGCCTGAATTCGGCGTGCGCGGCGGCCGACTTCTCGATGTCGACCTCGACGTAGGCGACGCCTTTCCTCGCGAAATGGGCGCGCGCCTTGGCGCAGTAGGGGCACCAGGAGGTGGCGTACAGCACCACGGGCGCTGCGGCCTTGTCCGCAGGCGCGCCCTGCGCCATGGCGACGCCCGTGGCGAGCAAAGCGAGCAAAGCGAGGACGAAGCGCAGGCGGGTCATCGGCGCGACACTAAGTAGCACAGCTGCGCGGCGCAGGCAATCGCTATACTGCTTCGCCGTGGTTCGCATTCTCCTGACCCATTCCCCCGAAGCGCTCGCGCAGTACTACGGCGGGCGGTCGCTCGCCGGCCTGCAGGCGCTCGGCGAAGTGAAGCTGCACTTGGGCAGTGGAGCGCTCGAGGGCGAGGCGCTGATCGCCGCCGCGGCCGGCTGCGAACTCGTCGTGTCCTATCGCCAGTCGCCCGCGCCGGCGGCGCTGTTCGAGCGGCTGCCCGGGTTGGTGGCGTTCCTGCGCTGCGCAGTGGACATCCGCAATATCGACGTCGCCGCCGCGAGCAGGGCGGGCGTGCTGGTGACGCAGGCGAGCGCCGGCTTCGTGCCGGCGGTGAGCGAACTGGTGGTCGGCCTGCTGGTGGACCTGTCCCGCGGCATCTCGCGCTCGGCAGCCGAATACCACGCGGGGCGCGTGCCGCCGGCGCGCATGGGGCGCGAGCTGCGCGCGAGCACCCTGGGCATCATCGGCTACGGCGCCATCGGGCGCGAACTGGCGCGCGTGGCGCAGGCGCTCGGCATGCGCGTGCTGGTGAACGACCCCTACGTGAAGGACGTCGAGCAGGCGCCGCTGGATGAGCTGCTCGCGCAGTCGGACTACGTCGTGCCGCTCGCGGTGGCGACGCCGGAAACCGAGAACCTGATGGACGAGGCGGCGTTCGCGCAGATGAAGCCGGGCGCCTGCTTCATCAATGTGTCGCGCGGCAACCTGGTGGACGAAACGGCGCTCGCGCGCGCGCTCGACTCGGGCCGCATCGCGGGCTGCGCCCTCGACGTGGGGCGCGCGCCGGACCAGATGCCCGCGCCTGCGCTCGCCGCGCGCGCCGATGTCATCGCCACGCCGCACACCGCCGGGCTGACGCTGGCGGCGATCGAGCACCAGTCCCTGGAGACGGTGGCGCAGGCAGGCGAGATACTGAAGGGACGCGCGCCCAAGGGCGCCGTCAATGCCGAACACTGGACAAGGAAAGGAATGCTGCCGACATGAAGACCATCCTCATTACCGGCGCCGCCGGCGACGTCGGCACCCACCTGCGGCGCGAGCTCGCCGGCAAGTACCACATCCGCGCCTCCGACCTGCGCGACCTGAAGGAGAAGTTCAAGGGCCAGAAGTTCATGCGCGCGGACCTCTCGAAGTTCGCCGACGCGCTGCGCATCACCAAGGGCGTGGACGCGATCGTGCACCTGGGCGGCTATTCGGTGGAAGGCCCCTGGGAGGGGATCCTCAGCGCCAACATCGTCGGCTGCTACAACGTGTTCGAGGCGGCGCGCCGCAACGGCGTGAAGCGGATACTGTTCCCCACGTCGAACCACGCCACGGGCTTTTACCGGCGCGACCAGACCATCGACCACCAGGTCTATCCCAAGCCCGACAGCCGCTACGGCGTGTCCAAGGTGTTCGGCGAGGCGCTGGGGAGCCTGTACGCCGACAAGTACGGCATGCAGGTGTTTTGCATGCGCATCGGCAACGTCAACCCGGCGCCGATCGACAAGCGGCGCCTGTCGATCTGGTTCTCGCCGCGCGACCTCGCGCAGCTGGTGAGCATCGGCATCGAGCACCCGGAGGTCCGCTTCGAAATCGTCTACGGGGTTTCGGGCAACAAGCGTAGCTGGTACGACAACGCGAACGCCTACCGGCTGGGCTACCAGCCGCAGGATGACGCCGAGACCTACGCGAAAGAGATCCTCGCGCGCGAGAAGCCAGGCGGCGACCCGGTGGCCGAACAGCACCAGGGCGGGGTCTTCTGCATCGCGGAACAGGTACCGAATCCCGCGCCGCTGCCGAAGGGCAGGAAAAAGAGCAGAATGACCTGATGGAACAGGTTCGCAAAAAATCGGCGAAAG
>JBGPPD010000131.1:0-8212 GCA_041488375.1 Gammaproteobacteria bacterium | reverse complement strand
GGCCGGCGGGCGCATCGACGCGATCTTCTTCTGCCCGCACGCGGGGGACGCCAATTGCGAGTGCCGCAAGCCCAAGCCCGGCATGCTGCTGGAGATCGCCAAGCGCATGAACGTGGAGCTGGCCGGCGTGCCGATGGTCGGCGATTCGCTGCGCGACCTGCAGGCGGCGGCCGCGGCGGGCGCCAGGCCGGTGCTGGTGCTCACGGGCAAGGGCCGCAAGACGCGCGACGCGGGAGGCCTGCCGGCGGGGACGCTCATCGTCGCCGACCTGGCCGCCTTCGCGGCGCAGCAGGCTCCATGACATTGCTGCGCTCGGCGCTGTTCGCGCTGGCGCTGGTCCTGATCACCCCGCCCTACGCGATCCTCGCGCTGGCCAGCTTTCCGCTGCCGCGCATGGCGCGCTACCGCCTGATTTCCGCCTGGTCGCGCATGGTGATCTGGCTGGCCTGGCTCTCGTGCGGCATCCGCTGGCGCATCGAGGGGCGCAAGAACCTGCCCGACGAGCCCTCGGTGATCCTGTCCCAGCACCAGTCGGCCTGGGAAACCCTCGCCTTCCAGGAGATCCTGCCGCCGCAGGTGCTGGTGCTCAAGCGCGAACTGCTGTGGATTCCGTTCTTCGGCTGGGGGCTCGCGCTGATGAGCCCGATCGCCATCGATCGCGCGCGCGGCATGGCGGCGATGCGCGAGATGGTGCGCCAGGGGCGCGAGCGCCTGGCGCAGGGCTTCTGGGTGGTGGTGTTCCCCGAGGGCACGCGCGTGCCGCCGGGGGAGAAGCGCGAGTACCAGCAGGGCGGCGCCTGGCTGGCGGTGCATTGCGGCGTGCCGGTGGTGCCGGTGGCGCACAACGCCGGCAAGCTGTGGCCGCGCAACGCTTTCCTGAAGCGCGCCGGCACCGTGACCGTGCGCATCGGGCCGCCGATCGCCACCGCCGGACGCCAGCCCAAGGAGGTGCTGGCAGCGGTGAAAAACTGGATCGAAGCGCAGCAGGAGACGCTGTAGAATTTCGCGCCATGAGACTCCTGCATACGATGCTGCGCGTGGGCGACCTCGACCGCTCGGTCAAGTTCTACACCGAGGTGCTCGGCATGAAGCTGCTGCGCACCACCGACCGGCCGGAGCAGAAATACTCCCTCGCCTTCGTCGGCTACGACACCGAGGACAAGGCTTCGGTGATCGAGCTCACCTACAACTACGGCGTGCCCAAATACGAGATCGGCGGCGCCTTCGGCCACCTCGCCGTCGAAGTGGCCGACTGCGCGAAGTCCTGCGACGCGGTGCGCGCCAAGGGCGGCAAGGTGACCCGCGAAGCGGGCCCGGTGAAGGGCGGCAGCACGGTGATCGCGTTCGTGGAAGATCCGGACGGCTACAAGATCGAGTTCATCGAACGCAAACGCGCTGCGTGATGCGCACGTAGTCCGCGGGCGAGAGGTTCTCCGGCCGCAATCGGGGGTCTATCCCCAATTCGGTATAGTCACCCGGTTCCAGCGAAAGCGCATTGCGCAGCGTCTTGCGGCGCGCGCTGAACGCTTCCCGAACCACCTGCTCGAAGACCTTCTCGTCGCAGCCCATCGGCGCGGCCAGCGGCACCAGCCGCACCACCGCCGAGTCCACCTTCGGCGGCGGCCGGAACGCCCCCGGCCCTACCCGGAACAGCTTCTCCATCCTGAAGCGCGTCTGCAGCATCACCGACAGCCGGCCGTACTCCGGCGTGGAAGGCTTCGCCACCATGCGCTCCACCACTTCGAGCTGCAGCATGAAATGCAGGTCGCGCACGCGCTCGGCGAAGCGCGCAAGGTGGAACAGCAACGGCGTCGAGATGTTGTACGGCAGGTTGCCGACGATGCGCACGCCCATGGGGAACACGCTGAAGTCGAACTCCAGCGCATCGGCGACATGCACCTTGATCTTTTCCCCCGGCAGCGCCGCGGCCAGGTCGCGGTCGATTTCGATCACTTCAAGGTGCCCGGCCCGCTCCGCCAGCGGCAAGGTGAGCACGCCCTGCCCCGGCCCGATCTCCACGATGAAATCCCCCGCCGACGGCGCGATCGCCTCGACGATCTTCCGGACCACCCCCGGGTCGTGCAGGAAGTGCTGGCCGAATCTCTTACGCGGCCGATGCGAGCTTGACAGCAAGCTTGACCGCTTCGATGAGGCTGCCGGCATCGGCCTTGCCCTTGCCCGCGATCTCCAGCGCCGTGCCGTGGTCCACCGAGGTGCGCACGAACGGCAACCCGAGGGTCACGTTCACGCCGGCGCCGAAACTCGCGTACTTGAGCACCGGCAGCCCCTGGTCGTGGTACATGGCGAGCGCGCAGTCCGCGCCCTTCAGGCGCGAGGGCACGAACAGCGTGTCCGCGGGAATCGGGCCTTGCACGGCGATGCCCAGCTTCTTCGCCTCCGCGAGCGCCGGCTCGATCACCTCGCGCTCCTCGGTCCCCAGGTGCCCCGACTCGCCGCTGTGCGGGTTCAGACCCGACACCAGGATGCGCGGCCGCCTGATGCGGAAGCGCTTCTTCAGGTCCGCGTCGATCACCCGCAGCGTCGCGACCAAGCCTTCGCGCGTGATGGCGCGCGGCACGTCCTTGAGCGCGAGGTGCGTGGTGGCGAGCGCCACGCGCAGCCCGCCGCCCACCAGCATCATCACCACGTGCGGCGCGCGCGCCCGTTGCGCGAGGTACTCGGTATGCCCGGTGAACGGGATGCCCGCGTCGTTGATCACCCCCTTGTGCACCGGCGCGGTGACCATCGCGTCGTACTCGCCGGAAAGACAGCCGTCGATCGCCCGGTCGAGGACCGCGAGGACGTAGCGGCTGTTGGCGGGATCGAGCCTGCCGCCCTTGCGCGCGACGGCGAGCGGGACATGCTCGATATGCGGACAACCGGCCAGCAGGCCCCTGTCGCCGATGGCGACGAGCTGCGCGCCGCGAATCTTGCGCGCCACCGCCACGCACAACTCCGGACCGATGCCGGCCGGCTCGCCCGAGGTGAGGGCGATGCGCATCAGCGCTCCTCCAACCGCATCTCCACGTAGGTCCGGTCGCGCAGCTGGCGCAGCCACTCCTGGTAGGCATCCTCGGCCTTGCGCTCGCGCAGCAGCTGGCGCGCCTGCAGGCGCTGGCGCTCCGCGCTCAGATCCGCCGTGCGCCGCTCCTCCACCTGGATCAGGTGGAAGCCGAAGGGGGTGCGCACCGGCCCGCTCAGCTCGCCGGGCTTGAGCGCGTTCAGCGCGCGCTCGAACTCCGGCACCGTGTCGCCGGGAAAGATCCAGCCCAGTTCGCCGCCGCGCGAGGCCGTGCCGTCCTCCGAGTTGAGGCGCGCCAGCTCCGCGAAGTCGGCGCCGGCGGCGATGCGCTCGCGCAGGCCGGCCAGCCGCCGTTGCGCGTCGGCTTCCGACACCAGCTCGCTGGTCTTGATCAGGATGTGGCGCGCGCGCGTCTGCGTCACCGGCGCCGCGGCGCCCGCGCCGCGCCGCTCGAGGAGCTTGAGCAGGTGGAAGCCCGCCGGGCTGCGCAGCACCGGGCTGACCTCGCCGGGCTGCATGCGCTTGAGCGCGTCGGCGAACAGCTCGGGCAGCCGGCCGGGCGTGCGCCAGCCCAGCGCGCCGCCCTGCAGCGCGTCCCCGGCGTCCGAAGTGCTCGCCGCCAGGCGCGCGAAATCGCCTCCGGCCGCGGCCTCCGCGCGCGCCTGCTCGGCGCGGGCGCGCGCCTGCTCGATGCGCTCCGGCGACGCCTGCTCCGGGACGCGCACCAGGATGTGCGCCACGTTGTACTCCACCATGCCGGTGCTCGCCGCCCGGTTTTCCTGCATGAAGATGTCGACCTCGCTGTCGCCGACCTGCACGCGGTCGTCCACCTCGCGCTCGCGCAGGCGCGTCAGCAGGATCTGCTGGCGCACCTCGGCGCGGAACTTGTCGAAGGACACCCCGTCGGCCTCCAGCCGGCGCCGGAACTCCGGCAGCGTGGTGTTGTTGCTCTCGGCGATGCGCTGCACGGCGCGGTCCAGCTGCACCTCGTCCACGCGCAGGCCGCTGTCGGTGGCCATCTGCACCTGCGCCTTCTCCAGGATCAACCGCTCGAGCACCTGGCGCTCGAGCGGCGCGCGCTCGGGCGCGGCGATGTTCTGGCGCCGCAGCTGGCGTTCGGCGAAGGCGACCCGCTCGGCGAGCTCGCTGGCGGTGATCACCTCCTTGTTCACCACCGCGACGATGCGATCGACCAGCACGGCGCGCTGCGCCAGCGCCGGCGGCGCCGCGCAGGCCAGCAAAGCCGCGAGCAGGAGGGGAAACCGCGGGCCGCGCATCAGAACACCTGCTGGAACGGCAGGTGCGGGCGCAGGCTCGGGGGCACCAGCGACTGGTCGCTCGGGTTGGTCACCGAATAGCCCGGCACCGTGCGGCGCAGCAGGGTCAGGGTCTCGTTGGAGCCGATCTGGCCGAAGCCGTTGAACTCGAGCTGGAACAGGATCGCCGAGGAATTCACGTCGGTCGCCGCGCGCAGGCGCTGGTACACCCCGCGGAACACCCAGCAGCCGCCGTTGTACTCGATCCCGGCGATGCCCTCGAGCAGCTGTGCGTCGCGCAGCGAATAGTTGTAGCGTCCGATCGCATACCAGCCGGCTTTGACCGGCCATTGCGCGGAAAGATCCACCTGGCGCAGCACGTCGCGCTGGAAGCGGTAGCTGGCATTGATCACCTTGGCGATCTCCGGCGTGTAGCGCAGCGAGGCGCCGTAGCGCTCGGTGCGCGTTTCGCGCGGGTTGTACTGCAGCGTGCTGTCGTAGGCCCAGTGCCCGGCGATGCGCCCGCCCACCGACGCCAGCCAGTCGGAATCGCTCGCGGTGCGCAGCGGCGAGGCCGCCGTCAGGCCGACGCGCTCGTCGTCGAAATAGTAGCGCTGCCCGAGCGTGGCGCGCATCAGTTCCTGGCCGCCCTTGTCCAGCAGGCGGGTGGTCAGGGCCAGGGTGATCTGGTTGGCGTCGCCGAAGCGGTCGCCGCCGACGAAGCGGTTCTCGCTGAACAATTGCGCATAGCTGAAGTCGGCGAGCGCGGTGTCGAACAGCGGCGCCCGGCTCTGGTCGCGGTACGCCGCATAGACGTAATACAGCCGCGGCTCCAGCGTCTGCGTCAGGCTGTTGCCGAACCAGCGGCTGTCGCGCTCGAACACCAGGCCGCCGTCCAGGCTCAGCCACGGGACGCTGGTGTCCTGGCGCTCGGGCTGCCCGGGGTCGGGCCGCGTGAGGCTGTAGCTCACGGCGCGCACGCCGAGCTTCGGGGTCACGAAGTAGCCGGGGGCGACCAGCGGCGCGGCCACCCAGGGCGAGACCGACGAACGCACCCCTTCGACCTGGGTCGGGTGGGTGAAGCGCGCGTACTCCAGCGGCAGGGCGGCGTCGAGCAGCCCGCCGATGTCGTTGCGCGTGGCGATCAGGTTGAGCTGCGGCACGCGATGGTAGGGACTGACGATCGGCGACAGCGGATCCTGCAGGGTCTGGAAGCGCTGCACGCGGCCCTGCAGGAACAGCGAGGTGCCGGCGAGCGTGTCCGAATACTGCAGGTAGCCGTCGCGCTGCAGGTTGCCGAGCGACACCTGGCGTACCTGGCTGTACAGGTCGACGAAATACTTGTCGTCGGACACGCGGTTCATGTCCAGCCGCGCCAGCAGCTGGGGCGAGAAGCGCTGCTCGTGCTGCCAGGAATAGCCGCTGCGCGGCCTGCCGAGCACGTGGTCGTCCGGCATGTACTCGAGGCGCGCCTCGCCGAAGGAGCGCTCGCCGAGGTAGCGGTAGTGCGTCTTCAGCTGCTCGCCGCGCTTGGACATGAACACCGGCGTGATGGTGGCGTCCTGCTCCGGCGCGATGTTCCAGTAGAACGGCAAGCCGAGTTCGGCCCCGCGCAGCGTGGTCTGCGCGAACTGCGGCGCCAGCACGCCGCTCTTGCGCCGGTTCTCCAGCGGGAACGAGGCGTAGGGCGTGCCGATGAGGGTGGTGTCGAGGAAGCGCAGGCGCGCGCCGCGCACGTTGCCGGTCTGCTCGTCGTAGTCCAGATCGATCTGGCGCGCCTCGACGCGCCAGTCGTCGTTGCCCGGCTCGCAGGTGGTGAAGTGCGCCCCGCTCAGGCGGAAGCGGTCGCGGCCGAGGAACTCCACGCGGGCGCCGCCGCCGCGCGCGGTCTGGCCGCGGCGCAGCAGGAACGCGGGATCCTCCATCACGCCGGTGTGGTCGGTGGTGTCGTAGCGCAGGCGCGTACCGGTGAAGCGGTCCGCGCCCTGCTCCAGGCGCACGCCGCCTTCGGCCTCCAGGCGACCGAACTCGCGGTTGAATTTGAGGTAGTCGCTGTAGATGGCCGTGTCGTCCTGCTTGAATTCCACCCCGCCGCGCGCGGTCACCTCCAGCCCGGAGATGCCCTCGATGCTCTGCGCGTCGATAGTCGCGGGCTCCTTCGCCGGCTGCGCCTGCGCGAGGGCGGCGGCGAGCAGCGCGAGCAGCGGCGCCGTGGAAAACCGCATGGAGATCAAAGAGAAACCGCGCTTATGCAGGTAAAATCGCACATTACCACGCAACGCGCAACGCACCCCGTGGACGAAAGGCTCGAAGCGCTCCGGCGCTGGCTCGCCGGGCCGCTCGCCGGCACGCCCTACACGCTCGCTCCCGCCTCCGCGGACGCGAGTTTCCGCCGCTACTTCCGCGCCACGCTCGCCGACGGACGCAGCTTCGTCGCCATGGACGCGCCGCCCGCCCAGGAGGATTGCCGGCCGTTCGTGCACGTCGCGGGGCTGCTGCGCGGCGCCGGCCTGAACGCGCCGCGCATCCACGCGCAGGACCTCGCGCAGGGATTCCTCCTGCTCGATGACCTCGGGCGCCAAAGCTACCTCGATGCGCTGGCCGAGGATCGGGCCAAGGCGCCAGCGCTGATGCGCGACGCCATCGCGGCGCTGGTGCAGTGGCAGCTGGCGAGCCGTGCGGGGGAACTGCCGCCCTACGACGAAGCGCTCCTGCGGCGCGAGATGGCGCTGTTTCCCGAGTGGTACCTCGGACGGCACCTCGGGCGGCAGCCGGCTGCCGGCCTGGAACCCGTCTACGACGTTCTGGTGAAGAGCGCGCTGGCGCAGCCGGCGGTGTACGTGCACCGCGACTACATGCCCCGCAACCTGATGCTGAGCGAACCCAATCCCGGCGTGCTCGACTTCCAGGACGCGGTCCTCGGCCCGATCTGCTACGACATCGCCTCGCTGATGCGCGACGCCTTCCTCAGTTGGGAAGAGGAGCGCGTGCTCGACTGGACGGTGCGCTACTGGGAGGGGGCGAAGAAGGCGCATCTGCCGGTGGCGGCCGACTTCGCCGAATTCTGGCGCGCCTTCGAGTGGATGGGCCTGCAGCGCCACCTGAAGGTGCTCGGCGTCTTCGCGCGCCTTACCTACCGCGACGGCAAGGAAAAGTACCTCGCCGACACGCCGCGCTTCATCGGCTACGCGAGCGCCGTTTCTCGGCGGTATACCGCACTTGCGCCGCTCGCGCGGCTGCTCGACGAGCTGCAGGCGTGAAGGCCATGATCCTGGCGGCCGGCCTCGGCGAGCGCCTGCGCCCGCTCACCGACCGCGTGCCCAAGGCGCTCGCCGAGGCCGGCGGCAAGCCGCTCGTCCTCTGGCAGCTGGAGCGGCTCGCGCGGGCGGGCATTCGCGACATCGTGATCAACGTCTCGCACCTCGCCGGGGCAATTGAAGCGCGCCTCGGCGACGGCAGCGCCTTCGGCGTGTCCCTGGCCTATTCGCGGGAGGCGCGGCCGCTCGAATCCGCGGGCGGCATCGCGCAGGCGCGCCTGCTGCTGGGGCCCGAGCCCTTCGCGCTGATCAACGCCGACGTATTCTGCGACTACGACCTCGCCGCGCTGCGCGCGCGGGCCCTCGACGGCTGCCTCGCGCACCTGGTGCTGGCGCCGAATCCGCCGCACCATGCGGCGGGCGATTTCACGCTGCACGCGGGCAAGGCCGGCAACGCCGCGGCGCCGCGCTACACTTACACGGGCATTGCGCTGGTGGACCCGGCGCTGGTGGCGCCGGTGCGCGCGGGCGAGAAGGCGCAACTGGCGCCGCTGCTGCGCGCCGCGGCCGAGGCGGGCCGCCTCTCGGGCGAGCTGCACCGGGGGCTGTGGCGCGACATCGGCACGGCGGAGCGGCTCGCCGAACTCGACGCGCTGCTGCGCGCAAGGACCAAGGCT
>JBGPPD010000130.1:0-8281 GCA_041488375.1 Gammaproteobacteria bacterium | reverse complement strand
TTCGACCTGCCGGTGCTCAATTACCGCGGGCTGATGCACGGGGTCACGGCGTCGAAGTTCTGGGACCAGGGCGAGGACGACCGCGATTTCAGGTTCAACAACTACGTCAGCCGCTACCATGCGCGGCACCTCGACCTGATGGACGTGCTGGCGATGTACCAGCCGCGCAACAACGCGCCGCTGGACGACGTGGCGCAGCTCGCCGGGCTGCCGGGCAAGATCGGCGTGGGCGGCGCCCAGGTGTGGACCGCCTACCAGGCCGGCCGGATCGCGGAAATCCGCGACTATTGCGAAGCCGATACCGCCAACACCTACCTGCTGTACCTGCGCTTCCAGCTGCTGCGCGGCGCGCTCAGCGCCGAGCAGCACGCGAAGGAATGCGCGCTGCTGCGCGGCGCGCTGGACAAGCTCAAAGGCGCGCACTGGCGCGAATTCCTGTCCCGTTGGACGAGCTGAACGTCCACGCGCTGGACGCCGGCGGCCAGGGCATCGCGCGCAATTCCGAGGGCAAGGTGGTGTTCGTCGAGGGCGCGCTCGCCGGCGAGACGGTCGAGGCGCAGCTCCTGCGCTCCAAGCCCAAGTTCGACACCGCGCGCACCGTCCGGGTGCTCAAGGAGTCCTTCGGGCGGCGAGAGCCGCCCTGCCCCTACTACGCCAACTGCGGCGGCTGCGCTATCCAGCATGCCGATTCGCGCACCCAGGTCGCGGCCAAGCAGCGCTGGCTGGAGGACTGCTTGGAGCGCATCGGCAAGGTCGAGTGCGATTTCATGCTGCCGCCGATCTACGGCGAGGAGTGGGGCTACCGGCGCCGCGCGCGGCTGTCGGTGCGCTACGTGGAGAAAAAGGGCGGGGCGCTGGTCGGGTTCCGCGAACGCCGGTCGACCTTCGTCACCGACATCCAGGGCTGCATTGTGCTGCCGCCGCATGTCTCGGCGCTGATCCCGGGGCTGCGCGAGCTCATCGGCCAGCTCTCAGTGCCGGACCGAATGCCGCAGGTCGAAGTGGCGGTGGGTGACCAGGCGGTGGTGCTCGTGTTGCGCCATCTACTGCCGTTGAACGAGCAGGACCATGCGCTGTTGCGCGATTTCGCGCACGCGAATTCGGTGCAGGTCTGGCTGCAGCCGCGCGGGCCGGACAGCGCGGTGCTTTTCCACCCGGTCCCGGCCCCGGAGCTGTTCTACACCTTGCCCGAGTTCGGCCTGCGCATCGCGTTCCGCCCCACCGACTTCACCCAGGTGAACCACGCGGTGAACCGGCTGCTGGTGTCGCGCGCGATCCGCCTGCTCGATCCCCGGCCGGGGGAGAGGATCGGCGACCTGTTCTGCGGGCTCGGCAATTTCGCGCTGCCGATCGCGACCCGGGGCGCGCAGGTGATCGGCATCGAGGGCAGTGCGGACCTGGTGCAGCGGGCGCGGCAGAACGCGCTGGCGAACGGGCTGGTGGCCCAGTTCGAAACCGGCAACCTGTTCGAGCCCAACCTCGCGGTCTACGGGGCGTTCGACAAACTGCTGATCGATCCGCCGCGCGAAGGGGCGATCGAGCTGGCGAAGACCCTGCCCGACGCCTGGCCGCGCCGCGTGGTCTACGTTTCCTGCGATGCGGCGACGCTGGCGCGCGACGCGGGGGTGCTGGTGAATACCAAGGGGTTCCGGCTGGCGGCGGCGGGCGTGGTCAACATGTTCCCGCACACGGCGCACGTGGAATCGATCGCGCTGTTCGAGCGCTAGAAACAACCAGGGCGCCGCGAGGCGCCCTGGTTACCCGCATGGCGCGATGGCCGCTCAGCGGCGCTCGCCCGACAGCGCCATCAGCACCTGCAGCAGGTTGACGAAGATGTTGAACAGGCTCATGTACACGCCGGTGGCCGCCAGGATGTAGTTGGTCTCGCCGCCGGTTACGATCCTGGAAAGATCGTGCAGCAGGAACAGCGAGAACACCACGATCACCAGCGTCGAGATGGTCAGCGCCAGCGCCGGGATCTGCAGGAACATGTTGGCCAGCATGGCCAGCAGCAGCGCGATCATGCCGATGAACAGGAATTTCCCCATGAAGCTGAAATCGCGCTTGGTGACCGAGGCCACCGTGGCCATGCCGAAGAAGATCAGTCCGGTGCCGCCGGCCGCGTAGCCGACCAGCTGCGCGCCGTTCTTCAGCGCCAGCGCGTAGTTCAACAGCGGTCCGATGAACCAGCCGAGCAGGCCGGTCATCAGCAGCAGGAACACCACGCCCAGCGCGCTGTTGCGGTTGGCGACGATGGCGTACTGCAGGCCGATGGTCGCTGCGAGCATGGCGAAGAAGCTGACGATTGGGTACTGCTGGATGATGCCGCCGGTGGCCATGCCGATATAGGCGCCGAGCGCGGTCGGCAGCATGGTCAGGGCGAGCAGTAACTGGGTGTTGCGCAGCACATTGCGCGCGCTGACGCCGGGCAGCGCGGAACCCGGCGCGTAGCTCGGGCCGCCGCTGCCGAGGACCCGGTCGTTGGCCGGGATGGGTTTCAGTTCGGGTTGCATGGTGTGCCTCCGCGTCGAATCATGACTAGTAAGACTAGCAGACGGGCCTGAAGTTTCAATATCCTGCGGCGGGTAAAATGGGGCCGTTCGGTCGGAAAACAAGTGGGAAGGGTGGCAGAGCGGTCGAATGCGCCGGTCTTGAAAACCGGAAGGGCCTCGCGGCCCTCGGGGGTTCGAATCCCTCCCCTTCCGCCAGTCAGAGCAGGCTTGCCCCGAGCATGACCAGGCCCGAGGCCAGCATCAGGCCCTCCATCAGGAGGCGGAACTGCGCGGGCTCGAAGCGCAGCACATAGTGCTTGGCCGCAAACGCGCCCGCCATCAGGGAAGCGCCGATGGCGAGGCCGTCGACGAGGACATGCACCGGCAGCGCCCCAAGGCCGCGGAACACGGCGACTTTCGCGAGGTACACGGCGAGCGAAGCCGCCGCCTCGGTGGCGAGGAAGCCGCCCTTGACCAGTCCGCAGGCGAGGAAGATCGGCGCCGTGAGCGGGCCGGTGGAAACCACGATGCCGGTGAGATAGCCGATCGGCCCGCCGAGCAGCGCCAGGTGCAACGGCCGCAAGCGCGCGTGGCGCGACGCGAGCCAGCGCCGCACCGGGATCATGAGGAGGAAGAAGGCGCCGAGCGCGCCTTCGACCAGGCGCGGGGGCAGCGCCAGCAGTGTCGCGGCGCCGAGCGCTGCGCCCGGGACGCCGGTCGCGGCATACGCCCCGCAGGCGCGCCAGTCCACATCGCGCCACCAGACCAGGATGCGCGAAAAGTTCGCCATGATGGCCGCGATGCCCATGATCGGCACCGCCTGCACCGGGCCGAAAACGATGACCAGCAAGGGCATCAGCATGAGCGACGAGCCGAAGCCGACGATGCCGCTCAAAGTCCCGGCGACGAGCCCGGCCGCGAGGATGGCCAGCAGTTCCATCAGGGCAGATTCTGCCCCTTGAAGACAGGCGAGGCGCGGCGCGCTACTGCGTGCGCAGGCGCGGGTCGAGCGCGTCGCGCAGCGAGTCGCCGAACAGGTTGAAGCCGAACACCGCGAGACTGATCGCCAGCCCGGGGAAGATCGCCATCCACGGCGCGGTTTCCGCGAATTCGACCGCCGCGCCTCGCAGCATCAAGCCCCAGGCCGCGATCGGCTCCTGCACCCCGAGGCCGAGGAACGAGAGCGAGGCCTCGAGCAGGATCGCCTCGCCGAGAAACGCGGTTCCCATGATCAGGATCGGGGCCATCACGTTGGGCAGCATGTGGCGCAGGATGATGCGCCCGTGGCCGAAGCCGGACGCGCGTGCAGCGTCCACGTAGGGCATCTCGCGCACCGTAAGGGCGCTGGAGCGCACCACGCGCGCGCAGCGCGGCACCATCGGGGTGGCGATGGCGAGAATCACGTTGCCCGCGCCGGTGCCGAGGATCGCCACCACCGCCAGAGCGAGGATGATCACCGGGAAGGCGAAGAACACGTCCATCACGCGCTGCACCAGCATGTCCACGCGGCCGCCGAAGTAGGCGCTGGCGACCCCGATCAGCGAGCCGAGCGTGGCGCCGATGAAGGACGCGCCCAGGCCCACTGTGAGCGCGGTGCGGGAGCCGTAGATGATGCGCGTCAGCACGTCGCGGCCGAAGGCGTCGGTGCCCAGCCAGTGCGCGGCGCTCGGCGCGCTCAGCATTGCGCCAAAGTCGTTCGCGAGCGGGTCGTACGGTGCGATCCAGCCAGCGGTCAAGGCCAGGGCGGCGGTCAGCAGGATGATCCCGGCGCCGACCGCGCCGAGCGGGCGCTGGCGGACGAAATTGGCGATGGCGCCGCGCCAGCGCGCGCGCGGCGCCGGCGCGCGGCTCAATTCCTCCAGGGTTTGCGGGGCGGCAGCCATGCTAGCGATAGCGAATGCGCGGATCGATCCAACCGTAGGCGATGTCGACCACGAAGTTGACGGTCAGGAAGAAAGTGGCGACCAGCAGCACCAGCGCCTGGATCAACGTGTAGTCGCGGTGCGAAATCCCTTCGACGAACAGCATGCCCAGCCCGTTGAGGTTGAACACCTGCTCGGTCACCACCAGCCCGCCGAGCAGGAACGCGAATTCCGTGCTGATGACGGTGAGCACCGGCAGGATCGCGTTCTTCAGCGCATGGCGCGTGAGGATCAGCTTCATCCACAGGCCTTTGGCGCGCGCGGTGCGGATGTAGTCCTCGCGCAGCACCTCGAGCATCGTCGAGCGCATCATGCGCGTGCCCACCGCGCAGTAGCGGTAGCCCACCGCCAGCGCGGGCCAGATGAGCAGCGCCAGATTTTCCCAGGGGTTCACCCAGAGCGGCGTGAACACCATCGGCGGCACCCACTTGAAGACGATGAGCATGGCGAGGATCATCAGGCTGCCGAGCCAGAACGAGGGGGTGGCCAGGCCCGCGATGGAGAAGACACGCACCGCGTAATCCACCCAGGTGTCCTGCTTGAACGCGGCGAGGATCCCCAGGGGAATCGCCAGCAGCGTGGCGATGGTGCTGGCCATCAGCGCGAGCTGCAGCGAAAGCACGAAGCGCAGCTTGATCTCCTCGGTGATCGGCGACCCGGTCCACATCGACACGCCGAAGTCGAGGCGGGCCAGCCCTCCCATCCAGCCCGTGAATTGCTTCCACAAGGGCAGGTCGAGCCCGAGCTTCTTGCGCTCGATGTTCATCAGGTCCTGCGAAACGTACTGGCTGCCTTGCCCCAGGTAGCGTGCCTCGACCACGTCGCCCGGCACCACGCGGAGCAGCACAAAGATGAGCACCGCGACCCCGAGCAGGGTCGGGATCATGGCGAGCAGCCGCTTGAGGATGTAGCGTGCCATGCGCGCGCATCACCCCGGCGGCGGACGCAAGTCCGCCGCCGGGGCCTGCCCTGTCATTGCGACAGCCAGACGGTGTCGAGCGTGTTGTTGAGGTAGTGGCTCGGCGTAATGGTCCAGCCGTGCAGTCTCGAGGAATGCGGGATGGTGCGGTGCCACTGCAGCGTCATCAGGTAGTGGGCCTGTTCATCGAGCACGCGCTTCTCGAACTGGCGGATGATCTGCTTGCGCTCCTCGACGCTGGATGCCTGGCCCTGCTTGTCGTAGAGCGCATCCAGGACCGGATCCTCGTAGTAGCCGTAATTCGCCGGATTGCGGCTGCTCGAGAGGAACTTGTACATGTCGAGGTCGGGCTCGACGATGTAGCCGCACTGGAAGTCCATCCCCACCTCGTGCTCGCCCTTGCGGAGCGCTGCGTAATAGGCCGCCGGTTCGATCACGCGCTGCGTGACATTGAGCCCGATCTTGCGCCACTGGTCGATCATCCACACGCCGAGCGGCTCGTAGGGCATCGGGATGCCGCGGTTCATGAACGTGAAGGAGAAGCCCTCCGGCACCCCGGCCTCTTTCAGCAGGCGGCGCGCCTCGGCACGCGATTTCTCGATGTCCGGCCAGTAGCCGGCCAACTTGGCGAGCTCATCGGGCGGGGTCGCGAACGGCGTGCCGGGCACCTGCACGCCCGCCACTTCCTTCACGATCGCGATCCGGGAGAGCGCCTTGGAGCCTTCGTAGCGGTCGAGCGCGAGCGATAGCGCGCGCCGCACCCGAGGGTCATCGAAGGGCTTCTTCTGGTGGTTGATGGCGACCATCAGGATGCAATCCCAGGGCGATTCCTGGACGGTGATCTTGTTGCCGAGCGCCTTGATCAGGTCGTCGCGCGCGGCCGGCGTGAAGCCGCGGAACTGGATCTGCGCGCGCTCGCCGCGGACCGCCGCCACCTGCGCGGCCGAGTCCCGCATGAACACGGCCCGGAAGCCATCCAAGTACGGCTTGCCCTTGTCCCAGTAGTCCGCGAACTTCTTGCCCACCACGTGCGAGCCCTTGACGTGCTCGACGAAGGTGAACGGCCCGGTCCCCATGATGTGGGTCTCATACCAGTGCATGTCCTTCGCCAGGATGTCGGCCTTGTAGATGAAGTTATACGGCGAGAGCAGCGACGCGATGAACGAACCCGAACGGTTCTTCAGGCGGAACACCACCGTGGAGGCGTCCGGCGCCTCGACTGCCGCCACGTCCGAGTACTGTCCCTTGCGGGTCGAACCGACGCCCGGCGGCGGGAAGATGATCTTGTCGTAGGAGGCTTTGACGTCCCTGGAGGTCATCACGGAGCCGTCGTGGAACTTGACCCCCTGACGCAGCTTGAAGGTATAGGTCTTGGCGTCAGCCGAGACCGTCCAGCTCTCGGCAAGCGACGGATAGGGCTTGGTGCCGGTCTTGTCGAACGGGTCGACGCGCAGCAGGGTGTTGTAGAAGGGCGCGATCGGATGGATCAGGCCGAAAGTCTCCTCGCGGTGCCCGTCGTACGAGGGCGGCTCGGAGGGAACCGGAAACACCAGCTCGCCGCCGTAACGGGGCGTCTGCGCCAGCGTGGGAAAAGCCAGCAACGCGCTGGCAGCGACAGCCAGAAAACGCACGACTCGATTCATGCTGCACCTCCTCCTAGTAGTAACGGGGGCCCCCTGCGAAGGAGGGCCCTCCGATCGATATCCACCCTGCCGGCGCGTAGTTAAGAGCGATAGTTTCCTTATGTCAAGCAAGATCGCAGGCGGCCAGGTGCCCGGCGCCGATTTCGCGCAGCGCCGGCACTGCCGCACTGCAGCGATCCACCGCGATCGGGCATCGGGGGTGGAATACGCATCCGGAGGGCGGGTTGAGCGGGCTCGGCACCTCGCCGCGCAGCACCGTGCGCTCCCTGCGCTCCTCCAACCCGGGATCGGGAATCGGCACCGCCGAGAGCAGCGCGCGCGTGTAGGGGTGCATCGGCGCCTCGTAGAGGCGCTGGCGGTCGGTGATCTCGACGACCTTGCCCAGGTACATCACCGCCACGCGGTCCGAGATGTGGCGCACCACCGACAGGTCGTGCGCGATGAACAGGTACGTCAGGCCGAGCCGGCTCTGCAGGTCCTCCAGCAGGTTGATGATCTGCGCCTGGATCGACACGTCGAGCGCCGAAACCGGCTCGTCGCAGACGATCAGCGACGGCTCCATCGCCAGGGCGCGCGCGATGCCGACGCGCTGGCGCTGCCCGCCCGAGAGCTGGTGCGGGTAGCGCTGCGCGTGCTGCGGCAGCAGCCCGACCTGGACCAGCAGTTCCTGCACGCGCGCCGCGCGTGCCGCCGTCTCGGACACGATGCCGTGCACCTCGAGCGGTTCGGCGAGGATCTGGCCGATGGTCATGCGCGGGTTGAGCGAGGAGTAGGGGTCCTGGAAGATCACCTGCACGCGGCGCCGCACCGCGCGCATCGCGGCGTGGTCGAGGGTGGTGAGATCGACGCCTTCGAACACGATGCGGCCGCTGGTGGGGCGTTCGAGCTGCAGGATGCAGCGGCCGGTGGTGGTCTTGCCGCAGCCGGACTCGCCCACCAGCCCGAGCGTTTCCCCGCGCCGGATGGTGAAGCTCACATCGTCGACCGCGCGCACCGTTCCCGCACGGCCGACGCTGAAATGCTTCACCAGGTGGTCGACCTCGAGCAGCACGTCGCTCATGCCGCGCGCTCCTGCAGCAGCCGCGCCGATTCCCAGCAGGCGCTGAAGTGGCCGGCGGCGCCGGTGGCCTCGAGCACCGGGGCCTCGCGCTCGCAGCGCTCGACGCGGTAGGTGCAGCGCGGCGCGAAGGCGCAGCCGGCGGGCAGCCGCGTCAGGTCCGGCGGCTGGCCCTCGATCGGCGCCAGGCGCGCGCGCCGCGGCTCGTCCAGGCGCGGCACCGATCGCAGCAGCCCCAGGGTGTAGGG
>JBGPPD010000129.1:0-8298 GCA_041488375.1 Gammaproteobacteria bacterium | reverse complement strand
CTCACCGAGCTGCGCTACGTCGTGGCGGTGGCCCGCGAGCGCCATTTCGGCCACGCCGCGCAGAGCTGCTTCGTGTCGCAGCCGACGCTGTCGGTGGCGATCAAGAAGCTCGAGGAGGAGCTCGGCGTGCCGCTGTTCGAGCGCGGGCCGGGCGAGGTGAGCGTGACGCCGGTCGGCCAGCGTGTGGTGGAGCAGGCGCAGCGCGTGCTGGAGGAAGCCGCGCGCGTGAAGGAAATCGCCACCGCCGGCAACGACCCGCTGGCCGGCTCGCTGCGGCTGGGGGCGATCTACACCATCGGGCCGTACCTGCTGCCCAAGCTGATTCCGGTCCTGCGCCGCGCCGCGCCCTCGCTGCAGCTGCTGATCCAGGAGAACTTCACCCACCGCCTGGGCGAGATGCTCAAGCAGGGCGAGGTGGACGCGATCCTGGTGGCGCTGCCTTTCGCCGAGTCCGGCGTGGCGGTGCGCGCGCTGTACGACGAGCCGTTCCTGGTGGCGGTGCCGCAGGGCCACCCGCTGGAGAAGAAAAAGCACATTTCGTCGGACGAGCTGGCCAAGGAAAGCCTGCTGCTGCTCGGCTCTGGGCACTGCTTCCGCGACCAGGTGCTCGACCTGTGCTCGAACGCGCAGCGCTCCCACCGCGGCGCGCTGGCGCGCACGCTGGAGGGCGGTTCGCTGGAGACCATCCGGCAGATGGTGGCGAGCGGCGTCGGCGTGACGGTGCTGCCCGCGACCTCGGTGGCGCCGGGGGACAGCGGCGGCGAGCTGATCCGCATCCGGCCGTTCTCGCGGCCGGTGCCCGAGCGGCGCGTGGTGCTCGCCTGGCGCAAGAGCTTCCCGCGGCCGCAGGCGATCGAAGTGCTGCGCCAGGCGATCCTCGACTGCGACCTGCCGCAGGTGGCAAAAATCAAATAGGGACAGTCCCCATTTGAAAATCGGGGTCAGACCCCGATTTTCAGGCGTCGCCTAGTAGCGACAGCGCAGGCCTTGCACTCGGCAGCGCGAGGCGTGCATCATGAGCGCATGAAAACCAGATCCGTCATTGCCATCGGCCTGGCGTTTGCCATCGCGCCGGCATTCGCGCAGGACGTCCGCGTCACCATTTCAGGCGAGGTGGCCCCGGGCGTGTATGGCCGAGTCGACTTCGGCAGCCGCCCACCGCCGCCGCTGCTCTATCCGCAGCCGGTCGTGATCGCAAAGCCGGCCAACCCGGGACCGCCGCCGGCCGCGATCTACATGCACGTGCCGCCGGGCCACGCGCGAAACTGGGCCAAGCACTGCAGGAAATACAATGCCTGCGGCCGCCCGGTGTATTTCGTGAAATCGGCGGAGTACGAGCCCGGCTACAAGCACCCGGGCAAGGGCTACGGCAAGGGGAAGGACAGGGACCGCTGAGCCGCCCGGCCCGCTAGACTGGCGGGATGCCGGGCCACGAAATCGCTTCCCCTTCCGCCTGGATGGCGCGCTGGGCGTTCTTGATTCCGCAGGGCGCGGTGCTCGATGTGGCGTGCGGCGGCGGGCGGCACGCGCGGTTCCTCGCCGGCCTGGGCCATGCCGTCACGGCCGTGGACCGCGAACCGCGATCCATCCCGGGGGTGCGCTTCCTGCAGGCCGACCTCGAGGACGGCAGCCCCTGGCCGCTCGGCGGCGAGCGCTTCCAGGGCATCGTGGTCGCGAACTATCTGCACCGGCCGCTGTTCCCGCTGCTGCAGGCGTCGCTCGCCCCGGGCGGCGTGCTGCTCTACGAAACCTTCATGCTGGGGAACGAACGCTACGGCAGGCCGTCCAATCCGGCGTTCCTGCTGCTCCCCGGGGAACTGTGGCAGGCCTTTGCCGGTCTGCACCTCATCGCCTTCGAGCAGGGATTTGCGGCCCGGCCGAAGCCCGCCGTGATGCAACGGCTTTGCGCGGTGAGGGCCTGAAAGCAGATAAAATCTCGGCCACTTCGCCGCAAGGAGAACCCGCCATGATCACCGGAAGCCTGGTTGCCATCGTCACGCCGATGTTCGAGGACGGGCGTCTCGACACGGCGCGTTTCCGCCAGCTCATCGACTGGCACGTCGCCGAAGGCACCGACGGCATCGTCGTCGTCGGCACCACGGGGGAGTCGCCCACGGTGGACTTCGACGAGCACAAGGAGCTGATCCGCGTCGCCGTGGACCACGCCAAGGGCCGCATCCCGATCGTCGCCGGCACCGGCGGCAATTCCACCGCCGAGGCGATCGAGCTGACCGAGTCGGCGAAGAAGGCCGGCGCCACCGCCTGCCTGTCGGTCGTGCCTTACTACAACAAGCCGGCGCAGGAGGGCCTGTACCGGCACTTCCGCAAGATCGCGGAAACGGTGGACCTGCCGATGATCCTCTACAACGTGCCGGGCCGCACGGTGGCGGACCTGGCGAACGACACCGTGCTGCGCCTCGCGCAGGTGCCGGGCATCATCGGCATCAAGGACGCCACCGCCAACATCGAGCGCGGCACCGACCTCATCAAGCGCGTGCCGCGCGGCTTCGCCCTCTACAGCGGCGACGACGCCACGGCGCTCGCGCTGATCCTGCTCGGCGGCCACGGCACCATCTCGGTCACCGCCAACGTCGCGCCGCGCCTGATGCACGAGATGTGCGCGGCGGCGCTGGTGGGCGACGTGAAGAAGGCGCGCGAGCTGAACCTGCGCCTGCTCGGCCTGCACCAGAAGCTGTTCGTCGAAGCCAATCCGATCCCGGTGAAGTGGGCGCTGGCGCAGATGGGCCGCATCGAAGCGGGCCTGCGCCTGCCGATGACCCCGCTCGCCGAGCGCTTCCACGACACGGTGCGCGAGGCGCTGGCCGAGGCCGGCATCCCCATCCCGGGATTGCGGGTGGTGGAGAAGCGCGCTTGAGGGCGCGGCCCGCGCCCGTCCTCGCGCTGCTGCTGGCCGTCACGGCGCTGCTCGGGGGCTGCAGCAGCAGCGAAGGCCTGTTCGAAGGCAAGAAGGTCGATTACAAGAGCGCCGGGAAGCTGCCGCCGCTCGACGTGCCGCCCGACCTCACCACGCCGTCGCGCGACGACCGCTACCCGGTGCCCGAGGCCGGCCGGTCCGCCACCACGCTGTCGGGCTACCAGGCCGAGCGCGCGCAGGTGCGTCCCGGCACCGGCGTGGTGCTGCCGCCGGCCGAGGGCGTGCGCGTGGCGCGCGACGGCAACCAGCGCTGGCTGGTGGTCGACACGCCGGCCGAGAAGCTCTGGCCGCAGGTGAAGGAGTTCTGGCAGGAGAACGGCTTCCTGCTGCGCCAGGAGCTGCCCGCGGCGGGCATCATGGAAACCGACTGGGCCGAGAACCGCGCGCTGATTTCCGACAGCTGGATGCGCCGCGCCCTCGGCGGCCTGCTCGAGCAGGCGCATTCCACCCCCGAGCGCGACAAGTACCGCACGCGCCTGGAGCGCACGCCCTCCGGCGGCACCGAGATCTACATCAGCCACCGCGGCATGATGGAGATCTACGTCACCGAGGCGCGCGCGGAGACCATGTGGCAGCCGCGGCCGCCCGATCCCGAGCTGGAGGCGGAATTCCTGCGCCGGCTGATGGTGCGCCTGGGCGCGCCCGAGGAGAAAGCGAAGGCGATGCTGGCCGAGGCGCCGCCGCCGCAGCAGCACGCGGCGCTGAACAAGGGCCTCGACGGCCAGGAGCAGCTCGAGGTGTTCGAGCCCTTCGACCGCGCCTGGCGGCGCGTCGGCCTGGCGCTGGACCGCGTCGGCTTCACGGTGGAGGACCGCGACCGGCAAAAGGGGCTGTACTTCGTGCGCTACGCCGACCCCGAGGCCGAGATCGAGCGCCAGAAGCGCGACAAGGGCATGTTTTCCTGGCTGGCGTTCTGGCGCAGCGACGGGCCCAAGGTCAAGGCCGAGCAGTACCGCGTGGCGGTGAGCGGGGAGACCGCCAACAGCCGCGTGCAGGTGCTGGACAAGAACGGCGCCGTGGAAGCCTCGGTGGCCTCGCGGCGCATCCTCGCGCTGCTGCACGAGCAACTGAAGTAGTGCGCTTCGCATCGCTGGGCAGCGGCAGCAAGGGCAACTGCCTGGTGGCGGAAGCCGCCGGCAGCCGCGTGCTGCTCGATTGCGGCCTGACGCCGCGGGAGACCGCGCGGCGCCTGGCGCGCCTGGGGCTCGAGCCCGCCGGGATCCACGCCGTGCTCGTCACCCATGAGCACGACGACCACGCCGGGCACGCCTATGCCTTCGCGGCGCAGTACGGCATCCCGGTGCACCTCACGTACGGCACGCGGCGCGCGCAGGAGGAGGCGCGCAAGTCCGCCGAAGGCGTCGAGCTGCGCGTGATCGAGGGGCGCGAGCCTTTCGCGGTGGGCGCGATCCGCGTCGAGCCCTTCACCGTGCCGCACGACGCGCGCGAGCCGGTGCAGTTCGTCCTGGGCGACGGCGCGCGCCGCCTCGGCGTGCTCACCGACCTTGGCGCTTCGACCTCGCACGTCGAGCAGATGCTCTCGGGCTGCGACGCGCTGGTGCTGGAGACCAACCACGACCTCGACCTGCTGTGGGGCAGCGACTACCCGAAGTGGTTGAAGGAGCGCATCGCCGGGCCTTTCGGTCACCTGGACAATGGCTCCTCCGGGCGCCTGCTCGCCGCGCTCGACCGCACGCGGCTCAAGCACGTCATCGCCGCGCACCTGTCGCAGCAGAACAACCGCGCGGAACTGGCGCGCGCGGCACTGGCGCGCGCCCTGGGCTGCGCCGAGGACTGGGTCGGCGTCGCCACCCAGGAAGAGGGTTTCGGCTGGCGGGAGTTGAACTGACTGTTGTTGCGCGGGCGAACCTTTGCTTCTAAATGACCGCTTTCGGCCACAAGCGGTCATTCGATCGGAACGACCTTGGGTGCAGCGTAGGTGAGCCACGCCCAGACGGCCGCGCTCTGCGGCGACCGCGACAAGGCCAGGACGTATTACGCGGAATTCGTCGCGCTGTCGGAAGAAGCCAATCCGGTTTACCGGAACTTCACAGCGGCGCCGCTGCGGCCGCAAATTCGCGTCTGCGATCCGAGCACCGAGAAAGTGATGTTTTCCAGATTCGTCCCCGTACCGTTGATGACGAGCGTCTGGGTAAGTATTCCGATGTGACCGGTACGGTGAATTCCTGTCTGCGTGAAGGTCTGGCCGGTGAGGATCCCCGCGATCACCGTACCGGAACAGCTCATATCCTCTGAGAAACTGCCGTCATTGTTCACCTGATAAGTGCCGTTGCACGTGAAGTCGAGCTCATTCTGATTGCTTGCGTTGTTGATGACATTCATCGCATGAGCCACGGCGCTGCTCGTGCCGTCGCCGTTGTAGGTCTGGACCATCTCGACCGTCGAGGTGAGCTGGCTCACCGGACCAATCGGTTGCAGCAGCGCATTGAATCCGCCCGCCGCTTGCGCGCAGACCCGGGAGAATGAAACCGCGTAGTTGCCGTGCAGCACTCGATCGAGATCGAGTGCCTCGGCTGGTGGCGCCAGAAGCAGCAAGACGAGCGGGGCCAGAGCTTTCAGATTTGAGCGTTGCATGGTTTCCCCTCCTTGGTTGCGCGGCCGGGACAGCACCGCCGGCCCAGTCTGCGCCCCGCTGTGGCAGCGCGTCAACGCATGCGCTCGTGCCGGAAATAAAGCTTGAGCGCGCTGCCGATCACCGCCCTTCCATGACACGGATGAAATCCGCTAGCCGCCGCCCAGGATCGCCTGCGTTATTTCTGCTCCGCCCGTGTGGTGCTCACCGGTCCCGTGCCGTGCAGTGCGATGACGCGCATCGGCCCCTTGCACCTGGGGCATTCGAGCGGATCGGCCTCGTAGACCTTGCGAACGAGCTGCGCTCTTAGGCGCAGTTACCTGAGGGCAGGAGGGCTAGGGGGCCGGATTTGCGTGATGTCTACGCCGCTACTTTCCATTCCCACGGCGACTGGATGTCGGCAAGACGTTGCTGCGCCGCAACCCGGCCCCGTAGCCGAGCGATAGACCGGAATCACGCCGGGAGAACGCAGGCCCGAGCATCACCACTGATCCATGTCAATACGCGAGCACGCGATTGGTGCAGCATGCTTGGAGATTTGGTCTGCGCGGCGGCGCGGTCGTCGCGCCTTGTCTTCGGGCGCCCTACGAGAGGAGCCGACATGGAACCCACCCCCGAACGGATGATGTGGATGTACGAAAACATGCTGCTGATTCGCGAGTACGAGGAGACGATGGCAAAGGTCTACCTCGAGGGCAAGCTGCCGCCGAACATCCAGAAGGGCCTCGCCTTCGACATCGGCTCGGGCCCGGTGCCTGGCGAGATGCACCTCGCGGCCGGGCAGGAACCGGTCGCAGTGGGGGTTTGCGCGCACTTGCGCAAGGAAGACACGGTGGTCGGCACGCACCGCCCGCATCACTTCGCCATCGCCAAGGGCGTCCCGCTCGAGCGCATGACCGCCGAGATCTTCGGCAAGTCGGACGGGCTCTCACGCGGCAAGGGCGGGCACATGCACCTGTTCGATCCCGAGCACAAGTTCTCCTGCAGCGGGATAGTGGGCGCGAGCATGCCGCCGGCGTGCGGCGCGGCGCTCGCGGCGAAGAAGCTCGGCAAGGACTGGGTCGCGGTCGCCTTCTTCGGCGAGGGCGCGGCCAACCAGGGCACGTTCCACGAGTCGCTCAACCTCGCCGGGCTGTGGAAGCTGCCGGTGATCTTCGTATGCGAGGACAACAAGTGGGCAATCTCAGTGGACAAGGACCACTCGACGGCGGTTCGCAGCGATGCCGTCCGCGCCGGCGCGTACGGCCTGCCCGGAATATCGGTGGGAAGAAATGACGCGCTCGACGTATACAGCGCCGCCGGCGAAGCCGTCGAGCGCGCGCGCAGGGGCGGCGGCGCGACCCTCATCGAGGTGAAGACCGATCGCTACATGGGCCACTTCCAGGGCGACGCCGAAGTGTATCGGCCGAAAGGCGAGGTGGGCGAGTTGCGCAAGAACGATCCGATCCCGGCCCTCGGCGGCACGCTGCGCGCGCGGGGGCAGCTTGACGATGCAAAGGACCAGGTGCTGCGTGCACGCGTCCACGCGCAGGTTACGCGGGCGTTCGAGTTCGCGCGGCAGAGCGCCTACCCGCAGCCGCGGGAAGCGCTCGAGCATGTGTTCGCATGATCGCGGGCCAGTATCCGGCCCGATGAATGGAGGATGACAACATGACTACGGCACGCAAGCTGACGATGGCGCAGGCGATCGCCGAGGCGATCGGCCAGGAGATGGAGCGCGACCCGAAGGTCTTCGTGATGGGCGAGGACATCGCCAGGTACGGCGGCATCTTCGGCGCAACCGGCGGGCTGCTCGATCGCTTCGGTCCGGAGCGGATCATGGACACGCCGATCTCCGAATCGGCGTTCATCGGCACTGCGACGGGCGCCGCCGCCGAAGGCATGCGCCCGATCGTCGAGCTGATGTTCGCCGACTTCTTCGGCGTATGCATGGACCAGATCTACAACCATCTCGCCAAGAATACCTACATGTCGGACGCCAATGTGCGGCTTCCTGTGGTGCTGATGACCGCGATCGGCGGCGGCTACAGCGACGCCGCGCAGCACTCGCAGTGCCTGTACGGACTGTTCGCGCACGTGCCCGGGCTGAAGGTGGTGGTGCCCTCCAACGCGTACGATGCCAAGGGACTGATGATCCAGGCGATCCGCGACGACAACCCGGTGATGTACTTCTTCCACAAGGGCATCATGGGCCTGCCGTGGATGGCGTACTACGAGGGAAGCACGACCGAAGTGCCCCAGGAGGCCTACACCATTCCGTTCGGAAAGGCGCGCGTCGCCCGCGAGGGCGCCGACGTGACGATCGTCGCGCTAAGCCAGATGGTGCAGAAGGCCCTGGTCGCGGCGGCCGAGCTGGAAAAAGAGGGCATCCGCGCCGAGGTCGTGGATCTGCGCACGCTGGTGCCGCTCGACACCGACGCGGTTCTGCGCTCGGTGACCAAGACCGGCCGTCTCCTGATCGCCGACGAAGATTATTTGAACTTCGGCGTCACGGGCGAGATCGCGGCCCAGGTCGCTGAGCGCTTCGATCGCATGGTGCTGAAGTCGCCGGTGCGGCGGCTCGGCGTCCCCGGCGTGCCGATTCCCTACAGCCGCCCGCTCGAGCAGGCCGTGATTCCGCAGGTGCAGGACATCGCCGATGCCTGCCGTGCGATGATCGGCGCGAATCTCGCCAAGGCGGCATGACCGACGTCCTCCTCCCGGACGAGGTCTGGGAGGGCGTCGAGCCCGGCACCGAGGCGCTGGTGGAGCAGTGGCTGGTCCGCGAGGG
>JBGPPD010000128.1:0-8303 GCA_041488375.1 Gammaproteobacteria bacterium | reverse complement strand
TTGAGCGGGATGTTGACGCCGTAGGGCTTGTCGGTGCCCGCGCGGATGTCGGCCAGCGCGCGCCGGAAATCCTCCGGCCGCATCGGCCCCGCGGCAATGACGCCCATGCCGCCGGCGTTCGACACGGCGATCACCAGCGGCGCGTTGGACGAGGCCCAGCTCATCGCCGCCTGGAACACCGGGTAGCGGATGCCGAGCAGCTCGGTGATGCGCGTCTTCACCTGGCCGTGCGCTCGCGCTCGATGAACTGGCGCGCGCGCGCGGCGAGCTTGGCGAGCGCCTCGTCGAAGGCGGCGCGCTCCTTCGCGCTCAGGCAGTCGAGGAAGGCGTCATTGCGGTCGGCCGCCGCGCGGATCAGGCCGTCGCAGAGCTTGCGCCCGGCGCGCGTCAGCGTGAGGCGCACGCCGCGAGCGTCGTTGGCATCGATCGCGCGCAGCACCAGGCCCCGCGCGGCGAGACCGGACACCACGCGGCTCATCTGGCTCTTGTCGATGCCGGCGGCGCTCGCCAGCGCGTTCAGGGATTGCGCGCCGTTCGCCCCGCCGAGCAGCGCCACCGTGCGCCACTCCCACAGGCTGACGCCGAACTCGCGCCGGTAGCGCAGCTCCGCGCCGCGCGACAGCAGGTTCGCCACCACGTGCAGCCGGTAGGAGAGCAGGTCCCGGATGCCGGGCATGTCAATCGTCGAAGAACGGGGTTTCATGTTCGCCGCGCAGCTTGAGGTCGAAGCGGTAGCGGCCGGCGGCCTCCTCGCGCGCCACCAGCAGGCGGCGCCGCGCCTTGGGCACGGCCTGGTAGACGGGATCCGCGTCGTTCGCCTGCTCGCCGGGAAAGAACAGGGTGGTCTTGAGGATGCGCATCAACCCGGAGAACATCACCATCACGTTGATGTGCCGCGCGCGTCCTGGCGGCGCGCCGGGCCGCACGGTGCGAAACGCGTAGCGGCCTTCCTTGTCGGTCGCCGCGCGCCCCCAGCCGAAGAACCTCGGATCGGCCTCGCGATGGCGCGGATCGGCGGGATGGCGGTAGAGGCCCTTCGCATCCGCCTGCCAGATCTCGAGCACCAGGTTCTCCAGCGGTGCGCCGTCCTCCTGGCGCACGACCCCGGCAATCTCGATGACCTCGCCCTGCGCTTTGTGGTCATCGAACTGCGTCAAGTCGTTCGCGCCCGCGTCCACGTAGCGCGGCGGAAAGAACGGGCCGATGGTGGCTTCGCCGGTGGGAATCAGTCGGCGCTGCGCGGACTTCCTCGCCGGCTTGCGGCGGATCATGGCTGCGACGGCGTGGCCCTGCGGCCGCGCAACACGATCTGGTGCTCGAAGACCAGCGCGTTGTGCGGATCGCCCGTGGGCGGCGCGAGGCGCGCGATCAGCCGCTCGCGCGCCTGCGCGTCGGGCACCGCGTTCAGGATGCGGTCCTGTGCGTTGAGCGGCTCGCCCGGGAAGTACATCTGCGTCACCAGGCGCGAGAGCCACACCCTGCCGAAAATCGAGAAGTGGATGTGCGGCGGCCGCCACCAGCCGTCCTTCGTCGGCACCGGGTAGGCGCCGGGCTTCACCGTGCGCAGGTCGATGGCCCCCGTTTCATCGGTGAGCAGGCGCGCCGCGCCGTAGAAATTCGCGTCCACCGGCGCATGGTCGTCGTCGTTCGGATGGATGTAGCGCCCAGCGCCGTTCGCCTGCCAGATCTCGACCACGGTGCCGCCGACCGGCGAGCCGTCCTCGTCCACCACGCGCAGCCTGAGGTGCATCAGCTGGCCGATCGCCTGTCGGTCGCCGTGTCCGGCGATGTCCCCGCCGAGCAGTTTCACGCGCCCGGCGACCTCGGTCGGGCCCGTGAGCTCCGAAAGGGTCGGCGGCCGCCGCACGAGCGGCTGCTTCGGGTTGCGCCAGGGGGTCTGCGGGTAGCCGGGAACGATGCGCGCCGGCTGGGTGCGCTCGTTGCGAGGGGAGATCACGGTGTGCATCGTTGACAGCCTAGCGCCGGATAGTTGATGATGTCAACTATGAACGAGGGGACGCGGGCAGTCACCCTGTGCGAATGCTTCGCGCGCGACGGGCTGCAGCACGAGCCCGCCTTCGTGCCGACGGCCGCCAAGCGCGCGCTGATCGAGCGCTTCGCCGCGCTGGGCTTCGCGCGCATCGAGGCCACCTCCTACTCCAACCCGAAGGTAGTGCCGCAGTTCGCCGACGCGAGCGAGCTGCTGCAATCCCTGCCGCGGCGCGAGGGCGTGCGTTACAAGGCGACCTGCGCCAATCCGCGCGCCGTGGAGCGGGCCCTCGCCGACCTGGATGCGGGCTTCGGCGTCAACGAGATCAGCCTGCTGGTCTCGGCGAGCGAGGCGCACACGCAGCAGAACCTCAAGCGCACGCGTGCCGAGCAATGGGCGAACGTCGAGGAGATGGCGCGCAGGGGGGGGGGCCGCTTCCGCCTGGTGGGCACGGTGTCGGTGGCCTTCGGCTGCCCGTTCGAGGGCAAGGTGGATCCAGGCGTGGTGGCGGGGGACGTGGCGAAATTCGTCAGCCTCGGCGTAGGGCACGTGGCGCTCGGCGACACTACGGGACTCGCTACGCCGAAAAGCGTGCGCGAAATGCTCGCGCGCATGCCGCCCGGCGCAACGCCGATCGCGCACTTCCACGACACGCGCGGCACGGGCCTGGTGAACTACGTCGCCGCGTACGAAGCGGGCGTGCGCTTCTTCGACGCCTCCTTCGGCGGCGTGGGCGGCCACCCGGCGAAAGTGCGATACGGCGGCGGCTATACAGGCAACGTGTGCACCGAGGACCTGGTCTCGCTGTTCGAGGCGATGGGCATCGATACCGGGATCGACCTGGACAGCCTGCTCTCCACGGCGCGGTTCTGCGAGGAAGTCCTCGGCCGCGAGCTGCACGGGCGCGTCACGCGCGGCGGGCTCTCACGTTGATCTGGATCGTCGGCACGACAGCTCTTGCCGCGGGACTGCTCGTCGGCCTGACGGGCATCGGCGGCGTGCTGCTGGTGCCCGTGCTGACCGGAGTCGCCGGGCTGCCCCTCGAGCGCGCCGTCGCCGCTTGCATGCTCGGTTTCCTTTTCTCGGGCCTGTACGCCGCGTTCATCCACCTGCGGCGCGCGCGCCTGCCGCCGCGGCCGGTCGCCGCGCTGTGCCTCGCGGCGGCGGCCGGCGCGGCGCTCGGCGCGGCGACGCTCGACTGGCTTCCCGGCACCGGCGTGCGCCTGTTCGTCGCCGCGCTGGCGCTCGCCTCGGGACTGCACGCGCTCGCGTCGCGGCATGCTGCCGGCGAGCGCATCCCCGGCGTCGCGTTGCTCGCATTCCTGGGATTCGTCGTGGGTTACGGCTCGGCGATCTCGGGAACGGGCGGACCGGTGATGCTGATCCCGATCCTGCTCGCGCTGCGAACGCCGGTGGCCGGCGCGATCGCGCTCGGCGTCACCGCCGGATTGCCGATCACGGCGGCGGCAACAGCGGTCTATGCCGCTGAAGGCCGCATCGACATTCCGCTCGCCCTTACCCTCGCGGCGCTGCTCATCGCCGGCACCTACGGCGGCGCGCGGCTCTCGAGCCGCCTGTCCGGGCGCGCCCTGACCGCCGCGGTGGCATGGACGCTGGTCGGCGTCGGCCTGTGGTACGGCCAGGCGACTCTGTGGCAGAGTTATCCCTAGCATCGCATCTCGATTCAAGAAGGCTGGCAAGACTGCAGGGCGGCTGGTCGGCGCCGTCGTCGTGCCGTCCCTCGGCGCGTCGCCGTGGGGCCTGGCCGAGACCACCGTGGAGCGCGGCGGCCTGATGGTGTTCACGCGCGCCTAGCGCGCCAACCGCCCGGCTCAGCCCCAGACTTCGCGCGCAACCTCGACGATCAGCTCGAGCTTGCGCCACTGGTCCTCGTGCGACAGCGCGTTGCCGTGGTGCGTGCTGGAGAAGCCGCACTGCGGCGACAGGCACAGTTTCTCCAGCGGCACGAACTTCGCCGCCTCGCCGATGCGGCGGCGGATCTCGGCCCGGTCCTCGATCTCGCCGACCTTGGTGGTGACCAGGCCGAGGACCGCTTTTTTGCCCCTGGGCAGCAGGCGCAGCGGCGCGAAAGTGCCCGAGCGCGCGGAGTCGAATTCCATGAAGAAGTCGTCCACGTCGGCGGAGAACATCGCCTCGGCCACCGGGTCGTAGCCGCCCTCCGCCACCCAGGCGCTCTTGAAGTTGCCGCGGCAGGTGTGCATGGTGACGGTCATGCCGGCCGGCCGGCCCTTGAGCGCCGCATTGATGGTGTCGGCGTAGCGGCGCGGCAGCTTCTCCGGGTCGTCCCCGTTCCTGCGGCAGGTTTCCTGGATCTTCGGGTCGCACAGGTAGGCGAACGCCGTGTCGTCCAGCTGCAGGTAGGTGCAACCCGCGTTGGCCAGGTGGGCGATCGCGCCCCGGTAAGCGGCGGCGACGTCGGACCAGAATTCCTCGAGATCCGGATAGACCGCCTTCGCGATCGCGTTCCTGCCGCCGCGCAGGTGCAGCATCGAAGGCGAGGGGATGGTGAATTTCGGCGTCGCCTTCGCCACCGATTTCAGGAACGCGAAGTGCTCCACCATGATCGGCCTGGAGCAGCCGACCTTGCCGGTGACCGTGGCGATCGGCGGTTGCTCCTCGGTGCCGCCGAACTTCGGCCCCGGGTTGGCGATGGTCTTCACGCCGTCGAGCTGGGCGAGGAAATCCAGGTGCCACCAGTCGCGGCGGAACTCGCCGTCGGTCACCGCCTGCAGGCCGATCGATTCCTGCTTCGCCACCGCCTCGCGCACCGCGCGGTCCTCGATGTCCCTCAGTTTTTCCGCGGCCAGCTCCCCACGCTTCCACCGTTTGCGCGCCTCGGCGAGTTCCGCGGGGCGCAGCAGGCTGCCGACCTGGTCGGCGCGGTACGGCGGCTTCATTTGCGCTTGCCCTTCGGCTTGAGCACGAAGTCGTAGTGGCAGGTGGCTTCGCCGGCGGCGTTCTTCCTGAAATTCACGATCAGCGAATCCTTCACGCCGAACACGGCGTCCGAATCGAGGTACTTGTCGCCCTTCACGAACAGGTGCGTGACCAGCTTCTCGCAGCCCGGCGCCTCGATCATGAAATGCAGGTGGCCCGGGCGCATCGGGTGACGGCCGGTGGCCACCAGCATCTTGCCCACCGGGCCGTCGTGCGGCACCGGGTAGCTCGACGGCTTCACGCAGCGGAAATTGAACTTCCCCTGCGCGTCCGCATGCAAGCGCGCGCGCAGGTTCGTTCCCTCCGGCTTCTGCACGTCGTAGAACCCGTCGCCGCCCGCCTCCCACACATCGATCTGTGCACCGGCGACCGGCTTGCCCTTGAGGTCCTTCACGGTGCCGGTCACCACGCAGGGTTCACCCGGCGTTCCGGGCCTGGTGATGCTCGAGCCGATGGGCATCTCGGGTGCCCCCGCCACGAAGAACGGCCCGAGCACCGTGGACTCCGTCGCCTTGCCCACCTTGCCGTAGTTGATGAAGTCCACCAGCATCGACACGCCCAGGGTGTCCGACATCAGGATGAACTCCTGGCGCTTGTCGTCGCACAGATGGCCGGTCTGGGTGAGGAACTGGATGCCGCGGAACCATTCCTCCTGCGTGGGGCGCACCTCGCGCACGAACGCGTGCAGGTGCTTCACCAGGCTCTGCATCACCTTGCGCGTGCGCGCGTCGGGCGCCTTGCCGACGCGCTTGAGCACTTCTGCGGTGAGCGTCTCTTCGCTGAAATTGCGGATCGCCATGCGCTTCTTCCTCCCCGTGCGCGAATGCTAACATCGGCGCCGAGGAGGAAGCTGCGCATGAGAATGCTCGCCCTGCTGCTCGCCCTGATCGTCCTGCCCGCCAGCGCGCAGGACCACAGCATCAAGTTCCTCGTCGGCTTCCCCGCCGGCGCCAGCCTGGACACCATGACGCGCCTCATCGCCGAGCGCATGCGCGTCACCCTGGGCCAGCCGGTGGTGGTGGAGAACCGCCCCGGCGCCGCCGGCCAGATCGCGATGACGACGCTGAAGAATTCCGCGCCGGACGGGCTCACGCTGGTCATGACCCCGCTGGTGACCGTGGTGACCGCGCCGCACGTCCAGTCGCTGCCCTACGACCCCTTCGCCGACTTCGCGCCGGTCGCGCACGTCGCGAACTTCCTGTTCGCCTTCGGCGTGAACGCGCAGGTGCCGGCGCGCACGCTCGCCG
Organism: Gammaproteobacteria bacterium; assembly: GCA_041488375.1. GTDB lineage: Bacteria > Pseudomonadota > Gammaproteobacteria > Burkholderiales > SG8-39 > JAABQT01. Next base: position 2,108 of record JBGPPD010000128.1, on the reverse strand, counting down.
AGTACGTCGCGCTGGTGAAACGCGACGCCAGGTACGGCAACTACTCCTCGGCCGCGCCGGGCAGCCTGCCGCACTTCTTCTCGCTGCTGTTCGCCGAGCGGGCCGGGATCGCCATGAACCACGTCGGCTACAAGGGCTCCGCGCAGGCCATGACCGACCTGCTCGGCGGTCAGATCTCGGCCTTCATGGGAGTGACCTCGGACCTCGCGCCGCAGCAGCGCGCGGGCAAGCTGCGCGTGCTCGCCACCTCCGGCGCGCAGCGCGCGCGCGACCTGCCCGAGGTGCCGACCTTCCATGAACTGGGCTACGCCATCGAGGGCGCCGGCTGGTACGCGGCCTTTGCGCCGGCGAAGACGCCGAAGGCGACCATCGATCGCCTGTCCGGCGCCATCAGCGAGGCGCTGCGCGCACCCGAGGTGCGCCAGAAAATAGAGGCGATGGGCCTCGAGCCCACCGGCACCACGCCCGCGGAGCTCGCGCGCATCCACCGCGCCGACTACGACAAGTGGGGCCCGGTGATCAAGGCCTCCGGCTTCAAGCCCGGCAGTTGAATCTCCTGTTCTCGTCGCAGATCGAGCCCGCCGAACGCTGGCGGCCGCTGCTCGAGCGCGCCCTGCCGCAGGACAGGTTTTATCTCGAGCCGCGCCCGGACATCGACGTCGCGCTGGTGGCGACGCCGCACGCCGGCATCTTCGGCAAGCTGCCGCGGCTGAAACTCGTGCAGTCGCTGTGGATGGGCGTCGAGAAACTGCTGGCGGACCCGGAGCTGCCGCGTGATGTGCCGCTCGCGCGGCTGGTGGACCCGGGCATGGTCGGCGCGATGTCGGAGACCGTGCTCGCGCACGTGCTCGACTGGCACCGGCACCTGTACCTGTACCGGCAGTGGCAGCGCGAGAAGAAATGGAAGCGCCGCCGCCAGTTCCTGCCCGCCGACCGCACCGTCGGCTTGCTCGGGCTGGGCGAGCTCGGCACCGATGCCTCGCGCAAGCTGCTGCAACTCGGATTCAAGGTCTGCGGCTGGAGCCGGCGGCCCAAGCGCGTCGAGGGCGTGCACTGTTCGACCGACCTGGGCGAGATCCTGGCGAAGAGCGACGCGCTGGTGTGCCTGCTGCCGCTCACCGGGCAGACGCGCGGCGTGCTGGATGCGGCGGCGTTCGCGCGCATGCCCAAAGGCGGCTGCGTGATCAACGTGGCGCGCGGCGCGCACGTAGTGGTGCCCGATTTGGTGGCCGCGCTCGATGCCGGCCATCTCGCGCACGCCTATCTGGACGTGTTCGAGCCCGAACCGTTGCCGCCGGACTCGCCGCTGTGGTCGCACCCCGGCGTCACGGTCACGCCGCATGCTGCTGCGCTGACGGAACCGCGCACCGCAGTGCCGGAGATCGTGGAGAACCTCGAACGGCTGCGCCGGGGTGAGGCGCCGCTGCACCTCGTCGACTTCGCCGCGGGCTATTAGTACTGCAGCTTCGGGTACCAGTCCGCGCCGCGCCCCTGCGGGGTGAAGTCGAGCAGGTTCCACAGCGGCCAGATCATGTCCACGTGGCGGTTGTCCTGGCCGCGCTCGGCCTTGCCGAACAGCAGCTCGGTCGCGTAGAAATGCCGGATCGCCCCCTTATGGCGCACGAACACGTTGAGCATCGGCAGTTGCGCGCCATCCGGCGATTCGCCGAGGTAGTCGCGGTTGTAGTCGTTGCCCGCCGAGGACAGCAGGCGCAGGTTGCGCCAGCCGCGGCCCCGCGCGTGTTCCAGGATGCGCGCGATCGGCGACCGGGCGATCACTGCCAGGCTCACGCGCCGCGCGATGTGCGGCGCGTTGCCGTCCAGGCCATCGAGCATCGACGTGCACATCGGGCAGGCGTTCTTCATCTGCGGCCCGTACATGAAGCTGTAGGCGACCAGCGTGTCCTTGTCGCCGAACAGTTCGGAGAGCTTCACGCGGCGCGCGGGCTCGCCCTCCTCGAACACGTAGTCCTGCGGCGGCTTGCCGCCCGCGGGCAGCTTGCGGCGCAGCGCCGCCACCTTCTCGACCTGGCGGCGCAGCGCGGCTTCGGCGAGCAGCAGGCGCTTGCGCGCCGCGCGGTAGGGTTTGGGTTCGTTGGGAAACATGG
>JBGPPD010000127.1:0-8383 GCA_041488375.1 Gammaproteobacteria bacterium | reverse complement strand
TGCCGGCCACCGCGGCGACCGGCATGACGCAGGAGCGCGTGGCCCGCCCGTCCACGAGCACCGTGCAGGCGCCGCAAGCGGCGACGCCGCAACCGTACTTGGTGCCGGTGAGGCCGAGCGCCTCGCGCAGCGCCCACAGCAGTGGCGCGGACTCGTCCATCCCGGCGTCGCGCTCCACGCCGTTCACCCGGAGCTTGGCCATGCCGCCTCCTTTCGATTAGTGTAGCCGTAGGGTGGGCCCATGGCCCACCCTACAGGAGCGAAGACCGCATGATGACGATCCTCGAGGCGATCGGCCGCCACGCGGCGCAGCACGGCGGCGAGCCGGTGTATTGGACACCGGCGCGCGGCTGGACGTTCGCGCAGCTCTGGGACGCCTCGAGCCGTGCCGCGACCGGGCTCGCACGCCAAGGCGTCGGGCGCAGCGAGCGCGTCGCCTGCCTGACCAAGCACACCGCGGAATGCGTGGCGCTGGTGCTCGCCGCCTGCCGCCTGGGCGCGGTGTGCATGCCGGTCAACTGGCGGCTCGCGCCGCCCGAGATCGACTACATCGTGAAGGACGGCCGCGCGCGCTTCATGATGGCGGACAGGGCTTTTGCAGCCGCCGTGCAGGCGTCGCTGGTCACCGAGGAATTCGGGACCTGGGCGAGCGGCTTCCCGCCGCTCGAGAAGGACTTCGCGTCATCCCTCGATGACACGGCGCTGCAGCTGTACTCCTCGGGCACCACCGGCCTGCCCAAGGGAGTCGAGCTCACGCACCGCAACCTCGCCGTCGCGCTGACGCAAGCGGTCCCCGATGCCATCGGCTATCACGGTGCGCCCGACGTGATGCTGAACCTGCTGCCCACCTACCACATCGCGGGCGTCGGCGTGGGCCTCCTGACCGCCTCGCGCGGCGGCATGAGCGTGCTCTACCCCGATTTCGACCCGGCGAGGGCCGTCGCGGCATTCACCAAGCACCGCGTCACGCACGCGTTCCTGGTGCCGGCGATGATCCAGTTCATGCTCGCCGCGCCCGGCGCGCGCGAGGCCGACTACTCGTCGCTGAAGGGCATTTCCTACGGCGCCTCGCCGATCTCGGAAAAGGTGCTGGTCGAGGCGCTGCGCACTTTCAAGTGCGACTTCATGCAGGTCTACGGCCTCACCGAGACCACCGGCGCCATCACCATGCTGCCGCCCGGGGATCACGACCCCGACGGGCCGAAGAGGGATTTGCTGCGTTCGGCGGGCAAGCCGATCGAGGGCGTGGAACTGCGCGTAGTCGATCCCGCGGGCGACAGGGATTGCCCTGATGGCCAGGTGGGGGAAGTGTGGATTCGCAGCGCGCAGAACATGAAGGGCTACTGGGGCAACGACAAGGCGACGCAGGCCGCGTTCGCCGGCGGGTGGTTCCGCTCGGGCGACGCGGGTTACCTGAAGGACGGGTACCTGTTCCTGCACGACCGCATCAAGGACATGATCCTCTCGGGTGGCGAGAACATCTACCCGGCGGAGGTCGAGAACGCGCTCATGCTGCACCCGGCGCTTGCCGACGGCGCGGTGATCGGCGTGCCCGACGAGCAGTGGGGCGAAGCGGTCAAGGCCTGCGTGGTGCTCAAGCCCGGCGCAATCGCGAACGCGGCCGAGATCATCGAGTTCATGCGCGGCCGCATCGCGCACTTCAAGTGCCCGAAGACGGTGGATTTCCTCGAGGCGATCCCGCGCAACCCGACGGGCAAGATCCTCAAGCGCGTGCTGCGCGAGCCCTACTGGCGCGGGCGCGAGCGCCGCATCAATTGAGCGCGGCTCAGGTTTCGAGGAGCTTGAGCCGCTGCACCTTGCCCGAGGGACCCTTGGGCAGCTCGGCGATGAAGCGGAACGCCTTGGGCGTCTTGTAGCGCCCGAGCTCGGCGAGGCAGAACGCGCGCAGCTCCTCCTCGCTCAGCACGGCGCCCGGCTTGGGCACCACGCAGGCGAGGATTTCCTGGCCGTAGTGCGCGTCCGGGATGCCGACCGCCGCCGCCTCGAGCACCGCCGGGTGGCGCAGCAGCGCCTCGTCGATCTCGCGCGGCGCGATGTTCTCGCCGCCCTTGATGATCAACTCCTTCAGCCGCCCGGTGATGAAGTAGAAGCCGTCGGCGTCGCGATAGCCCAGGTCCCCGGTGCGCAGCCAGCCCTGCGCGTCGAGCGTGTTCGCCGTGAGCGCCGGCACCTTGTAGTAGCCGCGCATCACGTTCGGGCCGCGCAGGCAGATCTCCCCGGGCGTGCCGGGCCCCAGCGCGGCGCCCGACTCGAGGTCGACGACCTTCGCTTCGACCGCGCAAGGCAGCCCGGGCGAGCCGTACTTGCGCTTCGCTGGCTCCTGCGGATTGCAGAATGCCACCGAGGCGGATTCCGTCAGGCCCATGGCCTCGATCACCGGGATGCCGAAGGTGGCCTCGAAGGCGCGGTGCTGGTCCGGCGGCAGCGGCGCCGACGCGCAGCGCCCGAAGCGCAGGCCGGGGAAGCGGTATTCGCGCCCGCGGTCGGCGGCGTTGAGCAGGAAAGCGATGATCGTGGGCACCATGTTGAGCCAGGTCGGCCGGTGCCGCTGCACCAGGTCCCACCAGCCCGAGACGCTGAAGCGGTGCGGCGCGACCACGCTGCCGCCCGATACGAACGGCGTCAGCGTGGCGATCACCTGCCCGTTGATGTGATAGAGCGGCAGCGAGCTCAGGCAACGGTCGGCGCTGGTGAGGCCGTGCCAGTCGCCCACCGCGCGTGCCGCCGCGACCAGGCTCGCATGCGAGAGCAGCGCGCCCTTCGGCTGGCCGGTAGTCCCGGAGGTGTACATGAGCAGCGCCGGATCGCCGGCGGAGACCGGCTCGGGCGCCGCCCGCGGCAGGCGCTCCTGCAGGAACAGCGCCGGCGCATCGGGGTCGATCACGACGACCTCCATCGGCCGGCCGGCCAGCGCCAGGGCCTGCCCGAGCTGGCTTTCGTACTCGCGCGCGGTGAACACCACCTTGCAGTCGCAATGCGCGAGCACGTAGGCGAGCTGCGAGCGCTGCGACAGCAGGTTGAGCGGCGCGACCACGTATCCGCCCAGCATGGCGCCGAGGAACAGGAGTGCGGTCTGGTAGCCGTTGTGCAGGTAAAGGCCGACCTTGTCGCCGCGCGCGAGGCCCGCCGCGCGCAGCCAGCGCGCCAGCAGGCGCGCCTGGCGCTGCAGTTCCCGGTAGCTCAGCTCGCGGCCGGTCTCGGGGGCGACGAGAAAGGTGCGGCCCGGCTGCCGGGCGACGTGCGCCTCGAGCACGTCGCGCAGGGTCCCGCTCATCGGCCGTGCTTGGCGAACCAGGCGCCGAAGATCTCTTCCTCGGAAGGAACGCGCTCCGGGATCACGCGCGCGATCCGGGTGATGTTGAGGAAATGGCGCCAGTGCATGTTGTCCGAGAAGCTGTTGCCGCCCCAGGTGCCGCAGCCCATCGACAGCGAGAACGGCAGCCCGTTGTCGAAGCTGCCGCCGGTGGCGATGCAATGCGCCTGGTTGACGATGACGCGCGCCACCGGCATCTCGAGCCCGAGCCGCAGGACCTGAGCGTCGTCCCGCGTGTGGATGGACACCGAGTGGCCCTTGCCCTGGTAATCGTATATCGCCGCGGTGACGGCGAAGGCCTCGTCGAAGTCGCGCGCCCGGTACACCGCCAGCACCGGCGAGAGCTTCTCGCCGGAGAACGGATGCGCCGGCCCGGTGCCGGTCTCCTCGACCATGAGGAATTTCGCCTCGCGCTCGATGCCTGCGAGCTGCGCGATGCGGCTCGCCGATTGCGCGGTGGCCGCGGGACCGAGCTTGCCCCCGGGGAACATCAGCTTTCCGAGCTTCGCCTTCTCGCCCGCGTCCAGCATGACGCCGCCCCGCCGCGCCAGCTCGGCCAGCATCGCGTCGTACACCGGCGCGAGGATCACCAGGGCGTTCTCCGAGGAGCAGCTGGTGGCGTTGTCGAAGCTCTTGGAGAGCGCGATCTTGGCCGCGGCGTCCGGCAGGTCCGCCGAGGCGTCCACGATCGCCACCACGTTGCCCATGCCGACGCCGATCGCCGGCTTGCCGCTGGAATAGGCGGCGCGGATGTTGGCCTGCGACCCGGTCGCGGCAACGAGGTCCGCGAGGCGCATCAGCTCCAGCGTCGCCTCCTTGGTCACGGGCGCGGCCAGCATCTGCACCAGGTCGCGCGGCGCGCCGACCTTGCGCAGGTTCGCGTGCACCAGCTCCAGCAGCCGTGCCAGCGTGCTGTAGCCCTTGGGCGAAGGCGCGAGCACGATCGCATTGCGGCACTTCAAGGCGTTGATGATCTGGTTGGCCGGCGTCGCGCCGGGATTGGTCGAGGGCGTGATCGCGGCCACGACGCCCACCGGGCGGGCGATCTCCACGATGCCCTTGTCCGGGTATTCCGCGATGACGCCTACGGTGCGCACGCCCGCCAGGTCGCGCAGCAGGCCGAGGGTCTTGCGGTGGTTCTTGGCGACCTTGTCGCCGACGTCGCCCAGTCCCGTGTCGCGCACCGCGATCTCGGCGAGCTCGCGGTTGTTGCGCGGCTGCATGATCGCCCAGCCGCAGGCGAGCACCGCCTCGTCCACCCGCTCCTGCGGCCAGCGCTCGAACTCGCGCTGCGCTGCGCGCGCGCGGCTCACCAGCGCCGCGACGGCGCCGGCGGCCGGTTGCGCCGCCACGGCTATACGTTCCTTGGCCATTGCAGCAAGGATTCTAAGGCGTCCGCCCGCCGCCGCGGCGGCTCATGCGACGCGCTTTCGCTTGCGCGCGGCGCCGTCGCGGCGGGCCGCCTGCACCAGCGCCTCGAGCAGGACGCGGGTCACGCGTTGCTTGGGATGGCTCGCGCGCTGCGCCAGCCCGATCCTGCGGGACAGCGGAGGCTTGCCGAAGGGCACGGCCTTGAGCTTGTGGAAGCGCAGGAATCCGGCGTGGCTCACCGGGATGATCGACGCGCCCAGGCCGTGCCGGGCCATGAGCGCGATCGCCTCCAGCGAATCCAGCTCCATCGACTCGCGCAGCACGATGCCCCTGGAGACGAGCGACTCCTCGATCAGCCCGCTCACCCAGAAATGGCGGTTGAAGCGAATGTAGGGCAATTCGCGCAGCAGCGCCTCGTCCGTCCTGCCGCGCGCCTGCCTGGGCGCGATCACCATCACCGGCTCCTCGGCGAACGCCTGCCACGCGATGCCGGGCAGCGGGCTGCGCGGCTCGCTGATGATCGCGGCGTCGACCTCCCCGTGCCGCAGGAGCTCGGCGAAGGACGGCGAGAGTCCGTGGTGCACGCGGATCTGCAGGTTCGGATGCGCCTCCTTGAGTGCCGACAGCGCCCGGGGAATGACGCTGGTCAACGCGGTCGGAATCGATCCGAGGGTGAGCGTGCCGGAAAGATCCTTGGCCTCCGAGAGGCCCTCGGCCAGCTGCTCGTATCGGGCGATGATCTCGCGTGCCCGGCCGAGGAGCGCCTGCCCCGCGACGTTGAGCCGCGCGGGCTTCGTACTCCGATCGAGCAGCGCGACGCCGAGTTGCGCCTCCAGGCCGGCGATCTGGGCGCTGACCGCCGGCACGCTGAGAAACAGGGCCCCGGCGGCGGCGCTGATGCCTCCGCGCTCGGCGACGGCGACGAAAGTCCTCAGCGCGCGCAATGCCATGTTCAGATTTTACGAAGAAATCCTTAGAAAAATACAGAAATAGGCCGAGGTCGGCTGGGCTACCCTAGCCCCCGAGGGGGTGCGCATGCGCTTGCAGGGAAAGTGCGCCATCGTCACGGGCGGGGCCAGCGGCGCGGGCCGCGCGATCGCCTTGGAGTTCGCGCGCCAGGGCGCCGCGGTGCTGGTGGCGGACCTCGACGCGGCGGGCGCGCGCGAAACGGCGGCGCGCATCGAGGCGCTCGGCGGGCAGGCGGCGCCGGAGCGGGTCGACGTCACGCGCCGCGCCGATACCGAGCGCATGCGCGACCAGGCGCTGGCGCGCTTCGGCAGGATCGACGTGCTGGTGAACAACGCCGGGGTGCGCCTGATCAGGCCGTTCCTCGAGCACACGGACGACGACTGGCGGCGCATGCTCGACGTCAACCTCACCGCCCACTTCCTCGCCGCGCAGGCGGTCGTGCCCGCCATGCTGCAGCAGCGCAAGGGCAAGATCGTCAACATCGCCTCGATCGCGGGCCACGTCGGACGTCCCGACCGGGTCGCCTACTGCGCCGCCAAGGCCGGCGTGCTCGGCCTGACGCGCGGGCTCGCCATGGATCTGCGCGGGTGCGGCGTATGCGTGAACTCGATCTCTCCCGGCTCGATCGCCACGCCGCTGAATGCCGAGGCGGCGGGCAGCAAGGAGGTGGACTGGGGAGGCGAGACCATCGTCGGCCGCTGGGGCCGGCCCGAAGACGTGGCGCTCGCGGCCGTATTCCTCGCTTCCGACGAATCCGACTACATCACGGGATCGGACCTGCCGGTCGAGGGCGGCTGGCTGGTCGGCCGCGCCAGGGATGGCGAACTCTGAAACGCACGCATTTCGGACAGGATGAAAGCTCGGGTTCGCCGCGCCTCGAACGCATCGCGCTGACTCGCCTGAGGGTTCCGCTGCGCGCGCCGTACCGTCTGTCCTTCGGCGACCTCGGGCACTTCGACACGATCCTCGTCGAGTGCGAGTCGGACGACGGCCGCGCCGGACTCGGCGAGGCGACCGTACTGACCGGGTATACCGAAGAAACCATCGAGGACAGCTGGCGCGCCGCGGCCGGGATCGCCGCAAGCCTTTCCGGGCTCGACAGCGGGGCCGCGCGCCGCGCGCTGGGGCCGCTCGCACGGGCACGCCCGTTCACCGCGACGGCGTTCGGTACCGCGATCGAGATGCTCGAGGCCAGCGACTACCTGCGCATCGAGGAGGAACGGGCGGTGCCGCTCCTCGCCGGCCTCAGCGCGAGCGGGGAAGACAGTGTGCAGGAGGAATTCAACCGTCTTTACGCCGACGGCTACCGCACCTTCAAGGTCAAGGTCGGATTCGCGGTCGAAAACGACCTCGCCCGGGTCGGCGCGGTGCAGAAGCTGGCGCGCGGCCGCGCCGCCATCCGCGTCGACGCCAACCAGGGCTATACCGCCGACCAAGGCGTCGCGTTCGTGCGCCGGCTGGACCCGGCCGGCATTGAGCTGTTCGAGCAGCCTTGCGCCGCCGGCGACTGGGAGTCGCACCTCGCAGTCGTCCGCGCCTCGCCCGTGCCGATGATGCTCGACGAATCGATCTACGGACTGGGCGAGATCGAGCGGGCCGCCGAACTGCGCGCCGCGCGCTTCATCAAGCTCAAGCTCATGAAGCTCGGCTCGCTCGCGGCGCTCGGCGCGGCGCTCGAGCGCATCCGCGCGCTCGGCATGAAGCCGGTTCTCGGCAACGGCGTCGCCTGCGACCTGGGGTGCTGGATGGAGGCCTGCGTCGCGGCGCGCCACATAGACAACGCGGGCGAAATGAACGGCTTCCTGCGGGCGCGGGCCGGGCTGCTGACCGAGCCGCTCGAGGTGCGCGCGGGCGCGCTGCTGCTCAAGCCCGGATTCGTCCCCGTCCTCGCGCGCGAGCGCCTGCAGCCCTACGTCGTGGAGACCAAATGAGGGCGATCGCGGTCACCGAGTTCGGCGGCCCGGAGAAGCTGGCGCAGATCGACGTCGCGCTGCCGCAGCCCGTGGCGGGAGAAGCGCTGGTGAAGCTCGAGTACGCCGGGGTCAATTTCATCGACGTCTACATGCGCAGCGGCGAGTACGCGCGCTCGCAGACCTACAAGACGCCGCTGCCGATGGTGATCGGCATGGAGGGCATCGGCACCCTGCCCACCGGAGAGCGGGTGGCGTATTGCATCGCGAGGGGGTCGTACGCGGAATACGCCGCCGTTCCGGCGTGGAAGCTCGTGCAGGTGCCCGACGACGTGCCCTCCCCGGTCGCCGTGACGCTCATGCTGCAGGGCCTGACCGCGCATTACCTTTCGCACTCGGCCTTTCCCCTCGAGAAGGGCCATACCTGCCTCGTGCATGCCGCGGCCGGCGGCGTCGGCCAGCTCCTGGTGCAGTGCGCCAAGCAGCGCGGCGCGACCGTCATCGGTACGGCCGGCAGCGAGGAGAAGGCGGCGATCGCGCGCAAGCGCGGCGCCGACCACGTGATCCTGTACCGGGAAACGGATTTCCGCGAAGAAGTCATGCGCCTGACCGGCGGCCGCGGCGTGGACGTCGTCTACGATGCCGTGGGCAAGGACACCATCTCGCGCAGCATCCGCAGCCTCAGGCGCCGGGGCCTGTGCGTCAACTACGGCGGCGCCTCCGGGCTGGTGCGCTCGATCGAGCCGCTCGAGCTCGGCGAGGCGGGCTCGGTGTTCTTCACCCGCCCGCACCTCGCCGA
>JBGPPD010000126.1:0-8570 GCA_041488375.1 Gammaproteobacteria bacterium | reverse complement strand
TGGAGCGCATCCTGCTGTACGTGGGCGGGAACCTGGTGGTCGGCAAGCGCTCCTGGGAGGAGACCGAGAAGACCTATCTCGAGCTCGGCTTCGACCGCGCCGCGCCCCCGGGGACGCGCGCCGAGACGGTGATCGAGTGGCTGGCGCGCGACTTCCCGGCGCGCGCGCGCGGCCTGCGCCGCGCCGAAGCATGAACGCGGCGCTGCTCATCGACTTCGGCAGCACCTACACCAAGCTGCGCGCGGTGGACATCGGCCGGCGGCGCGTCCTCGGCTCCGGCCAGGGCCCGTCGACCGTCGCCACCGACGTGCGCACCGGCATGCGCGCCGCGCTTGCCGACCTCGAGCGCCATTGCGGCGGGCTGCCGCGCTTCAAGTACCGCCTCGCCTCGAGCAGCGCCGCGGGCGGCCTGCGCATGGTGACCATCGGGCTGGTGCGCGAGCTCACCGCCGAGGCCGCGCGCCAGGCCGCGCTGGGCGCCGGCGCGAAGCTGGTGGGCACCTTCGCCTACCGGCTCACCGCCGCGGACCTCGCCGCCATCGTAGCGCTCGCGCCGGACGTGATCCTGCTCGCCGGCGGCACCGACGGCGGCAATTCTGAGGTCGTGCTGCACAACGCCGCCGCGCTCGCCGCGAGCCCCGTCGCCTGCCCGGTGCTGTTCGCAGGCAACCGCGCCGCCGGCGACGAGGCGCGCCGGCTGCTCGCCGGCAAGACCCTGGTGTGCACCGAGAACGTCATGCCCGAGTTCAACCTGCTGAACATCGAGCCCGCGCGCGCCGCGATCCGGCGCGTGTTCATCGAGCGCATCGTGCACGCCAAGGGCATCGACCGCGCCGCGGCGGAGTTCGACAGCGTGCTCATGCCCACGCCGGCCGCGGTGCTCGAGGGCGCGCGGCTGGTGGCCGACGGGCTGCCGGGCAGGCGCGGCCTGGGCTCGGTGCTCGTCGTCGACCCCGGCGGCGCCACCACCGACGTGCATTCGGTCGCCGCGGGCGAGCCCGCGCCCGGGGTCGTGCCGCAGGGCCTGCCGGAACCGCGCGTCAAGCGCACCGTGGAGGGCGACCTCGGCATGCGCCACAGCGCGGCGGCGGTCGCCGAGGCGGCCGGCCTTCCCGCGATCGCCGCGGACGCACTGCTCGACCCCGAGCGCGCGCGCGGCCTGCTCGCGCAGGCGGGCGCCGACGTCGGGCGCCTGCCCTGCACCCCGGAGGAGACCGCGTTCGACCAGGCGCTCGCGCGCGCGGCGGTGAGGATCGCCGTGGGCCGCCATTGCGGCACGGTGCAGACCGTGTACACCGCCACCGGCCCGGTGAGCGTGCAGCACGGCAAAGATCTCAGCCGCGTCGAGGTGGTGATCGGCACCGGCGGCGCGCTCGTGGCGAGCCCCGAGCCGCGCGCGGTGCTGCGCATGGCGCTCGCCGATCCGTCCGAGCCCTTCGCGCTCAAGCCGCGCTCGCCCCGGCTCATGCTCGACCGCGATTACCTGCTGTATGCTTGCGGCCTGCTGCAGAGCGTGGAGCCGCAGCCGGCGCTGGAGCTGGCGCTCGACCATCTCGTCGCACTGGAGGAGGAGACCGCTCATGAACGCGCCGGCAGCACCTGAGGCGGTACGCCCCTCGCTGTCCGAGGCGCGCATCGCGGAGGACGCGTTCGCGCGCATGCGCCAGGACAATCTCGCGCGCTGGCCCACGGGCGCCGGCGTCGATTTCCAGGCCGCGCTCGAGCGCCACCGCTCGCTGCCGCTGCACAAGCGGCTCCCCTGGGTCATGCGCAAGGCGGACGCCGAGCGCCGCTGCCTGACGCAGCCGCGCGGCGGCTTCGGCACCTTCGCGCTGCAGAAGCAGCTGATGCAGGCGCTGGACCGCGACGGCCACGCCGACATCGTGCCGACGACCACCGACAGCTACACGCGCAACGAGCACTGGCACCTCGCGCAGAAGGGCGTCGAGGAGACCGAGAAGCTGGGCCGCTCGATGTTGAACGGCTATCCGCTGGTCAACTACGGCGTAGGCCCGGCGCGCGAGTTGATCGACGCCATCGAGAAGCCGGCGATCCTGCTGACCGGGACCGCGATGCCCAAGCTGACCGGCGAGATCGGCTACGCCGCGGGCTACACCGGCTACCTGGGCTCGGGCATCGCCTACACGGTGTCCTACATCAAGGAGCTGTCGATCGAGGAAGGCATCCGCAACTACCAGTACCTCGACCGGCTGGCCGCGATGTACCAGGACGCCGGCGTCGAGCTGCACCGGCGCCAGCCCGGATTCCTCACCGGCACCAACATCCCGCCTTCGATCGCGATCATCATCGGCGTGCTCGATTGCCTGCTCGCCGCCGCGCAGGGCGTGAGGAACTACGGCATCGAGATGGGCCAGACGCTGCACCTGGTGCAGGACGCCGCCGCGACCGCGGTGTGCCGCGAGCTGTGCCAGGAGTACCTGGCGAAAAAGGGCTACACCGGCGTGTACACGCCGGTGACGCTGCTGCACTGGATGGGCGCCTGGCCGCAGGACGAGGCGCAATGCGCGGCGCTGATCAGTTACGGCGGCACGCTCGCGGCGATCTCCGGCGCGGTGAGCGTCACCACCAAGTCCACGCACGAGGCCTTCGGCATCCCGACCCCGCAGGCGAACGCCGAAGGACTGCGCATGACGCGCACCGCGATCTACCTCGCGCGCGACATCCGGCTCGACGGCCTGGAGGCGTTCGAGCGCGAGAAGGAGCTGATCCGCCGCGAGGTGCGGCCGATCCTCGACAAGGTGCTCGAAATGGGTGACGGCGACGCCGCGACCGGCACGGTGCGCGCCTTCGAGGCCGGCATCCTCGACGTCCCCTGGTCGCCCAACCGCGGCGTCAAGAGCCGCGTCCTGCCCGCGCGCGACGTGGACGGCTGCCTGCGCATCGTCGATCCCGGGCTGATGCCGTTCCCGAAGGACGTCATGCAGGTCCACGAGGAGCGCCTGCGCCGGCGCGCCGAGCGCGACCGCATCGAGTACGGTCCGGAACTCGCCGTGGCGAGCGTCTACGAGATCGCCGAGCCGGTGGCGCGGCTGCTGCCCGATCTCCGGGCCTCCCCGGGGCCAGGCCGCTGAAATCCCCGCACGGCGCTTTCGCACGCTCGCTGCCCTACGTGCTGGTCGGCGCGGGCGCCGGCTACCTGTATTACGTCGCGGCCCGGATCCAGTACCAGCATCGCGCGGACACCATCGGCCCGGATTTCTGGCCCAAGCTGATCCTCGGGCTGGTGATCGCGACCTGCATCTACGAGGTGGCCAAGCTGCGCCTGATCGGCGGCCGCCGCGACGTCTCGGGGCTGCTCGACGAGATCGTCGAGGAGTCCGTGCAGGAACGCGGCGACGCCGGGCCGGAGGCGCCCGCCGAGCGGCGCCCGCTGCTGCTCGTCGCGGGCATCGCGCTCACCGCTGCCTACGTCTGGACCATCCAGTGGCTGGGCTTCTTCCTCGCCACCGCGCCCTATCTCGCGGCCTTCATCGCGCTGGGCGGCTACCGGCGCTGGCTGGTCAACGCGGCGATCAGCGTGCTCGGGGCGCTCGCCATGATGTTCTTCTTCATGAAGCTGGTGTACGTCTCGCTGCCGCTCGGCCAGGGGCCGTTCGCGCAGGTGACGTTCTTCCTCATGCGGGTCATGGGAATCCACTAGGGCGCGATGCTCGACGTCTTGCACCATCTGGGCCTGGGCTTCGTCAGCGTCTTCGCGCCGCTGAACCTGCTGGTGCTGGTCATAGGCCTGGTCCTCGGGCTGCTGGTGGCGGTGCTGCCGGGACTGACCCTGGTGATGGGAGTGGTGCTCGCGCTGCCCTTCACCTACGGCATGGAGGTGACCCCGGCGATCATCCTGCTCACCGCGATGTACGTCTCGGGCACCTACGCCGGCGCGTGGACCTCGATCCTGTTCCGCGTGCCGGGCGAGCCGATCGACGTGCCGATGCTGTGGGACGGCTACTCCATGGCGCGCAAGGGCAAGGCGGCGCAGGCGCTGGGCTGGACGCTGCTCGCGGCGCTGGTCGGCGGGCTGGCCGCGGCGACCGCGATGGTGCTGCTCGCGCACCCGGTGGCGAGCATCGCGCTCACCTTCTCCACGCCCGAGTACTTCGCGATCATCCTGTTCGGGCTGGTGAGCGTGGTGTCGCTGGGCGGCAGCTCGCTCGCCAACGCGCTGATCAGCCTGTTCGCGGGCCTGCTGATCGCCACCGTCGGCATCGACGACACCTACGGCGCGGAGCGCTTCACCTTCGGCGTGCGCATCCTGTCCGACGGCATCGACTACCTCGTGGTGATGGTCGGCGCCTTCGGGCTGGGCGAGGTCTTCACGCGCCTGGAGCTGGGATTCCGCTCGGTGCCGATCGAGAAGGTCGACAAGGTGAGCACGCGCCTGCCCTCCATGAAGGAAGTGTCGGCCACCAAGCTCAGCTTCGCGCGCGGCACCCTGATCGGCCTGCTGGTGGGCATCGTGCCGGGCGCGGGCGCGACCGTCGCCTCGTTCCTGTCCTACGGCATCGAGGCGCAGTACGGCAAGCGCAAGGACCTGATGGGCACCGGGATCCCCGAGGGCATCATCGCCCCGCAGGCCGCGGCCACCGCGTCGGTCGGCGGCGCCATGATTCCGCTCATCACGATGGGGATTCCGGGCAGCGGCGCCACGGCGATCATCCTCGGCGCGTTCCTGCTGCACGGCCTGCAGCCCGGCCCGCAGGTGTTCCAGACCTCGAGCCACATCGTCTACGCGCTGTTCGCCTCGGTGTTCGTGAGCGTGATCGGCATGTGCCTGATCGGCTATTTCGCGGCGCGGCTGCTGGTGCGCGTGCTCGAGTTCCCCGAGGCGATCGTCTCGGCCTACGTCGTGATGTGCTGCATCCTGGGGGCGTTCGCGGCGCGCAACAACATCACCGACGTGTGGCTGATCGTGGTGTTCGGCGTGCTGGGGTACCTGTTCGAGCGCCTGCGCTTCCCGATCGCGCCCCTGGTCCTGGGCGTCATCCTCGGGCCGCTGGCCGAGAACGACTTCATGACCACCATGATCAGCTTCGACAACGATTGGACCGTGTTCTTCACGCGCCCGATCAGCGGCAGCGTGATGGCGGTCGCGATCCTGACCCTCGTCTACCCCGTGGTCAGGCACCTGCGGCGAAGGCGCAGGCGCGCGGCTACTTGAACAGCAGCGCCGCGCCGCTCAGCGCGAGCAGCGCCGCCACCAGGTGGCCGAAGCGCGCCTCGTCCAGCCGGTGGTGCCAGCGCTCCCCGGCGACCATCGCCAGCGCGACCACGGGAACGGCGGCCGCGAACAGCCAGAGCACGTGCGCGTTGTAGAGGCCGAGCCCGCCGTAGCCCAGCGCGCGCAGCGCGGCCAGGCAGAGCAGCGCCACGGAGACGGTAGCGCGGAAACGCAGCTTGTCCAGCCCCAGCGTGCGCAGGTACACGACGTAGAACGGCCCCGCCATGCCGCCGAAGACCGTGGCGACGAATCCCCCCAGCGCGCCCGCCAGCGGGCCGAGCCAGGCCGGCGCGGCGCGCGCGCGGCGCCACGGCAGGTAGCCCCAGAGCGCGTGAGCGATGATGAACACCGCCAGCGCGCGCAGCAGATACCTGGAATCGAGCGCGGAAAACAGCCATAGGCCGGCGCCGACGCCGGCAAGGGTCGGCAGGAGCAAGGGACGAAAGCCGGCCCAGTGGACCTGGCGCCGCTGGTGCAGCGCCTGGCCGAACGACGCCAGCATGCCCAGGGCCGTTACCAGCGGGATGACGACCAGCAGAGGCAGCGCCAGCAGCAGCAGCGGGATCGCCACCACGCCCGCGCCGAAACCCGTGGCGCCGCGCAGCGCGTAGGCGGTGAACAGCACCGCCGCGCACCATGCCAGCGGCCAGACGCCTCCGGCCGCGAGCACGAGGTCCGGCATTACCGGGTCGAGTACGCCCTGTACTTCTCCAGCAGCCGCACCGGCAGTTTCAGCGCATCGCGGCGGAACGGGTCACCGAGTTCGCGCGTGCACATCATCTCCACGATGGTGGTCTTGCCGTCCTTCTGCGCCCTGCACGCGGCGCGGAACGCCTCGCCCGCGTCGGACACCTTGTCCACCACGATGCCCTCGGCGCCCATGGCTTTCGCGATGCCGGCGAAGCTCGGGTTCTCCAGGTTCACGCCGAGGAAACGGTTGGAGTAGAAGTCGACGTGGTTCTTCTTCTCCGCGCCCCATTGCTGGTTGTTGAACACCACCGCGGTGACCGGGATCTTCTCGCGCACGCAGGTGAGGATCTCGCCGAAGCTCATGCCCCAGGCCCCGTCGCCCACGTAGGCCACGGCCGTGCGCCCGGGCGCGCCGACCTTGCAGCCGATCATGGTCGGGAACGCGTAGCCGCAGTTGCCGAACATCATGGCGCCGAACATCGAGCGCGCGCGGTTGAACTTGAGGTAGGAATTCGCGATCTGGCAGATGTTGCCGATGTCGGTCGAGACCATTGCGTCCTCGGGCATCGCCTTCTCCAGCTCGCGCAGCATCTGGCGCGGGTGCATGTATTTCGAGCCCTTCGCGACCTCGAGGCTCCAGGGGTCGGTCTCGTGGTCCCAGCCGGCGAGTTCCTTCGCCCAGGCCTCCTTCTCCGCCTTGACGATGCCGAGCCGCTCCGCGCGGCTGGCGGCGCCGGCGAGGCTCCTGCCCTTGAGGCGTGCCACCAGCGCCTGCGCCGCCTCACGCGCGTCGCCGTTCACCGTGACCGAGGTCTTCTTCACCAAACCCAGCACTTTCGCGTCGGCATCCACCTGCACCAGCTTCGCGTTCGCCGGCCAGTAGTCGAAGCCATATTGCGGCAGCACGCCGAACGGCCCGAGCCGCGAGCCGAGCGCGAGCACCACGTCGGCCCTCGCGAGCACCTTCATCGCGGCCTTGGAGCCGTGGTAGCCCAGCGGGCCGCACCACAGGCGGTGGCCCGCCGGGAAGGAGTCGTTGTGCAGGTACGAGTTGCACACCGGCGCGTCGAGCGCCTCGGCGAGCGCGACGCAGGCCTCGACGCCGCTGGCGGCGATCACGCCGCCGCCGGCGATGATCACCGGGAACTTCGCGTTCGCCAGCGCCTCCGCCGCCGCATCGAGGCTCGCGCCGCCGCCGGGGCCGCGCTCGACCCGGATCGGCTGCGGCACCTCGCACTCGATCTCGCCATAGAGGAAATCGCGCGGGATGTTGAGCTGCGTCGGGCCCATCTCGAGGATCGCGCGGTCGAAGGCGCGCGCGGTCAACTCGGCCATGCGCGCCGCATTGTTCACGTGTGCCTGGTACTTGGTGATCTTCGAGAAGATCGGCAGCTGGTCGGTTTCCTGGAAACCGCCCAGGCCGATCGCCATCGAGCCCGTCTCCGGCGTGATCGCCACCACCGCGCTGTGCGCCCAGTAGGCCGCCGCGATCGCGGTCACGAAATTGGTGATGCCCGGACCGTTCTGCCCGATGCACACGCCGTGCTTGCCGCTGACGCGGTAGTAGCCGTCGGCCATGTGCGCCGAGCCCTGCTCGTGCACGGTCGGGATGAAGCGGATGCCGGCCGCGGGAAACAGGTCCAGCGCATCCATGTAGGCGGAGCCGACAATGCCGAAGACGTCCCTCACGCCTTGGGCGACGAGCGTCTCGACCAGCGCTTCGGAGGGCGTCATGCGCTGCTTGCCGCTGACTGCCACGCGTTTCACTTCGGCGATGTCGGTCATAGGGACCTCCGGTTGAGTGCCAAAGTCTCTCACAGCGGCCGAGCGGCTGCCAAGCAGGCGTCGGCATTTCAAATGTTTCGTTCCACATTCCGATAAAATCCCTGAATGCCGCGCAAGGAAGACAAGGTTCCCGCGACGCTGCGCGCGCTCGGAGTCCTCGAGGCGCTGGTGGCGGCCGAACGCCCGGCTTCGCTGGCCGAGTTGACCGCGGCGCTGCGCCTGCCCAAGCCCACCCTTTACCGCATGCTCGCGATGCTCGAAGCCGCCAACCTGGTCGCGCGCGAGCCCGGCGCCCGGCGCTACGCCCCCGGTCCGCGCCTCGCCGCGCTCGGGCGCAACGTGATGCTGAACGGCGCCCTGCGCACCGAGCGCCACGCGATCCTCGCGCGGCTGGTCGAGCAGATCGGCGAGACCTGCAACTTCACGATGCTCGACGGCGACGCGGTCGTCTACCTGGATCGCGTGGAGGCCGCCTGGCCGCTGCGCATGATGCTGTCCTCGGGATCGCGCGTGCCGCTGCACTGCACGGCGAGCGGCAAGCTGCTGCTCGCGCTGATGCCCAAGGCTGGGCGCGCGCGGCTCACCGCCCTCCTTCCGCTGACGCGCTACACCGGCACCACCATCACGGACGCGCGCCGGCTCGGCACGGAGCTGGCGCGCATCCGCGCGCAGAAATACGCCACCGACAACGAGGAGTTCCACGCCGGACTGGCCTGCGTCGCGGTGCCGGTCGCCGACACCGGAAGGCGCGTGTGTGCCGCGATCGCGGTGCATGCGCCGGTTTCGCGCATGCCGCTGGAGCGCGCGCTCGAGCATCTGCCGAGCCTGCAGCGCGCTGCCGCGGCGATGGCGGCGACCTTCG
>JBGPPD010000125.1:0-8666 GCA_041488375.1 Gammaproteobacteria bacterium | reverse complement strand
TGCGCCTGGATCCAGTCCTCGAGCGAAGCGGTGGTGCTCGGCGTGCTGCCGCTGTTCCACCTCACCGGCATGCAGGCGAACATGAACGTGCCGATCCAGCTCGGCGGCACCACGGTGCTGATGACGCGCTGGGACCGCAATGTCGCGGCGGAACTGATCCAGCGCTGCCGGGTGACCGGCGTCACCGGTATCACCACCATGATCGTCGATTTCCTCGCCAACCCCGATCTCGGCAAGTACGACCTGTCTTCGCTGGTGCGCATCGGCGGCGGCGGCGCCTCGATGCCCGAGGCGGTGGCGGCCAGGCTGCAGGAGCGCATCGGCCTGCCGTTCCTCGAGGGTTACGGGCTCACCGAAACCTCCGCGCCCTCGCACGCCAATCCGCCGCAGCGGCCCAAGCGCCAGTGCGCCGGCATCCCCTATTTCGACACGGATTCGCGCGTGATCGATCCGGTGACGCTGAACGAACTGGGACCGAAGGAAGTGGGCGAGATCATCACGCACGGCCCGCAGGTGTTCCAGGGCTACTGGAAGCAGCCCAAGGCGAGCGCCGACGCGTTCCTCGAGCACGACGGCAAGAAGTTCTTCCGCACCGGGGACCTCGGCTACTACGACGAGGAGGGCTACTTCTTCATCACCGATCGCCTCAAGCGCATGATCAACGCCTCGGGCTTCAAGGTGTGGCCGGCGGAAGTCGAGGCGATGCTGTACGCGCACCCCGACATCCAGGAGGCCTGCGTCATCGGCACGCGCGACGCGCACCGCGGCGAGACGGTGAAGGCGTTGGTGGTGCTGAAAGCCGCTGCGCGCGGACGGATCAAGGAGGAGGACGTGGTGTCCTGGGCGAAGGAGCACATGGCTGCATTCAAGGTTCCCCGTCAAGTCGAGTTCGTCGAGCAGCTGCCCAAGACCGCCACCGGCAAGGTGTTCTGGCGCAAACTGCAGGAAGAGGAGAACAGGCGATGCGGGTCTGGCTGATCGTGCTGGCGTGCGTGGCGCTTCCCGCCTGGGCGCAGGTGAGCGTGGAGCGTCCCTGGACGCGCGTCACGCCGCCCGGAGCCAAGGTGGGCGTGGGTTTCCTGCAGCTGCGCAACGCGGGCGCCGCCGACCGCGTGGTGGGCGCCTCCTCGCCGGTCGCGGGGCGGGTGGAGATGCACGTCACCCTGCGCGACGGCGACGTGATGAGGATGCGCGAGGTGCAGGGCTTCGACGTGCCGGCGGGCGGGACCTTCGAACTCAAGCCCGGCGGCGCGCACCTGATGCTGATGGACCTCAAGCGCCCGTTCAGGATGGGCGAAAAGGTGCCGCTGACGCTGAAGCTGCAGAAGGGCGGCGAGCTGAAGTTCGAGCTCTCCGTCGAGCAGATGGGCGCGCGCGCCCCGGGGCCGGCGCGCCAGGGGCACTAGTCCGCCGTTCCCAGCCCGGCCTCGCACAGCCGGTCGACCTCCGCGGCGGCGAATCCCCAGTCGGCGAGCGCGGCGCGGCCGCCCGCGCCGCGCTCGGGCGGAACGCGGCGCACCTCGCCCGGCGTCGCGGAGAAGCGCGGCGCCGGCGCGGGCTGCTCCAGGCGCGCCACGCTCAGGTAAGCGCGGCGCGCGAGATTGTGCGGATGGCGCCGCGCTTCCGAGAAGCTCAGCACCGGGGCGAAGCAGGCATCCGAGCCTTCGAAGACCGCGCACCATTCGTCGCGTGTCTTCGCCTTGAACGCACGCTCGAACGCCGCGCGCATTTCCGGCCAGCGCGCGCGCTCGTTCTGCGGCGGCAGGCCGGCGAGCCCCAGGCGCGCAACGAGCTCCTCGAAGAACTTCGCCTCGATGGCGCCGATGGCGACGTATTTTCCATCCTTGGTCTGGTAGCAGTCGTACCAGGGCGCGCCGGTATCGAGGATGTTGGCGCCGCGCTCCTCGGTCCAGCGGCCGGCGGCGAGGAAGCCGGAGAACATCGCCGCCAGCAGCGAGGCGCCCTCGACCATCGCCGCATCCACCACCTGGCCCTGGCCGGTCTTCTGCGCGTGCAGCAGCGCGCAGGCGATGCCGAAGCCGAGCAGCATGCCGCCGCCGCCGAAATCGCCCACCAGGTTCAGCGGCGGCACCGGCGCCTGGCCCTTGCGGCCGAAGGCGTGCAGCACGCCGGCGAGCGCGATGTAGTTGATGTCGTGCCCGGCGCGCGCCGCCAGCGGCCCGTCCTGGCCCCAGCCGGTCATGCGGCCGTAGACCAGCTTCGGATTGCGCGCGAGGCACGGCTCGGGGCCGAGGCCCAGGCGCTCCATCACCCCGGGGCGGAAGCCTTCGATCACCGCGTCGGCGCGCGAGGCGAGCTCCAGCGCGGCGGCGGCGGCGTCCTTCGATTTGAGATCGAGCGTCACCGAGCGCCGGCCGCGCAGCATCACGTCCATCCAGCGCTCGCGCTTCAGGCCCAGGTCGGAGGACGCGGGGCGGTCCACCAGCAGCACGTCCGCGCCCATGTCGGCGAGCAGCATGCCGGCGAAAGGCCCCGGGCCGATGGCCTCGAATTCGAGGACTCTGACGCCGGCGAGCGGGCCGGGCACGGGCGCCGCTCAGTGCATGCCGAGGGAGGCTTCGATGTTGCGCACCATCGCCACCAGTCGCGGGCCGATGTCGTCCTCGAGCTGGCCCTTCTTCAGGATGAACGCGGGCACCGTGCAGTTGAAGGCCACCACCTCGCCGTCCACCGTGCGCCGCATCGGCACGCCGACCGCGTGCACTTCGCGCCGGATCTCGCCCAGCGACACGCAGAAGCCGCGGCCGCGGATGTCCTCCAGCGCCTTGTCGATCTGCGGGCGGTTCTTGCGGTACATCTCCGGCTCCTTCACCTTCATCTGGTTGAGCACCGACTCGCGCTCCGGCGGCGTGCAGGAGGCGACGAAGGCGCGGCCGATCACCGACTGCGCGATCGGCACCGCGGTGCCGATGTCGGGCAGCGTGGCGATGCCGTTGCCGCTGCGGCAGGATTCCACGTACACCACGCTCAGGCGGTCGCGCATGCCCATCGACACCGAGCCGTTGCAGTAGTCGGCCAGCTCTTTCATCAGCGGGCGCGCGATCTGGCGCACGCTCATCGAGGCGAGCAACGGGTAGCCGATCGACAGCACCGCCGAACCGAGCTGGTATTTCCCGAGGCGCATGTTGTGGCGCAGGTAGCCCAGTTTGGTGAGCGTGTAGGTGAGGCGCGACACCGTCGGCTTGGGCAGGCCGGTGCGCACCGAGATCTCCTTGTTGCCGAGCATCGGTTCGAGCGGGGTGAAGCAGCGCAGGACTTCAAGGCCGCGCGCCAGCGTCGTGGCAAACTGGCGGTCGCCCTCGTGCTCGTAGCTGTAGTGGGGCTCGGCGGATAGCGGTGCGGTGGACTCGGGCGCGCCCATGGTGTCTCCTCTTATGATTTAGTCATATCATATTTGAAATAATGGAATGCGAGAACATACCGTGAACCGATCCCCCTTCGATCTCTCCGGCAAGGTGGCCCTGGTCACCGGCTCGACGCGCGGCATCGGCAAGTCCATCGCGGAGGAAATGGCGCGCGCCGGCGCCAAGGTGGTGGTTTCCAGCCGCAAGGCGGAGGCTTGCGAGCAGGTGCGCGCCGAGTTCGAGAAGCAGGGCTACGAAGTGCTGGCGCAGGCCTGCAACGTGTCGAGGAAGGAGGAGCTGCAGGCGCTGGTGGACGCGACGCTCAAGCGCTGGGGCCGCATCGACATCGCCGTTTCAAACGCCGCCTCCAATCCCTACTACGGGCCGCTGGCCGCGATTCCCGACGACGCTTTCGACAAGATATTCAACAACAACGTGAAGAGCGTGCTGTGGCTCGCCGCGATGACGCTGCCCGGCATGGCCGAACGTGGCGGCGGGAGTTACATCACGGTGGGGTCGATCGGCGGCATCATCGCCAACACGGTGATCGGCGCCTACGGCATGTCCAAGGCGGCGGACCACATGCTGGTGAAGAACCTGGCCGCCGAGTGGGGCCCCAAGAACGTGCGCGTCAACGCCATCGCACCCGGCCTGATCAAGACCGATTTCGCCAAGGCCCTGTGGGAAGATCCGCAGCGGCGCAAGGAACGCGAGGCGGCCACGCCGCTCAGGCGCCTGGGCGAGCCCCGGGACATCGGCGGCGTCGCCGCATTCCTCGCCTCCGAGGCCGCCGCGTTCATCACCGGGCAGTGCATAGTGGCCGACGGCGGAGTTACCATTCTGTAGTCGGGAGGAGGGCTCGCATGGACCTGAACTATTCCCAGGAAGAACTGGCGTTCCGCGACCAGGTGCGCGGCTGGCTGAAGGCCAACCTGCCCGCCGACCTGCGGGACAAGATCGCCAACTACGAGGAGCTGACGCGCGAGGATCTGCTGCGCTGGCACGGGATCCTCGCCAAGCAGGGTTGGGTGGCGCCCTCCTGGCCCAAGGAATGGGGCGGCACCGGCTGGTCCGTGGTGCAGCGCTACATCTTCGAGGAGGAATGCGGCTACGCCGGCACCCCGCCGCTGATCCCTTTCGGCCTGTCGATGTGCGGACCGGTGCTGCTGCGCTTCGGCAGCGACGCGCAGAAAAAGCAGTTCCTGCCGCGCATCTACGACGGCGAGGACTTCTGGTGCCAGGGCTATTCGGAACCGGGCTCGGGCTCCGACCTCGCTTCACTGAAGACCAAGGCCGTGCGCAACGGCGATCACTACGCGGTCAACGGTCAGAAAATCTGGACCACGCTCGGGCACTACGCCGACTGGATCTTCTGCCTGGTGCGCACCGACTCGAGCACCTCCAAGCGCCAGGAAGGCATCAGTTTCCTGCTCATCGACATGAAGAGCCCCGGCATCACGGTGCGGCCCCTGATCCTGATGGACGGCGGGCACGAGGTGAACGAGGTGTTCTTCGACGACGTCAAGGTGCCGGTGGCCAACCTCGTGCACAAGGAAGGCGAGGGCTGGACGGTGGCCAAGTACCTGCTCGGCCACGAGCGCATGAACACCGGGCGAATCGGCGCCTCCAAGCGGGAACTCGCGAAGCTCAAGGAGTTCGCCGCGCAGCAGAAGAAGGGCGGCGGCTCGCTGCTCGAGGACCCGCGCTTTCGCGACCGGCTCTCGCGCCTGGAGGTGGAGCTGATGGCGCTCGAGATCACCAACCTTAGGTTCCTCGACCGCATGCGCCGCACCGGCCAGCCGCCGGGGGCCGACGTGTCGATGCTCAAGATCAAGGGCACCGAGATCCAGCAGGGCCTGACCGAACTCATGATGCAGGCGGTCGGGCCGCTGGCGCAGCCGTTCAAAGCCCTCATCACAGCTGACGGCGGCGATGCGGGCTTCGATGCGTTCACCGCGGCCATCGCGCCGCGCTACTGCAATTTCAGGAAGACGACGATCTACGCCGGGTCGAACGAGATCCAGCGCAACATCATCGCCAAGATGACCCTGGGACTTTAGCCATGAACTTCGACTACAACGAAGAGCAGCAACTCCTCGCCGATTCCGTCCGGCGCTTCATCCAGAAGGACTACGACTTCGAGGGGCGCAAGAAGATCGTCGCCTCGGCCGGGGGCTATGGCGAATCCGTGTGGGGCACCATCGCGCAGATGGGCCTCACCGGCATCCCGTTCTCGCCGGACTACGGCGGATTCGGCGGAGGAGCCATCGATCTGCTGAGCGTGATGGAAGCCTTCGGCGAAGGGCTGGTGGTCGAACCTTACCTCGCGACGCTCCTTGGCGCGCAGTGCGTGGCGCGCGCCGGCAGCGACGCGCAGAAGAAGGCCATCCTCCCTGCGGTGGTCGAAGGCAAGCTCAAGATGGCCTTCGCCTTCTCGGAGAAAGGCGCCCGCTACGACCTCGCGCACGTGAACGCCACGGCGAAGAAGGCGGGCGCCGGCTGGACGCTGGACGGGGAGAAAGTGGTGGTCCTCGGTGCGCCGGCGGCCGGCAAGATCGTGGTGTCGGCGAAGACCCCGGCGGGCCTCTCGCTGTTCCTCGTGGACGCGCGGGGCCTGAAGATGAGGCCCTACCGCACGCTGGACGAGATGCGCGCGGCGGACCTGGTGCTCGCCGGCACGCCGGGCGAATTGCTCGGCGCGGAGGGCAAGGCGCTGCCGGTGATCGAGCAGGTGGTGGATTTCGCCACGGCGCTGGTCTGCGCGGAAGCCGTGGGCGCGATGAAGTTCTCCTGCGACACCACGCTCGAGTACCTGAAGACGCGCAAGCAGTTCGGCGTGCCGATCGGCACGTTCCAGGCATTGCAGCACCGTATGGTGGACATGGTCGTCGCCTACGAGCAGGCCAAGTCGATGGCCTTCCTCGCGTGCAGCCAGGCGGATTCGACCGGCGACGCCAAGGAGCGTGCGCGCGCCATCTCCGCGGCCAAGATCAAGGTCGCGGACAACGCGCGCCTGATCAGCCAGGAGGCGATCCAGCTGCACGGCGGCATGGGCATGACGGAGGAGTTGAAGGTGAGCCACGCTTTCCGCCGCCTGACCATGATCGCCCAGCAGTTCGGCGACGCCGACCACCACCTCGAGCGTTTCGCCAGGTCGGGCTGAACCGGCAATCCAAATTCCAGCAGCGCGAGGTCACCATCCTGATGGGCGACCTGCGCGGCTTCACGTCGTTTTCCGAGGCCCATCCCGCCGAGGTGGTGCTGGAGGTCCTCAACAGCTACCTGATCGAGATGAGCCGCGTGGTGGTGCGCCACGGCGGCATCGTCGACAAGTTCATGGGCGACTCGGTGATGGCGCTGTTCGGCGCGGAGAGCGTGGCGCATGACGACGTCAAGCGCGCGCTCGCCTGCGCGGTGGACATGCAGATCGCCTTGATGCAGTTGAACGACCGGCACAAGGAAACCGGCATGCCGCCCGTGTTCATGGGCATCGGCATCAACACCGGCCTGGTGATGGCGGGCACCTTCGGTTCGGAGCTGTATTCCGTGTTCACGGTCGTGGGCGACGAAGTGAACCTCGCCTCGCGCATCGAGGCGGTGAGCCTGCGCGGCCAGGTGCTGATCAGCGACGCGACCTACGAGCGCGTCGCCGACTACGTGACGGCGGCGCGGCCGATGACCGTGTTCGTCAAGGGCAAGGCGCTGCCGATCGGCTTTCGCGAGGTGCTCGCCATCCCCTCGCTCGGCCTGGTGGTGCCGCGCCAGGAGCTGCGCCGCAGCCCGCGCGTGCAGGCGAAGCTGCCGTTCACCTACCGCGCAGTGGAGGCCGACGTGATCGGCCAGGCGCGCCAGGCGAGCACGCTGGACATCAGCTACCACGGGCTGCTCGCGCGCGTGCCGGACCGCCTGTCCGAACACACCGAGATCCACATCGACCTGCCGCTGCCGCTGGTGGAGCATACGGCGAAGGGCATCTACGCGCGGGTGGTGAAGTCGACGGAGCGCGACGGCATGAACCTGGCGGCCATCGAGTTCACCGCCATCGGCGAGGCCGACGCGGCGGCGGTGCGGCGGTTCGTGCAGATGCTGGTGTAGGGTGGGCCGGTGGCCCACCCTACGGCCGTAGCAGGAACCTCGAGGCTTCCTCGGCGATCTGGTCCAGCGTGCGCCGTCCGCCGGCGCGGTACCAGCGCGCGGTCCAGTTGAGCACGCCGAAGGTGAACAGGCGCGCGAGCTGCGCGTCGCCCTGCATCATCCCGGCGGCCTGCAGCTCCTCGGTCGCGCGCTGCCACAGCGCGTCGTAGCGGTCCTTCAGCGCGATCACGCGCCGCCGGTTGGCCGGCGTGAGCGAGCGCCAGTCGTAGAGCATCACCGGGATGAAATCGTGGCCGTCCTCGCAGATCGTGGCGAGGTGCGCGCGCACCAGTCGCCTGAACTTCTCCTCAGGCGAAAGTTTCAACGCGGCGACCGCCTCGAGGTGATGCAGTCCCTCCGTCAACCCCTGCTCCATCACCGCCAGCAGCATCTCCTGCTTGGTCTTGAAATGGTAGAACGGGCTGCCCGAATGCATGCCGGCCGCCTGCGAGATGTCGCGGATCGAGGTGCCGTCGAAGCCCTGCTCGCGGAACAGCCGCGCGCAGACGCGCAGCAGGCCCGCGCGCCGGTTGCCGTCGTGCGCTCGCTTCTTGCGGGTTTTTTTCAAGCGGAACGCAGCCGGGGGAGGTCGGCCGGCGCTTCGATTTCCATGCGCAGCAGCTGCGCGGCGACCGCCTTGCCGAGGTTGTCCATGCGCAGCGAACGCGCCGCGCCGCCCTGCAGCGCGCGGTTCAGCACGATCTTGAGCGCGAGGAGGTTGTCCAGCGGCCAGAGCTCCACCGGCCCGTGGCACATGGCCTTGAAGTGCTCCTGCACCCGCTCGGGCGTCACCTCGCGCTTGAGCACCGCGTAGGTCGGCGCGTCCCAGGCGAAGAGGCCGATGTCGGCGCGGTCGGCCTTGTCGCCGGAGCGCGCGTGGGCAATTTTCCACAGCGGCACGCGCATCAGACCTTCTCCACGGCGATCTCCGTCCTCGATTCCACGAGCTCGCGATTCACCAGCGCCGGCCAGATGCCGAGCAGTTCTTTCGCGCCTTGCACGCCCTTCATGCTTCCAACGTAGGGTGGGCCTGACAGGCCCAACCAGGGGAACAGCCGCCCATAGGCGTCGGCCACCTTGCGGTCCTGCGTGCGGATGGTCATGCGCAGGAAACACTCGTTCAACTGGTCGCGGTAGGTCGGATCGGCGTTCGCGCCGAGCAGCGAG
>JBGPPD010000124.1:0-8721 GCA_041488375.1 Gammaproteobacteria bacterium | reverse complement strand
GCGCCGGCGCTGGCGCGGCTCGAGGCCGCCTGATGCGCTGGGCTGCCGCGCTCCTGGTACTTTTTGCCGCGCAGGCGGCGGCGCTCGCGCCGGGCGAAGTGGCGCTCGGCGGCCTGCCCGCCGAGGCGCGCGCCACCCTCTCCCTGATCAGGGCCGGCGGGCCGTTTCCGCATGCCCAGGACGGCCGGGCTTTCGCCAACCGGGAAAAGCTCCTCCCGCGGCGCGACCACGGCTACTATCGCGAGTACACGGTGAGAACGCCGGGTGCACGCGACCGGGGCGCGCGACGCATCGTCGCCGGCCGGGGCGGCGAGTTCTACTACACGGCCGACCACTATCGTTCGTTCCAGCGCATTCGCGAGTGACCGATGGCCAAGCTCACGCAGCGGTTGACCGACCCAGCGCGCTCCGGCATCTACCGGGCGCAGCGCGCCGACGAAGTGGTGGACGCGGCGCGCGGCACGCGACTCGACCTGGCGCGGGTCGAGCTGGACGGAGCGCCGCGCAAGGAGGCCTTGCTCGAGCGGCTGGCGTCGGCGCTGGGTTTTCCCGCCTGGTTCGGCGGCAACTGGGATGCGCTGGAAGACTGCCTTTCGGACCTGTCCTGGCGCACCGGCACCGGCCACGTGGTGCTGATTGACGGATACGGTGAACTTCCGGCCGACGACCTGGGGACGTTGTTCGATGTGCTGGCCGCGGCCGCCGGATTCTGGGCGGGGCGCGGTCGGCCGTTCTTCGCCGTGTTCATCGACCCCGGGCACGCCCTGGCGTTGCCGGCGCTGTTTCGCCCGAAGGCCGAATGAGCGCCAAGCTTCCAGTGTCGGTGCTGGTCGTGATCCACACCCCGGCACTCGAGGTGCTGCTGCTCGAGCGCGCCAGCCTCGCCGGCTTCTGGCAGTCGGTCACCGGCTCGCTGGAGCGCCTGGACGAGCCGCTGGAGGACGCGGCGCGCCGCGAAGTGCGCGAGGAAACCGGCATCGACGCGGCGTCCGGCCGGCTCGAGCGCTGGCACGTGGCCAACGCGTTCGAGATCTATGCGCAGTGGCGCCACCGCTTCGCGCCCGGCACCACGCACAACACCGAGCACGTGTTCGGCCTCCGGCTGCCGGCGCGCGTCCCGGTCACGCTGGCGCCGCAGGAGCACCGCGCGCAAGACTGGCTGCCATGGCGCGAGGCGGCGCAGAAATGCTTCTCCTGGTCGAACCGCGATGCGATCCGGATGCTCCCGGCGAGGAGCGCCGCCGCATGACGCAGGCGCTGAGCGTGGTGACGCTGAACATCCACAAGGGGCTGTCGCAGTTCAACCGCCGCATGGTGATCCACGAGCTGCGCGAGGGCCTGCGCACGCTCGCGCCGGACCTCGTATTCCTGCAGGAAGTGCAGGGGCTCAACGAGCGCCATGCCGTGCGCTTTCCCGCCTGGCCGAACGCGCCGCAGCACGAGTTCCTGGCGCCGGCGGACTGGCAGCACGCCTACGGCCGCAACCGCGTGCACCACCATGGCCACTACGGCAATGCCATCCTGTCGCGTTTCCGCATCTTGTCTTCCGAGAATGAGGACGTGTCGGACCACCGCTTCGAGCGGCGCGGCCTGCTGCATTGCGTGGTGGAGGTGCCGGGATGGCGCCGCAACCTGCATTGCGTGTGCGTGCACCTTTCGCTGCACGAGCGCGGCCGCCGCCGGCAACTCGACGCCATCGGCGCGCGCCTGGAGGCGCTGGCCGGCCGCGACCTGCCGATCGTAGTGGCCGGTGACTTCAACGACTGGCGCCAGCGCGCGACGCGCGTGCTGGAGGAACGCCTCGGCATGACCGAGGTCACTGCGGTCTACGGGCGCCACGCAGCGCGCACCTTCCCGAGCCTCATGCCGCTGCTGCGGCTGGACCGCATCTACGTCCGCGGCTTCAGCGTGGTGGAGGCGAGCGTGCACCGCGGTCCGCCCTGGTCGCTGCTGTCCGATCACCTGGCGCTCGGCGCGCAGCTCAAGCCGGTGTAGCGCAATGCACTACGTCGACGGCAACCGGCTCACTCTGTTGCGCAACGGCGAGCAGTATTTTCCCGCGCTGGTCGAGGCGCTCGACGGCGCGCGGGAGGAGGTGTTTCTCGAGACCTACATCTTTGCGGACGACGAGACCGGCAGCCTGGTGGCCGATGCGTTGGCTCGCGCCGCAGCGCGCGGCGCAACCGTGCAATTGCTCATCGACGGGTTTGGTGCGAGCGGCTTCGCGCCGCGCTTCCGGCGGATGCTCACCGAGGCGGGCGTGCGGGTGCTGGTGTACCGCCCGGACATCAGCCCCTGGACGCTGCGCCGCGACCGGCTGCGGCGCATGCATCGCAAGATTGCCTGCGTGGACGGCCGGCTGGCGTTCGTGGGCGGCATCAACGTGATCGACGATTACGACGGTCCGGATCCGGCGCCGCCGCGCTACGACTTTGCAGTGCGCGCGGAGGGCCCGCTGTGCGGCGAGGTGCGCGACGAGGCGGCGCGGCTGTTTGCGCGGATCGCCGCCGCGGCGCTGCTATCTCTGCCGCCGGCGCCGACACGCGCAGCGGCGCCCTCGTTTGCGGACGGACAGCGCGCCGCCCTGGTGGTGCGCGACAGCGTGCGCCACCGGCGCGACATCGAGCGCGCGTATCTCGCGATGATCGACGCGGCGCGCGAGGAGATCGTGATCGCCAATGCCTACTTTTTCCCGGGCCGGCGCTTTCGCCAGGCGCTCCTGCGCGCCGCGCACCGCGGCGTGCGCGTGGTGCTGTTGTTGCAGGGGCGCGTGGAGTACGTGCTGCAGCACTACGCGTCGCGGGCACTGTACGGGGCGCTGCTCGACGCGGGCATCGCGATCCACGAGTACCACCGCAGCTTCCTGCACGCCAAGGTGGCGGTATTCGATTGCTGCCAAGCGAGCGTGGGTTCCTCCAACATCGACCCGTTCAGCCTGCTGCTCGCGCGCGAAGCCAACGTGTTCGTGGCGGACGCGCGCTTCGCGGCCGAGCTGCGCGCCAGCCTGGACGAAGCGATCCGCACCGGCGCGCGCTCGTTGCCGCCGCTGGAGTGGCGGCGCCGGCCGCTGTGGC
Source organism: Gammaproteobacteria bacterium (assembly GCA_041488375.1). Lineage (GTDB taxonomy): Bacteria > Pseudomonadota > Gammaproteobacteria > Burkholderiales > SG8-39 > JAABQT01. Next base: position 5,647 of record JBGPPD010000124.1, on the reverse strand, counting down.
GTCGCGCATGGAACTGGATCGCCTACGGCATCGCCCGGCTGCTGATCGGCTTCGCCGGTTACGAGCGCTATCACTGATCGCGCTCATGGCGCGGGACGGCGGCCGAACATGCCCCAGCCCTCCATCGACATCACGATCTCGCCATGCTGGTTCAGCGCCTCAGTGCGCGAACGCAGCAGGCCTACCCCGGGGCGGCTTTGCGAGGCGCGCGATTCGAGCACTGTGCGCCGGTAGCTGATGGTGTCGCCGGGACGTACCGGCTTGAGCCAACGGATGTTGTCGAGGCCTGGCGAGCCCAGGCTGACGCTGCGATTGATGTACGAATCGCAATTCAGCCGCATGCACACCACGCAAGTGTGCCAGCCGCTGGCGATCAGGCCGCCGAAGTAAGAGGCTCTTGCCGCCACCGGGTCGATGTGAAAGGGCTGCGGGTCGAACTGCTTCGCGAACTCGATGATCTCGGACTCGGTGAAGGTGTGCTTGCCCATCTCCACGGTCTCGCCCACCTTGAAGTCTTCCCAGTAAAGCTTCATTGGGCGGGAGCGCGCCTCTCATAGCCGAGCACGCGCTGGCGCAGGTCGCCGGGCAGCGCCACGGCTGTTTTCGTACGCGGGTCGGCGTTCACGTACACCAGCTCGGCCGTGATCAGCAAGTCTGCAGCGCCGCGCCAGATCTCGAAGAGGAAAGTCATGCTGCTGCGGCCGAGCCGCGCCACGCGGCACAACACCTCGAGCTCGTCGTCGTAGTGCGCCGAGCCGAGGTATTCGATCGTGGCCTTGCGCAGGAACACGTCGCTGCCGTAATGCTCCACGTAGCCCTCGGGATAGGGCAGGCCGATGGCGCGCCAGTAGTCGGCAATCGCCGTGTCGATAAAGGTGAGGTAGTGGCCGTTGAAGACGATTTTCTGCATGTCCACTTCGGCCCAGCGCACGCGCAGACGGTGCGTGCAGGCGAAATCCTCGCGGGGCATCCGATCGGTCTCCTGGATAAATCGCGCCATGTTATCGCGGCCCCACCGGTCCCGCGACGCGCGGCTAGAATAGGAACGCAGGCCGCCCATGGCGACGACCGATCCTCAAGCGGGCAGCAAGCCCGGCGAAGAACAGTTCCTCGACCGGATGAGCCGCGAGCTCACCGGGTGGCGCGATCCCTACGCGCGCCTGCGCCAGGCATTGGACGGCGACGAGCTGCAGCTGTATTGCCAGCCCATCCTGGCGCTTCGCGCCCCGGGCGGTTTCGTGATGGCCGAAGTGCTGGTTCGACTGCGCGAGGAGGAGGCGCTGATGCTGCCGCCGGGGGACTTCCTGCCCGTGTTCGAGCACTTCGGCATGATGCCGGAGCTTGACCGCTGGGTGGTGAGCCACGTGGTGCGCTGGCTTGCCGGCGCGCGGCCCGGCGGCTTCCGCAACTTCAGCGTCAACCTCTCGGTGCAGACCATCGGCGACCCGGAATTTCCCGGCTTCGTGGCGGCCCAGTTGCACAGCATGAAGATCCCGCCGGCGGCACTGACGTTCGAGATCGAGGAATCGTCGGTCCTGGCGCGCACCGGATCGGCCGTGGAGTTCGCTGCGGCGGTGAAAGCGCAGGGCTGCAAAGTCGCGATCGACGGCTTCGGCCAGCGCTCGGTGTCGTTTGCGCCGCTGAAGACTCTGCGCGTCGACTTCGTCAAAGTCGACGGCTCCATCGTGCGCAACCTGCTGCGCAGCAGCGTCGCCGAGCAGAAACTGAAGGCCGTGGTGCGCGTGGGCGAGGCCATCGGCGTCGGCGTGATCGCGGAGTGCGTGGAGGAAACCGACATTCTTGCGCGGCTCAAGGCGCTCAACGTCGGCTATGCGCAAGGCTTCGGCATCGCGCGGCCGGCGCCGATCGCCCAGCGGCCGCCGAGCCAGGGAACCTGAGGCGGGCCGGGCCGCCGTGGACCCGGAGGTACTGCGCGCAGTGGCGAAATGGCCCGACGTGCCGGCGGTCTACGGCTGGCTGGCACTGGACCGGCGCGGCAACTGGCTGCTCAGGGAGGGCCTTGCGGGTGGTTACGGGCGCATCGGCAATGCCGCGCTGCGCGACTTCATAGCGCGCAACTATGCGGCGGACGAGCGTGGCTGCTGGTTTTTCCAGAACGGCCCGCAGCGCGTCTTCGTGCGCCTTGCCTACACGCCGCTGGTGGTGCACCACGAGGGCGACGCCTTGGTGGACCATTGCGGCCGTCCCGTGCGCGCGGCGGCGACCTACCTGGACGACGAGGGCTCGGTGCTGGTGCACGGCGCGCTCGGGATCGGCGTACTCGACGACCGCGACCTCGCGCGCTACGCGGACGCCGCCGAGCGGCTGCCGCGCGTGCTGAGCGCACAGGTCGAAGCCCGATTCGGCTTCGTATGCAACCCGGCAATTTCCTTGCGCTGACTGGGTTTCCTCCTTATAATCCGGCCTCTTTTTTGCGCCTGGGCGGCTACGGTTCGCAGGACGTGGCCGCCCGGTTCGTTTCTGGAAACTGAAAAACATGCCTACCGTCAACCAGTTAGTGCGTTTCGGGCGTTCGACCAAGAAGGCCAAGTCGAAGGTGCCGGCATTGCGTCAATCGCCGCAGAAGCGTGGCGTCTGCACGCGGGTCTACACCACCACGCCCAAGAAGCCGAATTCCGCACTGCGCAAAGTCGCGAAGGTACGGTTGACCAACGGTTTCGAGGTGATCGGCTACATCGGCGGTGAAGGCCACAACCTGCAGGAGCACTCGGTGGTCCTGATCCGCGGCGGCCGCGTCAAGGACTTGCCGGGCGTGCGCTACCACATCGTGCGTGGTTCGCTCGACACCCAGGGCGTCAAGGACCGCAAGCAGAGCCGCTCTAAGTACGGCGCCAAGGCGCCCAAGTCGGCCTAAAGAGAACAAGCGAGAACCGCCCCATGCCGCGTCGCAGAGAAATTCCCAAGCGCGAGATCCTGCCGGATCCGAAATTCAACCATCCGGACGTCGCCAAGTTCATCAACGTGCTGATGACGCGCGGCAAGAAGTCGGTCGCCGAGAACATCGTCTACGGCGCGTTCGACGTCATCAAGACCAAGTCCGGCAAGGACCCGATCGAGGTGTTTTCGCAGGCGGTGCAGAACGTCAAGCCGGTGGTCGAGGTGAAGAGCCGGCGCGTCGGCGGCGCGAATTACCAGGTGCCGGTGGAAGTGCGCCCGGTGCGGCGCGTGGCCCTGGCCATGCGCTGGATCCGCGAAGCGGCGCAGAAGCGCGGCGAGAAATCGATGACGGTGCGTCTGGCGGGAGAGCTGCAGGAGGCCGCGGAGGGACGCGGCGGCGCGATGAAGAAGCGCGAAGAAGTGCATCGCATGGCCGACGCCAACAAGGCGTTCGCCCACTACAGGTTCTGACGGACACCTGGTGAACATCGTGGCCCGCAAAACCCCCATCGAGCGCTACCGGAACATCGGCATCTCGGCGCACATCGACGCCGGCAAGACGACGACCACCGAGCGCATCCTGTTCTACACCGGGGTGTCGCACAAAATGGGCGAGGTGCACGATGGCGCCGCCGTGATGGACTGGATGGAACAAGAGCAGGAGCGCGGCATCACCATCACCTCGGCGGCGACCACCTGCTTCTGGAAGGGCATGGACAAGTCCTATCCGGAGCACCGCATCAACATCATCGACACGCCGGGGCACGTCGATTTCACCATTGAAGTCGAGCGCTCGATGCGCGTGCTGGACGGCGCGTGCATGGTGTACGACGCGGTGGCGGGCGTGCAGCCGCAGTCCGAGACCGTGTGGCGCCAGGCGAACAAGTACAAGGTGCCGCGGCTCGCGTTCATCAACAAGATGGACCGCGTCGGGGCCACGTTCTTCAAGTCCTACGAGCACATCAAGAACCGCCTGAAGGGCAATCCGGTGCCGATCCAGATCCCGATCGGCGCCGAAGAAAAGTTCGAGGGCGTGGTGGACCTCGTGACCATGCAGGCGATCTACTGGGATGAAGTGTCCCAGGGGATGAAATTCGAGCGCAAGGCAATTCCCGCCGAGCTCGCGGCCCAGGCGAAAGAATGGCGCGACAAGATGATCGAGGCCGCCGCCGAGGCCAACGAGGAACTGATGAACAAGTACCTCGAGTCGGGCCAGCTCTCGACAGAGGATATGAAGCGCGGCCTGCGCCTGCGCACCATCAACAACGAGATCGTGCCGATGCTGTGCGGCTCGGCGTTCAAGAACAAGGGCGTGCAGGCGATGCTGGACGCCGTGATCGACTACCTGCCGTCGCCCGTGGACATCCCGCCGGTGAAGGGCGCCAACGAGGACGGCGAGCCGGACGTGCGCAAGCCGGAAGACGAAGAGCCGTTCGCCGCGCTCGCCTTCAAGATCATGACCGACCCGTTCGTCGGCCAGCTGTCGTTCATCCGGGTTTACTCCGGGGTGCTGGCCTCCGGCGACACGGTCTATACCTCGGTGCGCGGCAGGAAGGAGCGCATCGGGCGCCTGCTGCAGATGCACGCCAACGAGCGCCTGGAAATCAAGGAAGTGCGCGCCGGCGACATCGCCGCGGTGGTCGGGCTCAAGGACGTGATTACCGGCGAGACCATCTGCGACGCGAAGAAGATCATCGTGCTGGAGCGCATGGAATTCCCGGACCCGGTGATTTCGCAGGCCGTCGAGCCGAAGACCAAGGTCGACCAGGAAAAGATGGGCGTGGCGCTGGGGCGCCTGGCGCAGGAGGACCCTTCCTTCCGCGTGCGCACCGACGAGGAGTCGGGACAAACGATCATTTCCGGCATGGGCGAGCTGCACCTGGAAATCATCGTTGACCGCATGAAGCGCGAATTCGGCGTCGAAGCCTCGGTCGGCAAGCCGCAGGTGGCCTACCGCGAGACGTTCAAGAAGACGGTCGAGCAGGAAGGCAAGTTCATCAAGCAGTCCGGCGGCCGGGGCCAGTACGGCCATGTCTGGCTGAAGCTCGAGCCGCAGCCGATGGGCAAGGGCTACGAGTTCGTCGATGGCATCAAAGGGGGCCGCGTGCCACGCGAGTTCATCCCGGCGGTAAAGAAAGGCGTGGACGAGGCGCTGCAGGACGGCGTGCTTGCCGGCTACCCGGTGGTGGATGTGAAAGCGACGTTGACCGACGGCTCGTACCACGAGGTCGACTCCAACGAGAACGCGTTCAAGATGGCGGCCATCTTCGCCTTCAAGGACGGCATGCGCGCCGCGAACCCGGTGCTGCTCGAGCCGATCATGGCGGTCGAGGTCGAGACGCCGCCCGATTTCATGGGCAACGTGGTCGGCGACCTGTCTTCCCGCCGCGGCATCATCCAGGGCATGGAAGACGTCATCGGCGTCAAGGTGATCAAGGCGGAAGTGCCGCTCGGCGAGATGTTCGGCTACTCCACGTCGCTGCGCTCGGCGACGCAGGGACGTGCCACCTACACGATGGAATTCAAGCATTACGCCGAGGCGCCGAAGAGCGTCGCCGAGGCAGTGATCACGGCTAGAAGCAAGTAAACACAAGACACGGGGAACAGCGTCATGGCAAAAGGCAAATTTGAGAGGACCAAGCCGCACGTGAACGTGGGCACGATCGGTCACGTGGATCATGGCAAGACGACGCTGACGGCGGCGATGACGCACGTGTTGGCGAAGAAGTATGGCGGGGAGGCGAAGAAT
>JBGPPD010000123.1:7500-8729 GCA_041488375.1 Gammaproteobacteria bacterium | reverse complement strand
GTGCACAGGGTCTTTCCGTCTACGTGCGGGTAACCGGCATCTTCACCGGTACTACAGATTCGCCGAGCGCGTTGCGGAGACAGTGCCCAAATCGTTACGCCATTCGTGCAGGTCGGAACTTACCCGACAAGGAATTTCGCTTGATCTGTTGCTCCACGTCTCCGTGGGGGCCGGTCATTTCTGCCGACCTCTGCATGTCGCCATGCAGTCCGGACTTTCTCTTCGAGCTGACCTCGGCAGATCAGATCGTCTGGCGTAAAGTCTCTGAGGATTCCGCACCCTTCGATGCGGTCTTTCCTGCTGATTATCTGCGCTCCAGGCTTTGTCACTGCCGCACCCGCGGCGAGTAGCCGGAGATACTCAGACGTTCCAGCATTTGGCCAGATTTTACTAAGGCAGCGATGAGCAACCTTAGGACCGTTATAGTTACGGCCGCCGTTTACTGGGGCTTCAGTTCAGAGCTTTGCCTTGCGGCTGACCCCTCTCTTTAACCTTCCAGCACCGGGCAGGCGTCAGACCCTATACGTCGTTTTTGTGACTTTGCAGAGTCCTGTGTTTTTAGTAAACAGTCGCTTGGGCCTATTCTCTGCGACCCCGAACGGCTCAGGGCGCGAAGCCCTTACACCGCTCGAGGCACCCCTTATCCCGAAGTTACGGGGTCAGTTTGCCGAGTTCCTAAACGAGGGTTCTCACTAGCGCCTTAGGATTCTCTCCTCGCCTACCTGTGTCGGTTTGCGGTACGGTCACCCACGCACTCCTTAGAGGCTTTTCTTGGCAGCCTGGGATGGACTCACTTTGCGGGCCGGAGCCCTCGTCATCAGGTCTCGGAAACGCGCCTCCGTGGATTTTCCGGCGGAGACTTCCTACACCCTTGAACCCCCGTCCAACAGGGGGCTGGTCTACCCTTCTGCGTCACCCCATCGGTCTTTGTCGTGCGTCGGCAGTACGGGAATGTTGACCCGTTTTCCATCGGCTACGCCTTTCGGCCTGGCCTTAGGACCGACTAACCCTGAGCGGATTGACCTTCCTCAGGAAACCTTAGGCTTTCGGCGAACGCGGTTCTCGCGCGTTTTCTCGCTACTTGTGCCGGCAGGGTCCCTTCCATATCCTCCACCCGTCCTTGTCGGTCGAGCTTCGCCGAATATGGAATGCTCCTCTACCAATTGACTCGAGCGAACTCGAATCAAGTCCGCAGCTTCGGTATCAGTCTTGAGCCCCGGTGAATTGTC
>JBGPPD010000123.1:0-2500 GCA_041488375.1 Gammaproteobacteria bacterium | reverse complement strand
GAGAGCGGCACAGGGCGCAGACCTCCTCCTCAGTGAAATTGTTGCATCTCGTGCAATGCCGAACCGTCGCCAGCGCATCCGCCAGCGCGCGCGCCAGTTGCTCGGCGCCGGGCCGTTCATGCTGCAGCAGGTAATAGGCCATGCGTTGTGCCGACCGCGGCCCCACGCCGGGAAGCGTGCGCAAGGCCTCGATCAGGCGTTCCAGGCCCTTGGCGCCCGGGACCGGTTCCCTGTTCACCGCGCTAGAACGGCAGCTTGAGGCCGGGCGGCAGGCCCATGCCGACGGTCATGCCGCCCATCTTTTCTGCAACCGTCGCATCCACTCGTCGTGCAGCATCGTTGAAAGCCGCAGCAACCAGGTCCTCGAGCATCTCCCGGTCGTCGGCCGCGAGCGACGGGTCGATGGTGACGCGCTTGACCTCGTGCTTGCAGCTCATCACCACCTTGACCGTGCCGGAGCCGGACTGCCCCTCCACTTCCATCGTTGCGAGCTGCTCCTGCATGCGGCGCATGTTCTCCTGCATCATCTGCGCCTGCTTCATCAATTGCCCGATGTTTCCGCGCATCTTTGTCGAACCCCGCTAGTTCTTGTCGCCGTTGGCCCTGACGCTCGAGCCGACGACCTTGGCATCGAACATATCCACCAGGTCCTTGACGAATCGATCTCCCTGGACTGCTCGCGCTGCGTCGGCACGGCGCGCCTCGCGATCCTCTGCTTCGAGGGCGGCGGCGGTGGTGGTCGGCGCCTCGCCAGGCGTGACCTTGAGCACGATCGGCCTGCCGTAGTGCTGCTCCAGCGCCGCCTTGAGCTTTTCCTGGTAGGTCCGCTCGGTGAGGTGACTCATGGATTTGGGAACGGCCAGCTCGATTACGCCATCCGCATGCCGCGATAGGGCGGAATTGCGCGCCAGCTCTCGCGCCGCGCCTGTCACTTGCAGCCGACCCACCAGGTCCGGCCAGTCACCTTCGAATTTCTGTGCTCGCTCTGCATTGCCGCCTGGGGGACTCTGCCGCGGCTTGGTCGTGGCGCTACCCGTGTCCGCGAGAGTCGCCTGGGCGCCTTCCGGGCGGAACGCCAGCATGCGCAATAGCGTCATGACGAAACCGGCATGCTCATCGGGCGCCAGCGCCAGATCCCCGCGTCCCTGCAACGCGATCTGGTAGCAGAGCTGGACGCTCTCGGCATCGAAAAGTCCCGCCAGGCCCATCAGTCGGTCGCGATCCGGCAAACCGGTGTCCAGTGCATCGGGAACGGCGTGCACCAGCGCCAGCTTCAACAGCAGTCCGGCAAGATCCTGCAATGCCGAATCAAACGACAGGCTGCGCGTTTGCATCTCATCGGCAATGGCCAGCAACTGTGCCCCATCCTGCGCCGCCACCGCCTCGAGCAGCCTGAGCAGGTAACTCGTATCCACCGCGCCCAGCATGTCCCGCACGTTGCCGGCGGAGATGCTACCCGCGCCGTGTGCGATCGCCTGATCCAGCAGTGACAAGGCGTCGCGCATGCTGCCCGCCGCCGCGCGGGCGATCGGCGATAGCGCCTCCGGTTCGAAGGTGATCTTCTCGGCCTGCAACAGGCGCTGCAGATGCTCGGTAATGGCAGCGGGCGGCATCTGCTTCAAGTTGAATTGCAGGCAGCGCGACAGCACGGTCACCGGAATCTTCTGCGGGTCGGTGGTGGCGAGGATGAACTTGAGATGCTCGGGCGGTTCCTCGAGCGTCTTCAGCATCGCGTTGAACGCGGAATTCGACAGCATGTGCACTTCGTCGATGACGTAGACCTTGAAGCGCCCGCGCGTCGGCGCGTATTGCGCGGTGTCGAGCAATTGCCGCATCTCGTCCACCTTGGTGTTCGTCGCGGCGTCCACTTCCAGGAGGTCGACGAAGCGCCCGCCATCGATCTCCAGGCAAGCGCTGCATTTCCCGCAGGGTTCCGGAGTGATGCCGGTTTCGCAATTCAAGCACTTCGCCAGGATGCGGGCCAGCGTGGTCTTGCCGACGCCGCGGGTGCCGGTGAACAGGTAGGCGTGGTGCAGCCGCTTCTGCTCGAGGGCGTGGCGCAGGGCACGCACCACGTGCTCCTGGCCGACCAGGGAGGCGAAATTCCGTGGACGCCATTTGCGGGCCAGCACCTGGTAACTCATCGTTTCAATCCTCGCAGCCGGTCAGGAGGGAGGGCGCTCGCTGCATCCTCCCTCCCCGCGCGTTGGTGGCGAGCCTGACCCCGGCACTTGCAGGATCCAGCTGTGGCTGCTTCCTTCCGGACCTGACCAGGTTCACCAGGCTGCAATGCGGGGAGGCCCGCCGTAAGACATGCGAACAAGATTCAATTATGCCGTAAGCGAGTCGTCAGCATCCAGTCAGGCTGCTGACCACGGCATGGCCTAGGCTTGCTCTGCAATCCTCCTCCACCGCGGGTTGCAATCTGCGGTGGTTTTGACGTCCTGGGGCGCGAGCCTCAGGACGTTTTCTTTTGCGCCGTGGACTGGCGGAGAGAGTG
>JBGPPD010000122.1:0-8750 GCA_041488375.1 Gammaproteobacteria bacterium | reverse complement strand
TCGCCGGCGTATTCGCTGATGTCGAAGGATTTCGCCAAGCTCAGGCAGATCTTCGAATTGCTGCGGCCGGGGCTGGTGTGGACGGACGGCAGCCAGAAGTTCGCGCCGGCCCTCGCCGCGCTGGGCGCGCAGGCGACGCCGATCGGCGCGCTGCTCGACAAGGACGCCGGTGCGCGCATCGACGAGGCGTTCGCGCGTGTGGGCGAGGACACCGTGGCCAAGGTCCTGTTCACCTCGGGCTCGACCGGCATGCCCAAGGGCGTGATCAACACGCAGCGCATGCTGGTGTCCAACCAGCAGATGCTGGCGCAGGTCTGGCCGTTCCTGGAAGACCGCGTGCACACCATCGTCGACTGGCTGCCCTGGAACCACACTTTCGGCGGCAACTTCTGCTTCAACGTGATCCTGAGGAACGGCGGCTCGCTGTACGTGGATGGCGGCAAGCCCGCCCCGGGACTGATCGAGACCACCGCGCAGAACCTGGCCGAGATCCCGCCCACGATGTACTTCAACGTGCCGCGCGGCTTCGACCTGCTGATGCCGATGCTGGAGTCAGACGCGGCGCTGCGGCGCAATTTCTTCCGCGACCTCGACATGGTGTTCTACGCGGGGGCGGCGCTGCCGCAGAACCTGTGGGAACGGCTGGAGAAGCTCGCGCTGGCGGAGAAGGACGGCGAGCTCGCCATGATCTCCTCCTGGGGCTCCACCGAAACGGCGCCTTCCGCCGCGGCGGTGCACTACCCGATCGAGCGCGCCGGCGTCATCGGGCTGCCCAATCCCGGCTGCGAGCTCAAGCTGGTGCCGGCCGCCGGCAAGCTGGAGGTGCGCGTGCGCGGCCCGAACGTGATGCCCGGCTACTACCGGCGCGAGGACCTGACGCGCGCCGCCTTCGACGAGGAGGGCTACTACCGCATCGGCGACGCGATGAAGTTCGCCGACCCGGCGGCGCCGGAGAAAGGCCTGGTGTTCGACGGCCGCGTGGCAGAGGACTTCAAGCTCAGCACCGGCACCTGGGTGCATGTCGGCGCGCTGCGCGTGAAGCTGATCGCCGCCGGCAACCCGGTGATCCTGGACGCGGTGATCACCGGCCACGACCGCAACGAAGTCGGAGCGCTGCTGTTCCTCAGCCCGGCGGTCAAGGACCTCGGGCCCGAAGCGGTGCGCAGCCGCATCGCCGGCGCCCTGCAGGCGCTCGCCGCCGAGGGCGGCAGCTCGACCCACCCGACCCGCGCCCTGGTCCTCGCCGAGCCGCCCTCCATCGACGCCGGCGAGATCACCGACAAGGGGTACATCAACCAGCGCGCCGTGCTCGAGCGGCGCGCGGCGCTGGTCGAGACGCTGCACGCCCGGCCCGCCGGTCCGGCGGTCATCACAGCCGGCGCCGCGTCGTAGAATAGTCGCCCACCCACGGAGGAAACATGAAGAAGCCGGTCACCGCAGTCCTGACAATCGCGCTCGGCCTCGCCGCCGGCGCCGCCGCCGCCCAGGAGGTCACCCTGCGCATGGTGAGCGCGTTCCCCGAAAACCAGTTCTACGTGAAGCGCACCATCGACTGGATCGCCGAGGTCAACAAGGACGGCAAGGGCGTGCTGCAGATCAACTTCATCGGCGGCCCCAAGGCGATCCCGACGTTCGAAGTCGGCAAGGCGGTGCAGAGCGGCGTGGTCGACCTCGGTTTCAGCACCGGCGCCTTCTACACCAACGTGATGCCCGAGGCGGACATCCTCAAGCTCTCGGAGACCAGCGCCGCGGAGCAGCGCAAGAACGGCGGCTACGAACTCATCAACAAGATCTGGGCGGAGAAGGGGAACATGCGCTACCTCGCCAAGGTCGTCGAGTTCACCCCTTTCCACCTGTACCTCAACAAGAAGATCGACAAGCCCGACCTCACCGGCCTGAAGATCCGCATCACGCCGGTGTACCGCGATTTCTTCCAGTCGATGAACGCCTCGGTGATGACCACCGCGCCCGGCGAGGTGTACACCGCGCTCGAGCGCGGCGTGATCGACGGCTACGGCTGGCCGATCCACGCGCTGTTCGACCTGAACTGGCAGGAGAAGACCAAGTTCCGCGTCGATCCCGGCTTCTACAACGCCGAGGTGGGGGTGATCATGAACCTCGACAAGTACAAGTCGCTGACGCCGGCGCAGCGCGAGTATCTCGAGCGCAAAGCGCTCGCCTATGAGCGGCAGAACGAGTTCTGGAAGTCGTACAACCGGAACGAGGCGAAGCGCCAGGCCGACGCGGGCATCCAGACCATCACCTTCGACGCGGCGACGAGCAAGGCGTACGTCGAGAAGGCGAAGGAAGTCGGCTGGGCGAACGCCATCAAGACGAGCCCGCAGTACGGCCCGCAGCTGCGCTCGGTGCTGGCGAAGTAAGGGATGGACCGGCTCGAGGCGGCTTACGGCAAGCTGCTGGAAGCGCTCGCCCTCGCCGCCTGCGCGCTGGTCCTCGGCATGACGCTGATGATCTGCGCCGACGTGCTGCTGCGCAACGTGCGCATCGTGCCGGGGCTGGTGGGGCTGGAGTGGAGCAACGAAATCTCGGAGGCGATGCTCTACCTCATCACCATGCTCACCGCGCCCTGGCTGCTGCGCAAAGGCCAGCATATCCGCGTCGACATCGTGCTGCGTGCCGTGCCCAAGCGGGTCGGCTGGGTTTTCGAGTGGATCGTCGACGTCCTCGGCCTCGCCTGCTGCCTCCTCATCGCGTACTACGGCGCGCGCGCCGCGCTGGCGAGCTTCAAGGCGGGGTCGGTGTCGATCAAGACGCTGGTGACGCCGGAGTGGTGGCTGCTCAGCGTGCTGCCGGTGGCGTTCCTGGCGCTGTCCCTGGAGATGCTGTTCCGCATGCGCCGCCTGGCGCTCGGCGAACGCTCGCCGCGAGACGACGCGGTGTCGACCGGCTAGAGCGATGTCATGGGACGCGGCGGCATGGCTGATGCTCGGCGGCTCGACGCTGCTCCTGTTCCTCGGCCTGCCCGTGGCGTTCTCATTCGTGGCCATCAACCTGCTGGGCGCGGTACTGTTCCTCGGCGGCGAGCCGGGGCTCACCCAGCTGGCGCGCAACAGCATCGGCTCGGTGGCGAGCTTCTCCCTCACGCCGATCCCGCTGTTCATCCTGATGGGCGAGGTGCTGTTCCACACCGGCCTGGCGGTGAAGGTGATCGACGGCGTCGAGCGGCTGATCCGGCAGGTGCCTGGGCGGCTCGCCGTGGTCGCCGTCGTGGCGGGTACGGTGTTCTCGGCCATCTCGGGCTCGACCATCGCCACCACGGCGATGCTCGGCAGCCTGATGCTGCCGGTGATGCTCTCGCGCGGCTATCACCCCGCCATGGCGACCGGCCCGCTGATGGCGATCGGCGCCGTCGACATGCTGATTCCGCCTTCGGCGCTCACCGTGCTGCTCGGCAGCTTGTCCGGCATCTCGATCTCGAAGCTGCTCATCGGCGGCGTGGTCCCCGGGCTGCTGCTGAGCGTCGCCTTCGTCGTCTACATCGTGGCGCGCGTGAAGCTCAACCCCGCGCTCGCGCCCGCCACCGCCTTCACCGAGTACCGCGGCTGGGAACGGCTGCGCCCGTTCTTCCAGTACGTGGTGCCGCTGGTGTCGATCTTCGCCGTCGTGGTGGCCTCGATGTCCGCCGGCTGGGCCACGCCGACCGAGTCGGCGGCGATCGGCGCGCTCTTTACCATGGTGCTCGCGGGCGCCTACCGCGCGCTCACGCTGCATGCGCTGATGAAGGCGCTGCGCGGCACCGCGGCCATCTCGGGGATGATCCTGTTCATCATCGTCGGTGCGACCACCTTCTCGCAGGTGCTGTCGTTCTCCGGGGCGAGCAACGGCCTGGTTGAGCTGATCTCGGGGCTCGGGCTGTCGCCACTCGCGGTGATCGCGGCAATGCTGCTGCTGCTCATATTCCTCGGGCTGTTCGTCGAGCAGGTGAGCATGATGCTGATCACGCTGCCGATCTACATGCCGCTGGTGCAGAAGTACGGCGTCGACCAAGTGTGGTTCGGCGTCATGTTCCTGATCTGCATGCAGCTGGGCCTGCTGCTGCCGCCGCACGGCCTGCTGCTGATGACCATGAAGGGGGTGGCGCCGCCCCAGGTGACCATGCTGCACATCTTCCAGGCTGTGCTGCCCTACATCGCGATGAGCCTGCTATTACTCGCGCTGGTGTTCCTGGTGCCCGCCGTTGCGGTATGGTTGCCGCACCAGTTCGGCTGACAGGCGCACCATGGAACGCTCCTTCAAGGAAGAGGTCGAGAAGCTCAAGCTCGGCGACGGCGAGGTGTTCCACGGCGAGGGCATCCTCGCCGTGACCAAGGCCCTGCTGCAGTCCGGGGTTTCGTACGTAGGCGGCTACCAGGGCGCGCCGGTGTCGCACATGATGGACGTGCTGAACGACGCGCGCGACATCATCAACGAGCTCGGCGTGCATATCGAGACCAACGCCTCGGAGGCAGGCGCGGCGGCGATGCTCGGCGCCTCGATCAACTACCCCCTGCGCGGCGCGGTGACCTTCAAGTCCACGGTCGGCACCAACGTCGCCTCCGACGCGCTCTCCAATCTGGCCTCCGCCGGCGTCAAGGGCGGCGCGCTGATCGTGCTGGGCGAGGACTACGGCGAGGGCGCTTCCATCATCCAGGAGCGCAGCCACGCCTTCGCCATGAAGTCGCAGATCTGGCTGCTCGACCCGCGCCCCAACCTCGCGAAGATCGTCGAGATGGTGGAGCACGGCTTCGCGCTGTCGGAAGCCTCCAGCAGCCCGGTGATGCTGGAGCTGCGCATCCGCGCCTGCCATGTGCAGGGATCCTTCGTCGCCAGGAAGAACCGCGCGGCGCGCTTCTCGACGCGCCACTTCCTCGAGAACCCGGACTTCGATTTCGGCCGCATCAGCCTGCCGCCCTCCACCTACGCGCAGGAAAAGCACAAGATCGACGTGCGCTGGCCGGCCGCCGTCGCGTACATCCGCGAGCACAGGCTCAATGAGTTCTTTCCCGGGGAGCGCGCGGACATCGGCATCGTCTGCCAGGGCGGCATGTACAACGCGACCATCCGCGCCCTGCAGCAGCTGGGGCTCGCGGACGCCTTCGGCGCCTCGCGCGTGCCGATCTACTGCATGAACGTGGCCTACCCGATGGTGCCGGAGGAGATCGTGCAGTTCTGCGCCGGCAAGCGGGCCGTGCTGGTGATCGAGGAAGGCCAGCCCGCCTACCTCGAGGAGGCGCTGCTCGCCACCCTGCGCCGGCACGAGGTCAACGCCGTCAAGGTCCACGGCAAGGACATGCTGCCGATGGCCGGCGAGTACACCGGCGAGGTGATGGTGACCGGCGTGGCGAAATTCGTCGATGCCGGCCCGGCGCTCGCCGCCATCGTCGCCGCCAAGAAGAAAGCGGCGGAACTCTTCGGCGCGCTGCTGCCCACGCGCCCGCCGGGCTTCTGCGTGGGCTGCCCGGAGCGGCCCGTGTTCGCGGCGATGAAGCTGGTGGAAAAGGACGTCGGCAAGTACCACGTCTCGGCGGACATCGGTTGCCACACCTTCTCCACGCTGCCGCCGTTCAACATCGGGCACACCGTGCTCGGCTACGGCCTGGGCCTCGCATCCAATTCGGCCGTGCATCCGATGTTCGGCAAGCGGACCGTCACCATCATGGGCGACGGCGGTTTCTGGCATAACGGCCTCACCTCGGGCGTGGCCAACGCCGTGTTCAACAAGGACGACGGCATCCTGGTGATCATGAAGAACGGCTACAGCTCCGCCACCGGCACGCAGGAGCTGCCCTCCTCGCCCACGCACAGCGAGCACAAGGCCGCCGACATGACCATCGAGCGAGCGCTGCAGGGCCTGGGCGTGAGCTGGATGCGCACCGTGCACACCTACCACGTCGGCGAGATGAAGCAGACGCTGAAAGAAGCGATGACCGCGGGCTACGCGGGCCTCAAGGTGATCGTCGCCGACGGCGAATGCCAGCTGGAGCGCCAGCGCCGCATCCGCCCCGAGACCGCGAAGCAGCTCGCCGGCGGCGAGCGCGTGGTGCGCGTCCAATACGGCGTGGACGAGGACACCTGCACTGGCGACCACTCCTGCATCCGCCTTTCCGGCTGCCCCACGCTCACCGTGAAGGACAACCCGGATCCCCTGCGCAGGGATCCGGTGGCGACCGTGATCGACGGCTGCGTCGGTTGCGGGCTGTGCGGCGAAAACGCGCATGCCGCGGTGCTGTGCCCGTCGTTCTACCGCGCCGAGGTGATCCAGAATCCGTCCTGGTTCGACCGCCTGGCGTCGCGCCTGCAGCGCCTGATCGTCCCGGCATGACCATGACAATACCTTCGCGCTCGATCACGGTGCTGGTGGCCGCGCTCGGCGGCGAAGGCGGCGGGGTGATGGCCGACTGGCTGATGCATGCCGCCATCGCCTGCGGCTTCCCGGCCCAGGCCACTTCGATTCCCGGCGTCGCGCAGCGTACCGGAGCCACCACCTACTACCTCGAGATCTTCCCCGCCAAGCGCGAGGCGCTCGGCGGGCGGGAGCCGGTCATGTCGCTCACCCCCAGCCCGGGCAACGTGGACGTGATGGTGGCCTCCGAGCTGCTCGAGGCCGGCCGCGCCATGCAAAACGGCTTCGTCACGCCGGAGCGCACCACGCTCGTGGCCTCCACGCACCGTATCTACGCCACGGTGGAGAAGATGCAGATGGCCGACGGGCGCTTCTCCAGCGAGCGCGTGCTGGCGGCGGCAAAGCAGCTCTCCAGGCGGGCCGTGCTGTTCGACATGCGCCAGCTGGCGCAGGACAGCGGCACGGTGATCAATGCGGTGCTGTTCGGCGCGATGGCCGGCTCGGGCGCCCTGCCCTTGCCGCGCGAGGCCTGCGAAGCGGCGATTCGCCGCGGGGGAAAGGGAACGGAAGCGAGCCTGCGCGGCTTCGCCGCCGGCTACGACATCGCGGCGGGCGGTCGCAAGACGCCTGCGGTGGCGCCGCGCGCCCTGCCCCCCGAAACGCGCGAAATCCTGGAGCTTGGCGCGGCGCGCCTGCGCGACTACCAGGGCGAGGCCTACGCCAGGCTGTTCCTCGTACGCGTCGCCACGCTGGGCAATGCCGAACCGAGGCTGATCGGCGAAACCGGCCGGCAGCTCGCGCTGTGGATGAGCTACGAGGACATCATCCGCGTCGCTGACCTGAAAACGCGCCGCTCGCGCTTTGCGCGGGTGCGCAAGGAAGTGGGCGCGAAGGAGGGCGAACCGGTGGTGGTGATCGATTACCTCAAGCCGGGGCTCGAGGAAGTCGCCTCGCTCCTGCCGGCCGCGCCGGGGCGGCGCCTGATGGCCTGGGCCGAGCGCAGCGGCAAGCTGGACGCCTACAACGTCGGCATGCACGTGAAGACCTCTGGCATCGGCGGCTACCTCCTGGTGCGCGCCCTCGCCTGGCTAAAACCCTGGCGGCCGCGAAGCCTGCGCTATGCCGAAGAGCAGGCGTTGATCGAGCGCTGGATGTCCGCGGTGCGCGAGGCCGCCAGGCGCAGCACGGCGCTCGCGCTGGAAATCGTCGAATGCGCAGGCCTGCTGAAGGGCTACGGCGAGACGCACCGGCGCGGCCGCGGCAACTTCCTCGCCATCCTGGACGCGCTGGTGGAAAACCCCGCCGCGGACGATCCCGCGGCGCAAGCGTCGGCGATCCGCAAAGCCCGCGAAGCGGCACTGGCCGATCCCGAGCAAAAGGCGCTGGAGAAGACGCTTGGCCGGCCGGTAACCTGGCTGCGCGCCGAGAAGACCCGCTAGAATCCGCGGCTTATGGTCAACGCTGCCGGCGCCGCAGACCCCGCCTTCCTCGCCCGCGAGTACAACAACCGCGAGCTGTTTCCCGACCATCCGCGGCACTTCGCGCGCTGGCAGGAGACCTCGGCAAGCGCGCGCGCGACCATGGCCTGCCACCTGGACGTCGCCTACGGCGCATCGCCTGGCGAGAGGCTGGACATCTTCCCGGCGCGCAAGGGCGACGGCAGCGTGCTGCTGTTCATCCACGGCGGCTACTGGCGCTCGCTGGACAAGCGCGACTTCTCCTTCCTCGCCCCCGCCCAGGTGGACGCCGGGGTGTCTCTGGTGGTGGTGAACTACGACCTGTGCCCGAAAGTGAGCGTCGAGCGCATCGTGCAGCAGATGCTCGCCGCCTCCGCCTGGCTGTATCGCAATGCGGAGCGCTACGGCATGGACGAGGAGCGCCTGTTCGTCAGCGGCCATTCCGCGGGCGGGCACCTTGCGGCGATGATGCTGGCCGCGCTGTGGCCGGTGGTCGACCGCTCGCTGCCGAAGGACCTGTACAAGGGCGCGCTGGCGGTGAGCGGGGTTTACGACCTGCGTCCCCTGGTGCAGGTGGGTTGGCTGAACGGCGACCTGCGGCTGGACGAAGACTCCGCGCACAAGCTCTCACCCGCCCATGTCCCGCCGGCGACGCGTGCCCCACTGTTCCTGGCGGTGGGCGGGCTGGAAAGCTCCGAGTTCAAGCGCCAGAACGCGCTGCTGGCACAACGCTGGAAGCCGGTGTTGGGCGCAGACGTGGCCATGCCGGGACGGGACCATTTCACGGTGATCGACGGGCTGGCGGACCCGGGCAATGCGCTGTTCGCCGGCGCGCGGCGCATGATGGGCTTGAACAAATGAACGCATTCCTCTCGGCGGGGCGCTACGTCGACAGCGACCATCCGGCAGTGGTCGAGTTCGCCGGGAAGCACGTGAAAGGCGCGAGCGAC
>JBGPPD010000121.1:0-8876 GCA_041488375.1 Gammaproteobacteria bacterium | reverse complement strand
GATCCCGTCACGCGCATCCCGGAGTGGCGCGCGGCGGCCGAGTTCGTCTTCCCATGCGAACTCGACGTGCAGGTGGTCGAGACGGTCAACGCGAACCTGGACGACGGCCACGGGTACACCGCAGGCGCCGGGGAGTTTTGGAAAGATTACGCGTACCTCCCGATGGACATCACGAAGGCCCCGGCCTGGCGCTTCGTCTCGGTCAACATCCCGCAGGGCGTGACGATCGACAACGCGGTACTGAGACTCAACGTCATCACGACCGGAACGGCCACCGCCACCATGGCCGGCGAGGCCATAGACAACTGCGCGCAGTGGTCCTCTGGCGCCGCCAACGGCCCCAACAGGATGACGCGTACTACGGCCAATGTCCCCTTCAGCGGTTTCGGCTCCGCCGGGTTCATCAACACGACCGTGACGACCATCGTGCAGGAGATCGTCAACCGAGCCGGCTGGGTGTCGGGCAACGCCCTGCGCCTGGGGACCAACGTCCCCTCCGCCGGCACGCAGGTCCGGTGGGACAACTTCAACACGACGCCAGCCAACGCTGGCCGCCTGACGACCGACTACACGTCGGGCGCTCTCACGGCGACGGTGCGCGACGTGAGCCCGGCTTTCCATCCCGGCGCGGGCCTCCTCAACGCCGCCAGGTTCTACCAGAGCCCGCGATCCTACGAGATCCCGGCGACGGCGCAGGTCTACACGCAGGACATCACCGCGTCGGTGACGTTCATCGGGGCGATGCAGCTTGGCACTCAGAAGGCTTTGCCGGCCGGCTTGTCTTTCGTCGGTGCGCTTTCGAAGCGTACCGCGCGCGCGCTTACGGGCGGCCTTTCCTTCGTCGGTTCCCTCTCGAAGCGTGCCGCTCGCTCGCTCGCTGGCGGTCTCTCCTTCGTGGGGGCGCTGGTCCCGTCGCATCTCGTGGTCGTCGTCCTCACGGCGACGTTGTCCTTTGCGGGCGCGATGACAAAGCGGACGGGGAAGGCGATGACCGGCGGCCTCTCCTTCGTTGGGACGATGACGAAGGCGCTGGCCAGGGCCTACACCGCGTCACTGACGTTCTCGGGCTCCATGGCCAAGCAAGCGCGGCGAGGCATCGCCGGCACGCTCTCGCTCGTAGGCGCGCTCCTGACCGGGAGCTTCTTCAATCGCGCCTTGACGGCGACGCTGTCCTTCACGGGTACGTTGACCCCGAAGAGCATCTTCACGAAGGCATTGACGGCCGCGGTCTCGTTCGTCGGAACGATCAGCAAGCAGACCGTGAAGGGACATTCGGCAACGCTTTCCTTTGTTGGATCAGCGGCAAAGCGAGTGACCAGGTCCCTCGCCGCCGGGATCACCTTCGCCGGCGCGACGGCGATTCAGACGCGGCGCGCGCTGGCGGCGACACTCTCTCTCCTGGGCACGTTCACGGCGAAGACCATTTTCACGAAAGCGCTCGCGGCCGCCCTGTCCTTCTCGGGGGCACTCGGCAAGCAAACCGGGAAGGCTCTCTCGGGTAGCTTCTCGTTCGTCGGCGCTTTCACCAAGCGTGCTGCGCACGCACTGACGGCGACGCTGGACTTCGCGGGCACGATGATGAAACGAGCCTCGCGAGCCATGGCCGCGACCTTGTCCTTAGTGGGTGCCTTCGTCGCATCGCACACCTTCATCAAGGCGTTGACCGCCGCTCTCTCCTTCGCGGGCAGCTTCAGCAAACAGGCCGCCAAGGCGCTGCCGGGCTCGCTCTCCTTCGTCGGAACGATCACGCGCCGCATGGGCAGGGCGCTCTCCGGTGGACTCTCCTTCGTCGGAGCCATCGGCCGGCAAACGCGTCGCGCATTCTCCGGCGCCCTCGCGTTCGTTGGCGGCTTCGCGGCTTTCCTCGTCGGATCGTGGATCTACGGCAAGGTCGTCCGCCTCTTCGATTTCCTCTTCCGTGGCCCGTCGATCGACAACGTCTCCGTGTCGGGGCCATCGTTGACCGTCGCCACCGTCACCGGCGCTTCGATGGTCGGGGCCGTAGTGTCCGGCCCGGAGCTGTCCCTTCCCGCGTTCACCGGCTCGCAGCTCGCGGGCCTCCAGGTGGCCTGATGCGAAATCCCGATTCGAAGCACGGGCCCTTCCCGGAGAAGACCACGCGCGTCATCACCGCCACTGTGAAGGACGAGACGGGGGCGGTGATACCCGGGGCGAGCCTCACCACCATGGTGTACAGCCTCTACGACGAGGACACGCTGGCCATCATCAACTCGCGCACCCTGGTGGACATCAAGGCCAACGTCACGTCCGGCGGCGTGCTCACGCTGGAACTGCTGCCCGCCGACATGGCTGTTCAGACCACCTCGAAGGACGAGGAGCGGCACCGGGTCCTGATCGAGTGGACGTACGCAGCCGGGGTCAAGCGTGGAAGCTACGAGGCCCAAGTCATCGTCAGCAACGTGGAGAAGGTCTAGATGTGCGGCCATGACGCCGCGTTGGAGGATGTGATGAGTCACCGAGAGGCGCGGCCTGAGATCGAAAGGCGCGTGGTGACGGCCTCGATCGAGGTGCGGGCCAAGGACAAGACGAAGATGCTCGTGGGTTACGGCGCCATGTTCGGCGTGCGCTCCGAGGACCTGGGCGGCTTCGTCGAGGAGATCGCGCCCGGTGCCTTCGACGAGTCGCTCCGCGGAAACGTGGACGTCCTGGCCCGCGGCGAGCACGATTCTCGGATGCTCCTGGGGCGCCGGTCCAATGGGACGTTGCGGCTCTCGATCGACAACGTGGGCCTGCGTTACGAGGTCGATCCGCCGGACACGACCGCCGCCAGGGACCTCATGACGCTGGTGGAGCGGGGCGACGTGAAGCAGTCGAGCTTCGCGTTCTTCATCGAGAACCGCGAGGACGAGGCCTGGAGCGTCACCGCCGAAGGGACGCCCCTCCGTACGCTCAAGCGTGTGGCCCTCGTGGACGTCGCGCCGGTGGCGCAGCCGGCCTACCTCCAGACGACCGTTTCTGCCCGTGCCCTGGACACGGCGAAAGGAGTGGTGCAGCCGATGAAGCCGGTCAAGCCGAAGCCGACGCGCGCGACCTTCGAGGAGGCGCTGAAGCGCGGGCTCTTCCGCCACCTCAAGGAGGAGCAGCGCGCGAAGTCGTACGAGGAGAAGCTCGAGGCCATCTACATGGCCCTCTACGCCCTCCTCGGTGATCCCTGGTCCTACGAGGACCCGGCGACTCCGTGGTCCCTGGAGGCGACCTTCGACGACCGCGTCATCATCGAGATCGGCTACCAGATGCTCTCCTACCCTCTGAGCTGGGGCGCGGATGGCGCGCCGATCTTCGGCAACCCGACGCCGGTGGAGATCGAATACGTGGACATCTCC
Organism: Gammaproteobacteria bacterium; assembly: GCA_041488375.1. Taxonomy (GTDB): domain Bacteria; phylum Pseudomonadota; class Gammaproteobacteria; order Burkholderiales; family SG8-39; genus JAABQT01. The sequence continues at coordinate 5,532 of JBGPPD010000121.1, read as the reverse complement.
GCCGCGGTGGCCGTGACGCCGCCTCCGGCCCAGAGCACCGCGACCCTGCCGGGTGCCAGCGTTTCCCCCGCCGCCGCCGAGGGCGGATACAACAGCATCCAGGCCGTGAACGAGAACCGGCTCAAGCTGGCCGCGAGCTAGGAGGCTCCGATGAAGACGCGACGACTCATCGCACTGCTGCTGATCTTGGGTGGGCTGCTGGCCCCCATGCCGGCGCCGGCTGCTACGATCGAGGTCCAGACCGGTACGCTCACCCTCCCGGGCGTGAATCTCGGCACCACCCAGGTCGGCAACGCGGACACGACGAACACGATGGACCGCGGCAACATGCGCGGCTCGGGTCTGCTGAAAATCGTCTCGACCATCGGCGGCGGGCCCACGGTGACGGTGAACATCCTGGGGTCGATGGACAACACGAACTTCTTCAACGTGGCCTATGCGCTGCAGGCCTCGCCCGAGACGGTGACGTCGGCTGCCATCACGATCACGACCGCCACGACGGGCTACTACATCCTGCGGCCCTATCATCCGTGGCGGTACCTCAAGCTCAACTACTCGGCGAACACGAACGTGACGCTCACCGCGGACGCCTGGGCCTCCATCAACTGATGGACCAGGGGACTCCGCTCGAAGCGCTGGCGGATCTACGTCCGCTCGCGCCCGACCTGGTCGACGAGGAGCTGCGGCCGATCGTCGAGCATCTCGCGGAGCGGCGCCGGACGTGCGACGGTTGCGGCATCGAATACCTCCAGAAGCAGCGGCACCGCCGCGCGCGGAACTTCTGCGGTCATGCCTGCCGTGTGCGCCACTTGCGACAAAGTGAGGCACGGACCGGCGAAGGGGCTTGAAGCCTGGCGCGTGAGGTCGTAGGGTTCAAGTCGAGACGTTGAAGTTCGGCGGCAGGCGGGTCGCGACCGACTCGGAGCCGACCGTCCTAGCGTGATCCGCAGCACGCCGAAGCGGGCGCGGGCCACGGCGAGAGGTTCACCGAAATCTCGCCAGGGCTTGCGCCCTTCTTCTTTCCGGCGGCGGGCGCACTCCTGGCCAAGCGCTGGAGGCGCCAAGTGGACAAGACGACCGAGAAGGACCTCATCACCCGGCGGATCAAGCTGAACGAGGAGGCGCGGGCCTACCACGACACGAACAAGGCCGCGTGGAACAAGGACCACCAGGCCAAGTTCGACACGCTGATGGGCGAGGTCGACAAGATCAGGACCGACCTCGACGCCGAGGCACAGCGGCGCGTGGACCTGGCCTCGGTCGAGGAGCGTCTCGCCGCCGAGGATCGCGAGCTGGCGCAGTCCCGCGGGCGCAAGACCGTGACGGTCGTCTCGGAGGGTCTCGCAACTCCGAGCGAGGACGAGCGTGACCTGGCCTTCCGCGGCTGGTGCCTGGGTCGCCGGGCGACCCAGGACATGCGAGCGGCGGCGCAGAAGTGCGGCGTCGACATCGACAACCCGGAGATGAACGTCGGCTCCCGCGTGCGGCGGACGGCGAGCGGCGAGATGGTCCGGAGCTTCATCCCGGTCCTGGCCAACCGCGACGGCGACATCCTGGAGACGCGCAGCGCGGCGGAGGCCCGCGCCCTGTCCATCGGCACCACCACGGCCGGCGGCAACGCGGTCCCGAACGAGATGATGCGGGACTTCTACGAGGTGCAGAAGTGGTACGCGCGCTTCGCGGAGTCGGCCTATCAGGTCGACACCGAGACCGGCGCGACCCTGCCCTGGCCGACCGTGTCGGACACCGCGAACACGGGCCGGATCCTGGCCGAGGCGACGACCGCCACCACCACGACCGACCCGACGTTCGGCGTGGTCAACCTGGGCGCCTTCAAGTTCTCCTCGGATGGCGTGCTCGTCTCGTGGGAGCTGCTCCAGGACTCGTTCATCAACATCTCGGGCTACCTCGGGACCGCGCTGGGCCGCCGCATCGGCCGCATCAAGAACACGAAGTTCACGGTGGGCGCCGGGACCACGGAGCCCAAGGGCGTCATTCCGGCCGCGACCATTGGCGTCACGGCGACGGCGACGAACGCCTTCATCTTCGACGACGTCATCAGCCTGATCCACTCGCTGGACCTGGCCTACCGGAACCTCCCGGACACCCAGTTCATGGTGCACGACACCGTCGCGGCGGCCCTCCGGAAGTTCAAGGACGGCCAGGGCCGCTACCTCTGGGAGATGTCGACCCAGGTGGGCCAGCCGGATCGCCTGTTCGGGTACCCCGTGCTGATCAACAACGACATGGCCTCCGCGTTCACGACGGGCCAGAAGCTCCTGGCCTTCGGGAACTGGAAGATCGCCTACATCGTCCGAAACGCCGGCGCCGTGCGGTTCGTGCGGGCGGACGAGCTCTACGTGAAGGAGCACCAGGTGTACTTCGAGGCCAGCCATCGCGCGGACGGCAACCTCGTGGACACGACCGCGGTCAAGGTCCTCGCGCTCGGGTAGGAGGGCTCGGGCGGACGGCTTCGGCCGTCCGCCCCTCCGAACCATGAGAGTCCGGATCACCGAATCGTTCGCCGAGGGCTTCCACACCTACACCCCCGGTCAGGAGATGGACGTTCCCGACGAGCGCGGCGTCGCGCTGTTGCGAATCGGCGTCGCGGAGCGAGTCGAGACGGTTCCCGAAACGGCCGCGCCCAACCGCGGCGAACGGGCCGCCCGCGTGGCGCGGCCGGTCAGGTAGGAGGAGAAGGTCATGAGGTCACTGCGCCGTCTCGTCGCGATCGCCCTCCTGGGCGTGCTCGCCACTCCCGTCATCTTCGCCCAGGATGCGACGTACAACACGGATGTCTACCTGGAGCGCGGCACCGGTCGTGTCGTCTCTCAGGCGGGCGGTGGCGCCGCCTACAACCAGCGCTTCCGCATCTCGATCGCGAACGTCAACACGGGCGTCACGCTGCTCCCCGCTCGCCCAGGGATCAAGTACCGCCTGATCGACGGGTACATGGTCCCGGTGGGGGGGGCCGTCGCGACATGCACGGCGGTCGTGGTGCTCAGCACGCAGTCCGCTGGCAGCGCCACACTCCTCAGCGCCGCGGCTGCTGCGCTGACGCAGAGCGCGAAGGTCGGTCCGGGTCTCACCAACGTGGCGAACGTCTCCGGCCTGGCCTCGATCCTGGCCGACGGCGCGTCATTCGTCACGAACGACGTCAACACGGCCGTCACCATCGGGAAGACCGGCGGCTCGTGCGCCACGGCCACGAGCGTCGACCTGGTCCTGACGTACGCGATCGAATCGTAAGAAGGGAGGCCACCGATGGCGAGCATCGACAAGGAGAGGGTGCTGGACGCGCTGCGGGCCAGCGTGCAGAACCCCCGTACCGGCGAGATGGTGATCCAGCAGATCGAGGCGGGAGAGTTCGACGTCTCGGCAGCGGAGAAGAAGCCGGAAAAGGCCAAGAAGCCGGCCGGCAAATAGGCGGGGATGGCGCTCTGGGCCCACGCACTCCGGACGGTCGCCGCGACGAAGGCGGCCGTGATCATCACCGGGTCCGCCATCGACTCGCTGATCGAGGACTGCGTCAACCAGGCGTCGCAGATCGTGGAGGATGCCTGGGGCCGCCACATTGTCTCGCGCGGCTCGCTCACCGAGTACCACCCGCGGGAGACCTCGGCGCTCGCGTTGCAGGCCACCATCGGCCGCGTCTTCGCCTACGACCTCGGTGGCCCGTTCCTGGGGCCGCCGTCGTCCGCGCGCACGACGATCTACCTCAACGAGTTCCCGGTCGTCTCCGTGACCAGCGTCAACGAGGACACGTCACGCGTCTACGGTGCCGGGAGCCTCTTGACCGTCAACACCGACTACATCGCCTCGAACCCGGTGGGGAAGCTCGTCCGCGTCATGGGCAGTCTCCCGGCGTCATGGTCCTGGAGCTGGCGGGCCGTGAGGGTCATCTACATCGCCGGCTACCAGAACACCGCCGGGACCATCTCCGGGGCGGATCCGGTGCCCTACGCGATCCTGCGCGTGTTCGATGAGCTGGTCGCCTGGATGATCGATCAGCGAACGCCTGGGCCGAAGCGACAGGTGGGCCTGAACTCCGTGAGCGATGGGTTGGGCAACAGGTCGTTCAGCGGCCCCGCCTACATCACGCCAGGCATGCAGGCGGCGCTGGACTCCGCCGGGGCATTGCCGGTGTCCGTCCGCAGCGTCACCGGGGAGAGGGATACGTGATCGCAATCGAGATCACCCTCGATGACGCGGCGGTCCGCTCCGCCATCGGCCGCTTCGGTGGGCCGGAGGTCAATCGCATCGTCGCCAGCGCGATCGAGACCAGGGCGACCGAGGCGCGCGCGGTCGCGGTCCGGGGCTTCGTCCAGCACGGGATCGGGAAGGGCATCTTCGGCCGTAAGGATGCCGGCGCCTGGAAGCTCATCACGGCCTCGCCCGTCACGATGTCCGGCGACAGCGTCGCCGTCATGCTGACCGCGAAGGGTTTCGCAGGCTTGCAGGAGACGGGCGGCCGCATCAAGCCCCACGTCATCAAGCCGAGGCGGAAGACGGTGCTGGCCTTCGCGGTCGCGGGTGGCTTCGGCTTCGGCGGCGATCTCGTTTTCACGCGTCTCGTGCACCACCCCGGCGCGACGGTGCCGCGACATCCGGCGCTCCTTCCCGCGGCGCAGAAGATCCCCGCGCTGGTCGTGGCCGACGTCCGCCGGGAACTGGATGCGTTGTGGACCAGGGCGGCCTAGCGATGAGCGGCCCGGCTATCCACGCGGTGACGGCGATTCTGGGCCTGCTCCTTCGCGGTGGCCCACCGGCAGTTCCCGGGCTCGTAGTTCCCGTTCGCGTCCATGCGCTCGATGCTGTGTGCTGGACTGGTCCGTGGCCCCATGTCCGCAAAGAAGGCAGAGAAGGACTCGCGCCACCGGTCACAAACACGAATCCCACGACCGCCGTACCACTTGAAGTTCAAGACGGCCGGATTGTGGCAACGGTTCCTCATCGCAACCCAAGTGATGTATTCAGGGGACTTTTTCTTCTTGCTGGCATGTCCGTGCAACTCACCCCAGGAACAACCGCAGGACTTCGTATGGCTCCTCACGAGATTCGCGGCGAACGCCACGGTCTCACGACCGCAATCGCAACGGCAATGCCAACGCGCTTGGCCATGCCCGTCCGTGTTGGCGTAGGCGATGACAGTGAGTCTCCCGAACCTTCGTCCAGCCAGATCTGCGCGTCTCATTCGCGCGCGATGTTACACCACCGGATGGTCAGTCAGAGGGCTGAGTGAGTGAGTCAATTCACGAGCAGCTCATCGTCGCGCTCCAGACACTCCTGGCCGGCATCGTTGGTGATGGCGGCGTCACCTACTGGTACACCACCGACAGAATCCTCCGTGCCGCCGCCTTCTACGACGGTTGCCTGGACCCGAGCTTGGGCACGATCTACACGCTGGTGCCGGTCCGAGTCGAGGCGCAACCGCTCAACAGCAGCCTCGGGATCCGCGCGTTCCTCACCGTCGATCTGGCCCTCGCGACTCGATTCACTCCGGACACCGAGAGTCCATTCGCGCAGTCAGCG
>JBGPPD010000120.1:0-8913 GCA_041488375.1 Gammaproteobacteria bacterium | reverse complement strand
GCGTACAAGCCGACGCCCTACCCGCCGGACGCCGAAAGCGCGACCGAGAAGAAGTAGCCCCGCCATGGGATTCGCGTACCGCCAGGGCGCGCTATGCGCCGAACAGGTGCCGCTTGAGGAAATCGCGCGGCGCTTCGGCACACCCTGCTACGTGTATTCGCGGGCGGCCATCGAGGAGCGCTACGGTGAATTCGCGCGCACGCTGGCGGGCCGCAGCGCGCTGATCGCCTATTCGGTGAAGGCCAATTCCAATCTCGCGGTGCTCGCCCTGCTGGCCAGACTCGGCGCCGGCTTCGACATCGTTTCCGGCGGCGAACTCGCGCGCGTGCTGGCCGCAGGCGGCGACGCGCGCAAGATCCTGTTCTCGGGCGTGGGCAAGACCGAGGCGGAGATCGCGCGCGCGCTCGAGGCGGGCATCCTGTGCCTGAACCTCGAGTCCGAGGAAGAACTACAGCGCGTGGCCGCGACCGGCGCGCGCTTGCGCAAGCGCGCGCCGGTCGCGTTCCGCGTCAATCCCGACGTCGACGCGAAGACCCACCCCTACATCTCCACCGGCCTCAGGCAGAACAAATTCGGCGTCGCCTACAGCGATGCACAGCGCTTGTACCGCGAAGCGGCGCGCATGCCGCAGGTCGAAGTGGTCGGCATCGGCTGCCACATAGGCTCGCTGATGACCGGCAGCGGCCCGTTCGTCGATGCCGCGGCGCGCATCCTGGCGCTCGCGCAGCGGCTCGAGCACGACGGCATTCGCCTCGCGCACATCGACCTCGGCGGCGGATTCGGCATCCGCTATCGCGACGAGTCGCCGGCACCGATCGGCGAATTCCTCGACGGCGCGCTCGGCGTGCTCGCCGGACGCCGCGAAACCCTGGTGGTCGATCCGGGCCGGGCGATCGTGGGCAACGCCGGGGCCCTGCTGACGCGCGTGGAGTACGTCAAGCCGGGGACCGACAAGAATTTCCTGGTGGTGGATGCGGCCATGAACGACCTGATCCGCCCGGCGCTGTACGGTGCCTGGCATGAAGTGCTCACGGCGCGGCAGCCGGATGAAGCGGCAGCGAAACCTGTTTACGACGTCGTGGGCCCGGTGTGCGAGAGCGCCGATTTCCTCGCCAAGGACCGCGCCTTGGCGGCGCGCGCCGGCGACCTGCTCGCCGTCATGTCCGCCGGCGCCTACGCCATGGCCATGAGCTCGAACTACAACACCCGGCCGCGCGCCGCGGAGGTGATGGTGGATGGTTCCCGGGCCCACCTGGTGCGCAAGCGGGAACAGCTCGCGGAGCTGTATGCGGCGGAGTCGATCCCGGCATGGTGACCCGGTGAGCGGCGCGCGCAAAGCCATTGCCGCAGGGTCCACGCTGGTGGTCTTGGCGGCCGTGGCGCTGGTCCTGTATTTCACCCACGACAGCGGGGCGAAGGAAAGGGGCGCCGCGCGCGAAGCGCCCGCGGTGCCGGTTTCCGTGGCACTCGCGGTGCAGCGCAACGTGCCCTTCCGACTCGCCGCGATCGGCAATGTAGAGGCGTTTTCGACCGTGGCGGTGAAAGCGCGCGTCGACGGACAGATCGTCTCCGTCAATTTCCGCGAAGGGCAGGAGCTGGCCAGGGGCCATATCCTGTTCCGCATCGACGCGCGGCCCTTCGAAACTGCGCTCAAGCAAGCCGAGGCGAACGCGCTGCGCGACGCCGCCGCGCGCGACCAGGCGAACTCGCAGGAGCGGCGCTACAAGGAACTGCTGGAAAAGAATTTCGTCTCGCACGAGGCCTACGCGCAGATCGCGACCAATGCGCAGGTGGCCGAGGCCGTGGCCAAAGCCAGCCTGGCCGCGCTGGACAATGCGCGCCTCAATCTCGCCTATTGCACCATCGCCTCGCCGATCGAAGGCTACGCCGGGCGGGCGCTGCTGCAAGCGGGAAACCTGGTGAAGGCCAACGACGTGAACGCGCTCGTGGTGATCAATCAGATCAGGCCGATTTACGTGAACTTCGCAGTGCCGGAGCAGCAGTTGCCCGCGATCCGCCGGCACATGGCGGAGGCGGCGCTCCTGGTCGAGGCGACGGCCGCCGGCGAGGACCAGCCCCTGGCGCAGGGCCAACTGGTGTTCGTCGACAACGCGGTCGATCCCGCCACAGGCACGATTCGGCTGCGCGGCAAGTTCGACAACCGCGGCGGCGCGCTGTGGCCGGGGCAGTTCGTCAACGTCCGCCTGCAGCTTTACGACGAAGCGAATGCCATCCTGGTGCCCACCGGCGCAGTGCAAACCGGACCCGACGGGCAGTACCTGTACGTGGTCAAGCCCGACTCCTCGGTCGAGATGCGCGGCGTGAAAGTCGATCGCACCGAGGGCGAGTTCGCGGTGGTCAAGGGGATTGCCGCCGGCGAGCGGGTGGTGACGCGCGGCGCGCTGCGGCTGGTGCCGGGCGCGAGGGTGCGCATCAGCGGGCAGGCTCAGGGATCGTGAATCTCTCCGAGATATTCGTACGCCGCCCGGTGATGACGGTGCTGGTGATGGCCGGCATCCTCATTTTCGGCATCGTCGGCTACCACCTGCTGCCGGTGAGCTCGCTGCCCAACGTCGACTACCCCACGATCCAAGTCACCGCGGAGCTGCCGGGCGCGAGCCCGGACACGATGGCCTCGGCGGTCGCCACGCCGCTCGAAAAGCAGTTTTCGACCATCAGCGGCATCGACTCGATGTTCTCCGTGAGCGGGCAAGGAACGACGCAGATCACGCTGCAGTTCTCGCTCGACCGCGACATCGACGCCGCCGCGCAGGACGTGAACTCGGCGATCGCGGGTACCGCGCGCCAGCTGCCCGCCGCCATGCCGGCGCCGCCTTCCTTCCGCAAGGTCAACCCGGGCGATTTCGCGGTGTTCTACCTCGCGCTCACTTCGGACACTCTGCCGCTGTCCACGGTGGACGAGTACGCCGAGACCTTCCTCGCGCAGCGCATCTCGACCATCAGCGGCGTCGCGCAGGTGCAGGTTTTCGGCCAGCAGAAATACGCCGTGCGGGTGCAAGTCGACCCCAATACGCTCGCCGCGCGCGGCATCGGCATCAACGAGGTGCAGCAGGCCGTGGCGCAGGCGAACGTGAATCTGCCCACGGGAACCCTGTACGGCAAGGACCGGCTGTTCGCGGTGCAGGCCAACGGACAGCTGTACGACGCCGCCGCGTTCCGCCCGCTGATCGTCAGTTACCGCGACGGCGCGCCGGTGCGCCTGGCGCAGGTCGCGCGCGTGATCGACGGCGTGCAGAACGACAAGGTCGCGGCCTGGTTCAAGGACCGGCGCGGAATCGTGCTCGCCATCTTCCGCCAGCCCGGCACCAACACGGTGAAGGTGGTCGACGCGGTGAAGAGCCTGATTCCGACCTTCCGCGCGGAAGTGCCCGCGGGCATCGACATGGAGGTCCTGTTCGACCGCAGCGTCGTCATCCGCCAGTCGGTCGACGAGGTGCAGTTCGCGCTGCTGCTCGCGCTGGCGCTGGTGGTGATGGTGATCTTCCTGTTCCTGCGCAACATCCCCGCGACGGTCATCCCCAGCGTGGCCCTGCCGATGTCGATCGTCGGCACCTTCGCCGTGATGTACGCCCTGGGCTACAGCCTGGACAACATCTCGCTGATGGCGCTCACGCTGTGCGTCGGCTTCGTGGTGGACGATGCCATCGTCATGCTGGAGAACATCTCGCGCCACATGGAAGCCGGCAAGAGCCGCCTGCAGGCCACGCTGGACGGCTCGCGCGAGATCTCCTTCACCATCCTGTCGATGACCCTCTCCCTGGCGGCGGTGTTCATCCCGGTGTTCTTCATGGGCGGCATCATCGGCCGCCTGCTGCACGAGTTCGCGGTGGTGATCATCGTCGCGGTGCTCATTTCCGGCTTCGTCTCGCTCACGCTCACGCCGATGATGTGCGCGCGCCTGCTGCAGCCGCAACACCGGGCGGCGCACGGGCGCCTGTACCGCCTGTCGGAGCGCGGCTTCGAGGCCTTGCGGCGCGCCTACCAGCGCTCGCTCGAGTGGTCGCTCGGGCACCCGCGGCTGGTGCTGGCCGCCTTCCTCGCCATTACGGTGGCGACGGGCGAGCTGTACAGGCACATGCCCAAGGGTTTCCTGCCCGCCGAGGACACGGGGCAGCTGTTCTGCTTCACCGAGGCCGCCCAGGACATCTCCTTCGAGGCCATGTCCGGCCTGCAGCAGGAGGCCGTCCAGATCGTACGCAGCAATCCCAACGTCCAGGGCGTCATGTCCTTCATCGGTGCCGGGGGCAACAATCCCTCGCTCAACCGGGGCAGGCTGTTCATCACGCTCAAGCCGCGCGCCGAGCGCGTTTCCGCGGACGAAGTGGTGCGGCAGCTCAGGCCGCAGCTCGCGCAGTTGGTGGGCATCAAGGCGTTCATGCAGAACATCCCCACCATCCGCATCGGACTGCTGACCAAGAGTCCCTACCAGTACACGCTGCGCAGCGCCAGCACCGAGGAGCTGTACCACTGGGTGCCGATCATCGAGGAACGGCTGAAGTCGATTCCCCTGCTGGTGGACGTCTCGAGCGACCTGCAGATCCACCAGCCGCAGGTGCGGGTCGAAATCGAGCGCGCCCGCGCCTCTGCGCTCGGCATCACGGCACAGCAGATCGAAGCCGCGCTCGGCGCCGCCTACGGCTCGCAGCAGGTCTCGACCATCTATACGGCGTCCAACCAGTACTGGGTGATCCTCGAGGTCGAGCCGCGCTACCAGACCGGCCCGGCTGCGCTGCCGATGCTGTACCTGCGCTCCGCGGGCGGCGCGCTGGTGCCGCTCGACGCCGTGACGAAGCTCTCCTATGGCGTGGGCCCGCTGTCCGTCAGCCACCAGGGCCAGCTGCCCTCGGTCACCGTCTCCTTCGACCTCAAGCCGGGCGTCGCCCTGTCGCAGGCGATCGAGATCATCCGCGACACGCTGCGCGAGCTGCAGGTGCCCGCGACCGTCAGCGCGAGCTTCTCCGGCGCCGCGCAGGCGTTCGAGGATTCGCTGCAGGGCATGGGGATCCTGCTCGCGCTGGCGATCCTCGTCATCTACCTGGTGCTCGGCATCCTGTACGAGAGCTTCATCCACCCGCTGACCATCCTCTCGGGCCTGCCCACGGCCGCGCTCGGGGCGCTGCTCACGCTGCGCGTTTTCGGCATCGAGCTCAACATGTACGCGTTCGTCGGCATGATCATGTTGATCGGCATCGTGAAGAAGAACGCGATCATGATGATCGATTTCGCGATCGAGGCGCAGCGCAAGGACGGCAAGCCGGCGTACGAGGCGATCCGCGAGGCCTGCCTGGTCCGCTTCCGGCCGATCATGATGACCACCATGGCCGCGCTGATGGGCAGCCTGCCGATCGCGCTGGCCTTCGGCGTGGGCGGCGATGCGCGCCAGCCGCTGGGCCTGGCGGTCGTCGGCGGGCTGCTGCTGTCGCAGGTGCTGACGCTCTACATCACGCCGGTCATCTACCTATACTTCGAGCGGCTGCAGGAATGGCTGGCACGCCGCCGCGCGCCGCGCGATCCTCGCCCGGCGCCACGCACCATCCAGGGAGAAACATGACCGAAACACGCAATCTCGCCGTGTTCTGCGATTTCGAGAACGTGGCCCTCGGCGTACGCGATGCCAAGTACGAGAAATTCGACATCGGCCGCGTGCTGGAGAAACTGCTGCTGAAAGGCTCGATCGTGGTGAAGAAAGCCTACTGCGACTGGGACCGCTACAAGGAGTTCAAGACCGTCATGCACGCAGCGGCCTTCGAGTTGATCGAGATCCCGCACCGCGGCCAGTCCGGCAAGAACTCGGCCGACATCCGCATGGTGGTGGATGCGCTCGACCTCTGCTACACCAAGCAGCACGTGGACACCTTCGTCATCATCAGCGGCGATTCCGACTTTTCGCCGCTGGTGTCCAAGCTGCGCGAGAACGCGAAGGCCGTCATCGGAGTCGGCGTGAAGAACTCCTCCTCCGATCTGCTGATCTCCAACTGCGACGAATTCATCTACTACGACGACCTGGTGCGCGAGGACGAGGCCAAGCGCCGTGCGGCCAAGAAGCGCCGCGAGACGCGGCCGACAGGCGCGGCGAAGGAAGCGGCGCCCAGCGACGACAAGAAGCAGGAGGCCTTCGACCTGGTGATCGAGACGCTGCAGGCGCTGATCGCCGAGCGCGGCGAGGACGAGAGAATCTGGGGTTCGATGGTGAAGCAGGCGCTCAAGCGCCGCAAACCCGGCTTTAACGAGTCCTACTACGGCTTCAAGGCCTTTTCCGACTTGCTCGAGGAAGCCGAGGCGAGGAAGCTGGTCTCCCTCGAGCGCGACGATAAATCCGGCGGATACATCATCCGCCCTGCCACAGGGGCATGAAGCCGGGGGACCTCGCCGAGGCCCTGCGCCTCGCAGAGCACGGCGACTGGCAGGGCGCGCACGAGATCGTGCAGCGCGATGAGGAAGATCCGCTGTCCTGCTGGATTCACGCCGTGCTACACCGCCAGGAGGGCGACCTGACGAACGCGCGCTACTGGTATGCGCGATGCGGCAGGCGGCTGCGCAAGGGCGTGGCGCCCGCGGCCGAACTCGGCGAGATCCGCGCCAGCCTCAGGGATTGAGCTGGCGGTAGGCGATATTGGCGAGCTTGAGCAGCTCGTCGCGCTCCAGGTCGGCCGAGGACAGGGCGTAGCCGAATTTGCGGTCGATCCAGTAGAACACGCGCACGTTGCCTTCGCGCGCGAAGCGAAATGCCGTCTCGCGCTGGTCCGGTCCCTCGGTACGCACATACAAGGTGATCCGCCGGCCCTGCGCATTCTGGTACATGAACTGCGCTACCGGTCCGGGGTCCCCCGGCAGCAGCCGCCCGCCGACCAGCGACATGCCCGCGGCGTCCAGCTTGGGCGCGCGGACGTCGCCTCCCAGCCGCTTGGACAGCCAGGCGACGAGGTGCTGCTCCTGGTCGGCGCCCACCTCCACCGGATGGCGCACCTCCGGCGAGTAGGTGGCATGCGCCAGCGCCGCACGGCGTGCGATGACCGGCGCGTCCGCCTTGGCGGCAGGCGCCTGCGCCTGCAGCGCGTGCAATTGCCAGCCGGCCACGCTGCCGACCGCGACGCCAAGCGCCGCCCATCCGGCGGCCAGTGCGAACGAGCGCAAGCGAGAGCCGCGCCGCGCGGCGCGCGCCAGCCGCGACGGTACGGGCTCGTCCACCACCGGGTCATAGCGCAGGCGCAACTGCTCGTTGAAGCTGCGGTAGGCGCCCGCGCGTTCCGCCTCCTCCGGATGCGCGGCGAGCCAGTCCTCCAGCGCCGCGCGGCGGGATTGCGCAAGCCGGCCATCGGCCCAGGCCTGGATGTCCGCTTCGCTGATCGGATGCTTTTCGCTCATTTCACTACCTGCAGCTTGGTGCCGCCCTTTCCGTGCATCAATGCGCGCAGCTTCTCGCGCGCCCGCGCCAGCCGCGACATCACCGTGCCGATCGGGATGCCGAGCACGCGCGCCGTCTCGTCGTAGCTCAGGTCCTCCAGCGCCACCAGCAGCAGCACCTCGCGCTGCGCAACCGGCAGCGCCGCGATGCTGCGCTCGAGATCGCGCACCATCAGGCCGTCGCCCTGCGTGGCCCGCTGCGCCAGTTCCGGCATCTCGTCATCGAGCGGGTCGGTGGGCCGCGTCGCGCGCACCCGGTTCACGTGCACGTTGTGCATCACCGTGAACAGCCAGGCGCGCAGGTCGGTGCCGTGGCGGTACAGGTGCAGCTTCGTCCACGCGCGCTCCAGCGTGTCCTGCACCAGATCGTCCGCCGCCGCGCGCTCGCCGACCAGCGCGCGCGCGTAACGCCGCAGACGCGGAATCAGTTCGATCAGGCTCTGCGCATCGCTCATTGCACAGAACAGTGCCTTGCGGCGCGCTATTCCGTCAACAAGCGCAAAGGCTCAGCGCGGCTCGTCGGGGAGCGCCGGCAAGGATCGCAGGTAGGCGATCACCGCTGCCAGGTCTTCGGGCGTCAGCTGGCTGGTGGTATTGCGGATCACCTCGCCCATGCTCTCGGCGGCGACGTCGCCGTCCGGCGTGATGCCCTCGGTCAGGAACTCCTTCAGCTCGTTGTCATCCCATTTTTTCAACTTCGCCGGCGTCAGATTGGGCACCCGTTTGTCCCCGGGACCGTGCGCCGTCCCTGCGAGCAGCCGGTCCCGCTTCGGGCCTCCGAGGGAGGTGCGCGCCGTATGGCATTCGCCGCAATGCCCGAGGGCATTCACTAGGTAGGCCCCGCGATTGAGCGCCGCGGAGCGCCCCGCGTCCGCGGCGAACGGCCCCGGGGAAAAATACAGCCACTTCCAGAAGCTCACCAGCGGGCGCAGGTTGAACGGAAAGCTCAGGTCGTGCGGGCGGCTGGCGCGGCCGTCCGGCGGCAGCGAGCGTAAGAAGGCCCACAGATCGCGCGCGTCCGCGTCCGTCATCAGCGTGAATGAAGTGTAGGGGAACGCCGGAAACAAATGCGCCCCGTCCGGCCGCACGCCCGAGCGCAAGGCGCGCAGGAAATCCGCCTCACTCCAGCGGCCCAGCCCCGCTTCGGGGTGCGGCGTGATATTCGGACCGAAAAACGTGCCAAACGGAGTTTTCAGTTCGCGTCCGCCGGCATACGGCACCGCATCCTTCTTCGCCTCGGTGTGGCAGCCGGCGCAGCCGGCAGCCTTTGCGAGGTAGGCGCCGCGCTTCGCGTCCCCCTGCGCCAGGACCGGCGGCGCGATCGCGCACAGCAGGGCGGTGAAAAAGAAAAGCCCCGCTCGGGCGGGGCTCGTCCATGGCAGGCGCGCGCTACTTCGCCCTGAAGTTCTCGTGGCAGCCACCGCAAGCCTTGCCCACTGCGCCAATCTGCGCCTTCACCGCGCCTTCGTCGCCGGTCCGGCTCAGTGC
>JBGPPD010000119.1:0-8935 GCA_041488375.1 Gammaproteobacteria bacterium | reverse complement strand
CCCTGGGCGATGTTCTCGCGCGCGGCGCCTTCGGTCGCCAGGCGCAGGCGCGTCACCGCGGCGAACGCGTCGCTGGTGGACGCGGTGAATTGCGAGCGGATCGATTCCTGCCACACCGGCGCGCCGCCGCTCGCACGCCGCAGGGTCCAGCCGGCCTCCATTTTCACCGTGAAGGAAAAGCCGAACGAGGGCTGGTCCAGGCCGAACAGCGCCACCGTCAGCACGTAGTCCCCGCCCGAGCCCGCCACCACGCGCGAGAAGGTGCGCGAACGGTTGATGGCCTCGGTCAGCGCCTGGCGAAAGGCGTCATCGGAAATCTGCGGCTTGCCCGCCGAATCGGTCTCCTGGCCGCCGCTCACGCTGACCGCGACGCTTTGCGCGTGGCGCTTGGCGGGTTCCATCGACGTCGGCACCATCGCCTCGTAGTTCGTGGGCGTGGCGCAGCCGCCGAGCAGCGCGGCGCAGGCAACGAGGACTGCGGCGAGGCGGTTCATTTGGCCCCCTTGACCTTGGCGAAGATGTTCTCTAGCACCTCATCCACCATTTCCTCGGGCGACTTGCGGGTGAGCGAAGTGTGGAAGGAATTGCCCGAGGCCATCGGGAAGCTGTTGGCCGGGTTGCGGAAGGTGACGGTCAGCTCGATCATGTACATGGTCATGTCCCACATCCAGCGGTCGACGTAGGTGACGAGCACGTCGACGCCGCTCGGCGGCGTCTCGTCGAAGCCGACCCGCGCCGTGTAGCCGCGCCTGGCGAGGCCGTCGCGGATCAGGTTCTGGATGCCCCGCTGGTCGGCGGCCAGCTTGACGACGTAGAAGGACTTGGCCGCCGCGACATCGCTTCCCGACGTGACGGTGGCGACGGCGCGATTGGCGCAACCCGAACTGAGCTGCAGGGCCGCGCCCGCGAACAGGACTGCCGCAACGGATTTCCACATGGTTTCCCCCTTGTGCGTGGGCATTATGCCAGCGCGGCGCATTAGACTGTCACCATGAGCGCGGAAAACGTGCGCCGCTGGATCGCTGCAGCGCAGCGAATCGTGGTGCTGACCGGGGCGGGCATCTCGACCGACTCCGGCATCCCCGATTTCCGCGGTCCGCAGGGGGTCTGGACCAGGAACCCCAAGGCCGAGAAGCTCTCGGACATTCGCTGCTACATGGCCGACCCCGAGGTGCGCCGCCTCGCCTGGCAGAGCCGCCTCGAGCACACCGCCTGGGCGGCGCAGCCCAATGCGGGCCACCTGGCGCTGGTCGAGCTGGAGAAGCGCGGCAAGCTGCATGCGCTCATCACGCAGAACATCGACGAGCTGCACCAGCTCGCCGGCCATTCATCTGAAAAAGTGATCGAAGTGCACGGCACCATGCGCAAGGTCGTGTGCATGAGCTGCGGCGAGCGCGCGCCGATGCAAAAGGCGCTGGCGCGCGTGCGCGCCGGAGAAGAGGATCCCTCCTGCCGCAGTTGCGGCGGCATCCTCAAGAGCGCCACCATCTCCTTCGGCCAGCAATTGGTGCCGGAGGTCATCGACCGCGCCATGCAGGCCGCGGCGGAGGCGGAGCTGCTGCTCGCCGTCGGCAGCAGCCTGCAGGTCTACCCGGTCGCGGGTGCGGTGCCGCTCGCCAAGCGCTCGGGCGCGCGCCTGGTGATCGTCAACGCCGAGCCGACGCCGTTCGACGACCTGGCCGACGCGGTGTTCAACGAGCCGATCAGCGCGGTGCTGCCGTCTCTTTGTGCGTGACGCCACGCAGTTGCTAATGCCATTGCCGTGGGCGTAGAGTGGCCCTTCCCCCCCGCCGATGACAGAAATCGCCAATCGCATTGCCGACACCATTTCCGCCGACGGCGAATGGTTCCGGAAGATGGCGGATGCGACCTCTGACCTCATCGCGGTGCTCGACACGAGAGGGCGGCGCGTTTATGTGAATGCGGCCCTGAGCCGGCTGCTGCAAGGGCGCGCCGCGCTGATCGGGACGGACTCGTTCCGGAATGTGCACGCGGAGGATCGCGAGCGCATGCGCAAGCTGTTCGCGCAGACGGTCGCCGACGGCATCGGGCGCCGCGCCGAATACCGCCTGGCGCTGCCCGGCGGGCAGGTGCGACACGTCGAAAGCCAGGGGAACACCATCCCCGGCCCGGACGGCCGGGTGCACCTGGTGGTGGTGGTGTCGCGCGATGTCACCGAGCGGCGCGATATGGAGGGGGCGCTGCGCGCACGCGAGGTGCAGCTGCAAGAGGCGCAGACGGTCGCGAACCTGGGCAGTTGGGAATGGGACGTGCGCAGCGGCCGCATCTGGTGGTCCGATCAGCTGCGGGCGATTTTCGGGCTGGACGAGCGCTACCAGCCGTCGCTGGGCAGCTTCCTCGAAATGGTGCATCCCGAAGATCGCGAAAGGATGAGCGAGGCATCGCGCAACGCGCTCGACCATGGGCAGGTGTACGACAAGCCGTTCCGCATCGTGCGGCCCGACGGCGCGGTGCGTACGGTAATCACCAGCGGGCGCATGGAGCACGGCGCGGACAACCAGCCAACGCGCCTGTTGGGGATCCTGATCGACATCACCGACCGGACCTGGATCGAAGCGCGTGCGCGCAGCGTCGCGGACCGGCTGCGTTCGGTGTCGCGGCGGCTGGTCGAGGTGCAGGAGGCCGAGCGCCGCCGGCTGGCGCAGGAATTGCACGACCGCGTCGGCCAGTCCCTCACCGCGCTCGGACTCAACCTGCGGGTGATCACGGGAGAGCTGGCGGCATGGTCCAGTCCCGCAGTCATCGCTCAGCTCGAGGATTGCATGTCCCTCGTGGAAGGCACGGTCGACGCAATGCGCGGCGTGATGTCGGAACTGCGTCCGCACGTGCTGGACGATTACGGGCTGCTCGCGGCCCTGCGCTCGCATGCGTCGGCCTATGCCGAGCGCACGGGCATTCGCGTGGCGATCGACGGCGAGGACGTGCACGGCAGGATACCGAAGGGCGTCGAGGTCGCGATGTTCCGCATCGCGCAGGAGGCGCTGAACAACGTCGCCAAGCATTCCCGGGCCACCCTGGTGGCGGTTTCGCTCACCGGTGCCGGCGGCAGCGCGAAGCTCGCGCTGCACGACGACGGCGTAGGCTTCGATCCCGCGCAATCCTCGGCGGACAGGAAGCAGGGCTGGGGCCTGATGATCATGCGCGAGCGCGCCGAAGCGGCCGGGGCGCGCTTCGACCTGCAGGCGGCGCCGGGGCGTGGCGTGCGCGTGCTGGTCGATTACGGCGCTTGAGGCGGAACCCTGCGCACCACCCTATTGCTCGCCGACGACCACGCCGTGGTGCGCGATGGTCTGCGCGCCCTGCTCGAGCTCGGCGGCGAGTTGCAGGTGGTGGGCGTTGCGGGCAACGGCCGCGACGCGCTCGCGGAGGCGGTGCGACTGCACCCCGACGTGGTGATCATGGACATTGCCATGCCGGAGCTTGATGGCATCGAGGCGACAAGGCGCATCCTGGAGAAATGCCCGAAGACGAAGGTCTTGATTCTGTCGATGTACCTGAGCGCGGAGCACATCCATCGCGCCTTGCATGCGGGAGCGCACGGCTACGTGCTCAAGGAATCCGCCGGCGACGAAGTGGTCGAGGCGGTACGCGCCGTGCATGCGGGCAAGCGCTACCTGAGCCACAAGATCTCGGAAACGATGATCGACGACTACCTGCGTGACGGCGTGCGGGTCAGCCCGATGGACAGCCTGAGCCTGCGTGAACGCGATGTGCTGCAGCTGGTCGTCGAAGGGCACACCACAGCGAGCATCGCGCAGAAGCTGTCGCTGTCGCCCAAGACCGTGGAAACGTACCGCACACGGATAATGCGCAAGCTCAGGGTACCGGACACCGTTGAGCTGGTGAAATTCGCGATGCGACACGGACTTACCGCGTAATCCTCCCCTGACAAGCTTTTGCACTCGAGAACGCCCTGACAGATAGGGTATTCCTGACAATGACTGTCGGGAATTCCTACTCGACGAATACCTGAGCGGATTAGTAGGCTTAGGGCTCCGGCGCCTGCTGGAAGCAAGGTGCTCAGGTTGAGGGGGGGCTCGAACATGACGGCTTCGCTCGGAGTGACGGCACGGCGCGCCGCGGCGGCGGCGCTCCTGTCGCTGGCGGCGGGAATTGCGGCTGCCCAGTCCCGCTCTGCTGGCGATCTTGCCGATCTGAGCCTGGAGGAACTGGGCAACATCGAAGTCACCTCCGTCTCCGGCCATGCGGAAAGTCTGTCGACGGCGGCGGCTTCCGTCTTCGTCATCACCGCAGACGACATCCGGCGCTCTGGCGCGACCAGCCTGCCGGAGGCGCTGCGGCTGGCGCCCAATCTGCAGGTCGCGCGCGCCGACAGCGGCCAATACGCGATCAGCGCGCGCGGCTTCAACAGCACGATCGCCAACAAGCTGCTGGTGCTGATCGACGGGCGCACGGTCTACACGCCGCTGTTCTCCGGCGTGTTCTGGGACATGCAGGACGTGATGCTCGAGGATGTAGAGCGCATCGAGGTGATCAGCGGCCCGGGCGGAACGATCTGGGGCACCAACGCGGTAAACGGGGTGATCAACGTGATCACGCGTCCCGCCGGCGCCACGCAGGGCGACCTCGCCAGCGCCGGCGGCGGCGACCGGGAACTGCGTGCCGCAATGCGGCACGGCGGCGCCCTCGGCTCGGACGGCCACTTCCGCATCTACGGCAAGGCCGACAGGCTGCAGAACACCATGCGCGCCAACGGCAGCGCGGTCGCCGATGGGTGGGATCGGACGCAGGCCGGATTCCGCGCCGACTGGGGTGGAGCGGGGAGCGCCTTCACGCTGCAGGGGGACGCCTACAGCGCGAAGTCCGAGCAGCGCGGGGTGGTCCTCGGCACCGACGTGGGGCGCGTAGAGGTCTCCGGCATGAACCTGCTGGCGCGCTGGACGCGAAGGTTCGCGAGCGGATCGGATCTCCGGGTGCAGGCCTATTACGACCATACCGATCGCGAGGATTTTGCCGCCTTTCGGCCGAAGGTCGACATTTTCGACCTTGAGATCCAGCATGCCGTGCCGCTCGGCCGCCACAAGCTGCTATGGGGCGGGGGATACCGGCACGCACACGATGAGGTCCTGGACGGTCTGGTGGCCGGCTTCGTGCCGCCCAGCAAGGATCTCGACTGGGTCAATGTTTTTGCGCAGGACGAGATCGAATTGAACCGGCGGCTCAGCCTGACGCTGAGCGTCAAGCTCGAGCGCAATGACTACACGGGTACCGAGTCGCTGCCTAGCGCCCGGCTGGCCTGGACGGTGTCGAGCTCCAGCCTGCTGTGGGGGGCGGCTTCGCGCGCCGTGCGCGCGCCGGCGCGGCTGGACCGCGAAATATTCATCTTTCCGCCGTCCAGCGCGATCCGTATCGTCAATGGCGGACCGGACTTCGTCTCGGAAGTGGCCAACGTCTATGAAGTGGGCTATCGCGCCCAGCCGGCGCGCGGATTCACGTACTCGTTGGCCGTGTTCCACTACGACTGGGATCGCCTGCGCAGCGGCCAGCCGCCGCCAGCGGTGATCCAGAACATGATCGAGGGCAAGGTCTACGGCATGGAGGCATGGGCCGCGTGGCAGGCGGCGCCCTCCTGGCGCCTGAGCGGCGGACTGACGACGCTTCGCAAGGACCTGCACCTGAAGCCCGGCAGCACGGATCCGACCGGACCCAGCGCCTTGGGCAACGATCCTGAATACCTGTGGACGCTGCGTTCCTCGCACAACCTGGCGCCGCGCCAGGAACTGGACATCCTGCTGCGGCGCGTGGGCGAACTGCCGGTGCCCGCCGTGCCGGCCTACATCGCGGTCGACGCGCGCTATGCATGGCAGGCGCGGCGCGATGTCGAACTTTCCCTGACCCTGCAGAACCTCTTCGATCCAGCACACCCGGAATTCGGTGCGGCCGCGACGCGCAGCGAGATCGCGCGCAGCGCGTTCTTCAAGGTCAGGTGGACGCCGTGAGGCCCTGGGCGCTGGCGATCCTGTTCGCCCTGTGCCTGGCCCCGCCCTGCGCGCAGGCGCAGGAGGAAGCCCGGGCCGCGGAAGTGCGCATCAAGGCGGCGTTCCTGTACAAGTTCTGCGACTACGTCGAATGGCCCCCCGCGGCCTTCGCCAGGCCCGACAGCCCGTTCGTCATCGGCGTGCTCGCGGCCGACGCGATCGCCGACGAACTGGCCCGCGTGGTCGAGCATCGCACCATCCATGGCCGCGGCGTCAGCGTGCGCAAGCTCAAGCGCGGCGCGCCGCTCGCCGGGCTGCAGATGCTGTTCGTCGGCGGGGCGGACGGGACGCGGTTGGCGGAGCTGATCGCGGCGGTCAAGGGGCAGCCGACGCTGGTGGTCACCGAGTCCGAGGGCGTGCACGCGGCCGGCAGCATGATCAATTTCATCCTGGTCGACGACAAGGTGCGCTTCGACATCGCGCCGCAGCCGGCGGAATCGGGAAACCTTCGGATCAGCGCCCGGCTGCTGGCCGTGGCGCGCAAAGTCCTGGCGGGGCCCTCATGAAGCGGCCGCTGCTCAGATCCCTGCAGCACAAACTGCTCGCCATCGTGCTGATGACCACCATGGCCGCGGTGGTGGTGGCCCTCGGCGCGATGATCGCGTACCAGCTGCGCAGCTACCACCGCGACCTGGTCTCCGACGTGACCACGCAGGCCGACCTGCTGGGCCGCACCACGGCACCGGCGCTGATCTTCGACGATGCCAAGGTGGCGGCGGAGAACCTTGGCTTGCTGCGCTACCGGCCGCAGGTGGGCGCAGCCGTCATCTACAACGCCAAGGGAGCGCGATTCGCGGTATTCGCGCGCGACGACAGCGAGCGTACGTTCCCGAAGCTGCCCGAGGCCGACGGGACTCGCATCGAAGGTCACGACTTGATCGCATTCAAGCGCATCGTCGACAACGGCGAGATCCTCGGGACCGTGTACGTGCGCGCGGACTACGCGCTGTACGACAGGCTGACCGGCTACCTGTTCATCGCGGCCTCGGTCCTGGTGCTGGCGATGCTGGTGGCCTTCGCCCTGTCGGCGATCCTGCAGCGGTTGGTCACGCGGCCGCTGCTGGCGGTGAGCGAGATCGCGCGCCAGGTCATGGAAACGCGCGACTACTCGCGCCGCGCGCAGAGGCTGAGCACGGACGAGGTCGGCACGCTGGTCGACTCCTTCAACGGCATGCTGGCGGAAATCGAGCGCCGCACCCGGGCGCTCGAGGAGTCCAACCGCGAGCAGGCGCGCGAGGTGGCGGAGCGCACGCGCGCCGAGCAGGAGGTGCTGCGCCTGAATCAGGAACTCGAATCCCGGGTGCAGCAGCGCACCGCGCAGCTCGAGTCCGCGAACCGGGAGCTGGAGGCCTTCTGCTACTCGGTGTCACACGACCTGCGTGCGCCGCTGCGCGCGATCGACGGCTTCAGCCAGGCCCTGATCGAGGATTTCCCCGACAGCGTGCCCGAGGAGGCCCGGCGCTACCTGGGCAAGATCCGCTTCTCCGCCGGCCGCATGGGGCAGCTGATCGAGGATCTGCTCAACCTCTCCAAGGTGTCGCGCGGCGCGCTCGAACGCTCGAGCGTCAACCTGAGCGGGGTCGCCGCGGAGGTGGCGTCGGAACTGCAGCAACGCGAGCCGGCCCGCGCGGTCGAGGTGTCGATCTGGGAGGAGATGGTGGTCGACGGCGACGCGCGGCTGCTGCGCGTGGCGCTGGAGAACCTGATGGGCAACGCGTGGAAATTCACCGCGCGCACGGCCAAGGCGCGCATCGAGGTCGGCGCGCTGCGCGACGGCGGCCAGGCGACCTATTTCGTGCGCGACAACGGCGCCGGCTTCGACATGAAGTTCGTCGGCAAGCTGTTCGGGGCGTTCCAGCGCCTGCACCAGGCCAACGACTATCCGGGAACCGGGATCGGCCTCGCCACCGTGCAGCGCATCGTGCACCGCCACGGCGGGCGCATCTGGGCCGACGCGCAACCCGGCAAAGGCGCGGTGTTCTTCTTCACGCTGACCGGGGGCAGCTGATGCCGGGCGTGAAGCTGAAGCTGCTGTTCGTCGAGGATTCCGAGCTGGACGCGGAACTGGCGCTGCACGCCATCGAGAAGGAAGGCTTCGAGGTCCAATGGCAGCGCGTGGAAACAGAGGAGGACCTGCGGCGGTTGCTGGCCGCTGACGCGCCGCAGCTGATCGTCTCCGACTTTTCCATGCCGGTGCTCGACGGCCTGCAGGCGCTGCGCATCGCGAAGGAACTGGCGCCGTCGATTCCATTCATCTTCGTGTCGGGCACCATCGGCGAGGAGCGCGCGATCGAGGCGATCCGGCTCGGCGCCACCGACTACGTGCTGAAGAACAACATGCGCCGGCTGGGCACGGCGGTGCAGCGCGCGCTGGCCGAGGCGGCGGAGCGCGCCCGCACCCGGGCGGCGGAGGAGGAGCGCGCGCGGCTGGTCGAGATCATGGAGGCGACCAGCGACTACGTCGGCATGTCCGATCCCGACGGCCGGCAAATCTACCTGAATGCCGCGGGCTGCCGCATGATCGGCGTAACGCGCGAGCAGATCGTCGGCCGCGAGATCTTCGACATCTACCCGCCGTGGGCGCGGGAGATCATTGTCAACGAGGCGCGCACTACCGCCGAACGCTCGGGGCTGTGGACCGGCGAGACCGCGATCCTCGACCCCCAGGGCAAGGAAATCCCCGTGTCGCAAGTGGTGATTGCGCACCGCAATGCCGACGGCGGCATCCGCTTCTTCTCCACCATCGCGCGCGACATGCGCGAGCGAAAGGCCTACGAGGCGCGCATCCTGCACCTGGCCAACTACGACGCGCTCACCGGCCTGCCGAACCGCACGCTGCTGGGCGATCGCACCGCGCAGGCGATCGCGCACGCGCGGCGCTTCCACCGCTCGGTGGCGCTGATCGTCGCCAACCT
>JBGPPD010000118.1:0-9031 GCA_041488375.1 Gammaproteobacteria bacterium | reverse complement strand
GCACGGCGTCGGCCTGGGCAAGCAGGCCTACCTCGCCGAGGAACTGGGCGAGGCCGTGGACCTGATGCGGGACATCAAGCGCACCTTCGATCCGGAGAACCTGTTCAACCCGGGCAAGATGGTCCCGCTGTGAGCGCCGAGCAAGCCTTGCAGCACGCGCGCACGGTCGGCATGGGTTCGCTCCCCATGGGCATCCCGGTCGAGATCGAGGTGATCGTCGAGGTGGAATGAAAATCGGGGTCTGACCCCGATTTTCAGATGGTCATGATGGTCTTGCGGTAGTACTTCAGCTCCTCGATCGAGTCGAGGATGTCGGCGAGCGCCTCGTGCTTGCCTTCCTTCTTCAGCCCCTTGGCGATTTCGGGTTTCCAGCGCTTGACCAGCTCCTTGAGGGTGGAGACGTCGAGGTTGCGGTAGTGGAAAAACGACTCCAGCCGCGGCATCGAGCGCGCGAGGAACCTGCGGTCCTGGCAGATCGAGTTGCCGCACATCGGCGAGGCGCCGGCGGGCACGTGGGGCGCGAGGAACTCCAGCATCCTCGCCTCCACCGCCGCCTCGTCCAGGCGCGAGACTTTCACCTTGTCGATCAGTCCGGACTTGCCGTGCACGCCCTTGTTCCACGTGTCCATCGCCCCGAGCACCTCGTCGGGCTGGTGCACCACCAGCACCGGCCCTTCGCCGAGCACCTTGAGCTGCGCATCCGTCACCAATAGCGCGATCTCGATGATGCGGTCGGAGTCCGGCGTGAGGCCCGTCATCTCCATGTCGATCCAGATCAGGTTGTTCTGGTCTGCAGGCATGACGTATTCTCTCATGGCGTGACGAACGACTTTACCTGGCTGTTCCTCGCGGCGCTCGCCGCCGCGGCGCTGGCGCGCCTGTGGCTCGCGCGGCGGCAGGTCGCGCATGTGCGCGCGCACCGCGACGCGGTGCCGCCGGGATTCGCCGAGGTGATGCCGCTGGCCGCGCACCAGAAAGCGGCCGACTACACGGTGGCCAAGTCGCGCCTGGGCATGGTGGACCTGCTGCTCGGCACGCTCGCGCTGCTCGCGCTCACGCTGGGCGGGCTGCTGCGCTGGCTCTCGGCGCAATGGGCCGGCGTGTTCGAGCCCGGCGGACTCGCGCACGGCAGCGCGCTGGTGGCCAGCGTGGTGCTGCTGCTGTCGGTGCTGGAGCTGCCCAACGCCATCTACCGCACCTTCGTGCTCGAGGCGCGCTTCGGCTTCAACCGCATGACCCTGGCCCTGTTCCTCGCCGACCTGGCCAAGCACGCGCTGCTCGGCGCCGTGCTCGGTCTGCCGCTGCTGGTGCTGGTGCTGTGGCTGATGCAGCGCATGGGCGAGCAATGGTGGCTGACGGTCTGGGCAGTATGGACCGGCTTCAACCTGCTGATCCTGCTCATCTACCCGAGCTTCATCGCGCCGCTGTTCAACAAGTTCACCCCGCTCGCCGACCCGGCGCTCGCCGGACGCATCGAGGCGTTGCTCGCGCGCTGC
Source organism: Gammaproteobacteria bacterium (assembly GCA_041488375.1). Taxonomy (GTDB): domain Bacteria; phylum Pseudomonadota; class Gammaproteobacteria; order Burkholderiales; family SG8-39; genus JAABQT01. Next base: position 7,535 of record JBGPPD010000118.1, on the reverse strand, counting down.
GGCTTCCGCTCCAAGGGCCTGTACGTGATGGACAGCTCGAAGCGCTCGGCGCACGGCAACGCCTACTTCACCGGCTTCGGCGCCGCCAAGCGCATCGTGTTCTTCGACACCCTGCTCTCGCGCCTGATGCCCGGCGAGGTCGAAGCGGTCCTGGCGCACGAATTGGGGCATTTCCGGCGGCACCACGTCTGGAAGCGCATCGCGGTGATGTTCGCGCTGTCCTTCGCGCTGCTCTGGGTGCTGGGCCGGCTGATCGACGATCCCTGGTTCTATGACGGCCTGCACGCGGGGGCGCCGGGCGCGGCGACGGGACTGCTGCTGTTCGTGCTGGTGATGCCGGTGTTCACGTTTTTCCTGCAGCCGCTGCTCAGCCTGTTTTCGCGCAGGCACGAGTTCGAGGCCGACGCCTACGCCGCGTCGCACGCCAGCGCCGCCGAGCTGGTGCGCGCCCTGGTCAAGCTGTACCAGGACAACGCGGCCACGCTCACCCCGGACCCGCTGCATTCCGCGTTCTACGATTCGCACCCGCCGGCCGCCGCGCGCATCGCGCGCCTGCAAGCCGGCACCTAGGAGGCCACATGGAGACGCTCGCGAAGAGGAAGTGCAGGCCCTGCGAGGGCGGCGTGCCGGCCTATGGCCCGCAACAGGCACGCGAGCTGTTGAGGCAGCTCAAGGGCTGGCTGCTGGAGGACGGCAAGCTGGTCAAGGTGTACGCCTTCGCCAACTACCACCACGCCATGGCCTTCGTGAACGCGCTGGCCTGGGTCTCACACCGCGAGGACCACCACCCCGACCTCGCCGTCGGCTACAACCAGTGCCGCGTCACCTACTGGACGCACGCGGTGAACGGGCTGTCGGAGAACGATTTCATCTGCGCGGCCAAGTGCGACGCGCTGTTCGACCTTTGAGGCGCGTCTACAGCTCCTTCGACCTGGTCGCGGTGCACCACGCGAGGAACCTGCTTGAGGCAGAGGGCATCCGCGCCGTGGTGCGCAACGAACGCCTCGCCTCCGCCATGGGCGAGCTGCCGCCCGCCGAGTGCCAGGCGGAAGTCTGGGTGGTGGACGCCAGCGAGGCGGGACGCGCCGAAACCCTGTTGCGCGAAGGCAGGCCGGTCGCCGGCCCCGCGTGGGACTGTCCGGCCTGCGGCGAGCGGCTCGAGCCGCAGTTCACGCAGTGCTGGCGCTGCGGCCGCTAGCAGGCGCTAGAACGCGCTCGCCAGCGCGAGCAGCAGCAGCAGGAACACCCACACCACCAGCGCGCGCCACACCAGGCCCACCACGCTGTCGAGGAACGGGCTGTCGGCGCTCTCGCCCAATCCCAGCTCCGGTCGCACTTCGACGCCGTCGATCGCGGTGAGCGGCATGCCGAGGCGCACGCCCAGCGCGCCGGCGCCGGCGGCGAGCACCACGCCGGCGTCCGGATCGCTCCAGCCGGCCGCCTGCGTGCGCCAGCAGTAGACCGCGTCCTCGAAGTCGCCCACCACCGCGAAGGACGCGGCGGTCAGCCGCACGGCGGGCCATTCGAGCACGCGCACCACGCGCCCGGCGAAAGCGCCGAAAGCGCCCAGGCCCTGCCAGCGTCGGTGCAGGTGCAGCGCCAGGCGGTACAGGATCGCCCCGCTCGGGCCGGGCAGCAGCAGGAACCAGAACAGCACGCCGAACACATGCCGGTGCGAAGCCACCAGCGCCTCCTCGATCGCCAGGCGGATCACCTCCTCGCGGCTGCGGTGCTGCGCCGGCTCGCCGCGCCAGGCGCCGATCAGCTCGCGCGCGCGGTCCACCTCCCCGGCGCGAATCGCCAGCTGCAGGTCGGTGAAGTAGTGGCTGAACTGCCGGAAGCCGAGGGTCAGGTAGAGCGCGGCCACGTCGAACAGCAGCGCGAGCAGCGGGCTGGCCCACAGCAGGAGGTAGTACGCCGCGACGGCCGCGGCGAGCACCGGCAGCACCGCCACCAGCCAGGCGATGCTGCCGTGGCGCGCTTCGCCGGCATTGAACGAGCGCTCCAGCCAGTTGGCCCAGCGCGCCAGCACCGCGAAGTAGGCCTTGCGGTCGCCGAGGGGCCGCCACTGCTCCAGCAGCAAGGCCGCGATGATGGCGAGCACGCTCATGCCGCGGACTGCGACTGTGCGAGGTAGCGGTACAGGTTCACCAGCATGCCGGCCGTCGCCCCCCAGATGGTGTACTCGCCCCACACCATCGCGAAGTAGTGCGCCTGGCGGCCCTGGAATTCGCGCGCGTGCCGCTGGTGGTTGGCGGGATCGAGCAGGAACGACAGCGGCACCTCGAACACCTCGTCCACCTCGTGCGCATCCAGCCGCAGTTCGAACGGCGCCGCCACCAGGGCGACCACCGGCGTGACGCGAAAGTCGGTGCGCGTGTGGTAGTCGGAGAGTCTGCCCAGCACCTCCACGCGGCGCGGGTCGAGGCCGATCTCCTCCTCGGCCTCGCGCAGGGCGGTCGCCTCGGCCGAGGGGTCGTGCGGCTCGGCGCGCCCCCCGGGAAAGCTGATCTGGCCGGAGTGGTCGCGCAGTTGCGCGGTGCGGCGCGTGAACAGCACGCGCAGTTCCTCGGGACGCTGTACGATCGGCACCAGCACCGAGGCCGGCCGGCGCGCGGCCGCGCGCCCGGCGTCCGCGCCCTGGTCGCCGTACAGGGTCTCGCCCGGCGTGCCGCCGGCGGCGAAATGCCGGCGCAGCCAGGCCGCGTCCAGCTCGATCGGCCTGTCGTGGATCAGCGTCGCGCGCATGCGGAATATCGCCTTTGCCGCCCGTGTTTGCGTCCCAACCGGGATGATAAGCTGTCCCGGCAGGCAATCCCGCCCAAATCGTCCAAGGAGGACCCCGTGAAATCCAGACTCGCACTGCTCGCCGCCCTGGCCTTCGCCAGCTCGGCCGCGTTCGCGTTCCACTGCCCCGCCGACATGAAGAAGATCGATGCCGCGCTGGCGGGCAATCCCAAGTTGAGCGCCCAGCAGATGGGCGACGTGAAGAAGTTCCGCGCCGACGGCGAGGTGCTGCACAAGGCCGGCAAGCACCAGGCCTCGGTGGATACGCTCGCCAAGGCGATGAAGATCCTGAACATCAAGTAGCCCGGGTCAACGATCCGCGAATGAAAAACGCCGCCCGCGGGCGGCGTTTCCTTTTCCCGACAAGGTGGGCCCCGGCCCACCCTACGGCAGCAGGATCACCGAGCCGGTGGTCTTGCGCCCCTCGAGGTCGCGGTGCGCCTGCGCCGCGTCGGCCAGCCTGTAGCGCGCGCTGATCTCGATCTTCACCTTGCCCGACTTGACGATGTCGAACAGCGATTTCGAGGTGGCCTCGAGATCGACGCGCGACGCCGTGTAGGTCGCCAGCGTCGGGCGCGTCAGGAACAGCGAGCCCTTCTGCGCCAGGACCAGGGTGTTGAACGGCGGCACCGCCCCGGAAGCGTTGCCGAACGTGACCCACATGCCCAGCGGGCGCAGGCAGTCGAGCGAGCCCTCCCAGGTGGTCTTGCCCACCGAGTCGTACACCACCGGCACGCCCTTGCCGCCGGTGATCTCCTTTACGCGCGCGACGAAGTTCTCCGTGCTGTAGTTGATGACGTGGTGGGCGCCATGCGCCTTGGCCAGCTTGGCCTTCTCCTCCGAGCCGACGGTGCCGATGACGGTGGCGCCGAGCGCCTTGAGCCACTGGCAGGCGATGAGGCCCACGCCGCCGGCGGCGGCGTGCCACAGCACGGTGTCGCCCGGCTTCACCGCGTAGGTGCGGTGGATCAGGTACTGCACCGTCATGCCCTTGAGCATCATCGAGGCCGCCTGCTCTTCGCTGATGCCCTCGGGAATCTTCACCAGGCGGTCCGCCGCCAGCACGCGCTGCGCGCAATAGGAGCCGATCACCCCGGTGTAGGCCACGCGGTCACCGGGCTTGACCAGCGTGACGCCGGAGCCGACGGCCTCGACCACGCCCGCGCCCTCGTTGCCCGCGGTCTGCGGCAGCTGCATCGGGTAGAGGCCCGAGCGTTGGTAGGTGTCGACAAAATTGACGCCGATCGCCGTGTGGCGGATCCGCGCCTGGCCCTGCCCCGGCTCGCCCACCTGCACGTCGTCCAGCTGCAGCACTTCGGGTCCGCCGGTCTTGTGGAATCTGACTGCCTTGGTCATTTCAGGTTGCTCCTCGTTGAATTGCGCTCATTCCTTCGGTTTGTCCGGCGCGGCCGGTTCGGCGGCGGCAGGCGCGCCGCCCGCCATCGCCTGCTGCATCACCGCCCACGGCCACAGCATGCTGCTGGCGGCGGTATTGGCGCCCGCCGCGGCCATCCCGGCAAGCGCGCTCTCGCTGGTGCCGCTCTTCATCGCCACCAGCGCGGCGCGCTGCGCTTCCAGCCCCTGGATGGCGAAGCGCACCATGTTGAGGTTCATCGACAGCCAGGCCTCCACCGACTTCAGGTCGGCGACGCGCTTCTCGACTTCCTTCGGGTCCATGGTCGGCATGGCCATGCCGGGCACCGGCAGGCCGAGCGGCCCCCACAAGCGGCGGAAGATCTCGAAAGGGTCCTGCGGCGGGTTTGGTTCGCTCATGGCAGCCTCAGGTTCCGGTGAAGAATTCCTTCACCTCGGTTTCGCGCGCCATCGTGTCCTGGTAGCCCAGGTCGATCAGCGCACGGCAGAACGATTCCTCGAACAGCAGGTAGCTCGCCAGGTTGGAGCCCGCGCGCGACAGCGCGCCGGTCGGGCGCAGGATGAAGCGCACGCTGAGCGGCAGCTCGTGCACGAAGCGCGCGGCGATGCGCTCGATCGGCTGCGACGGCGTGATGAACAGCACCTTCACCGGGCGCAGCATGACGTTGGAGTCCTCGAGCTTTTCGCGCGGGATCAGCTGCACCGTGCGGTTGATGCGCTCCAGGCGCTCGATGTCCACCGCCAGGCTGTCGAGGAAGATCGAGTTGAGCGCATGGCCGGCGACCTGCGCCAGCGAGGGGTAGACGTTGGACCGCGCGCGCGACTGCTCGGCGTTCTGGCGCCCGGTGCCGACGATCAGCACGCGGTCCGCGCCCAGGTGCAGGGCCGGGCTGACCGGCGCGATCTGGCGCATCGAGCCGTCGCCGAAATACTCGCGGTGCACCTTGACCGCCGGGAAGATGAACGGCAGCGCCGCGGAGGCGAGCAGGTACTCGATCTTCAGCATCACCGCGGCGCCGATGCGCTGGTTGCGCTCCCAGCCTTCCAGCCCGGAGCCGCCCTGGAAGAAGGACACGCTCTGCCCGGAGGTGTAGCCGGAAGCCGTGACGCAGACCGCGTACAGCGCGCCGGCGTCGATGTGCTGCTGGATGCGCTCGAAGGGCATGCTCTTCTCGAGCATTTCCTTGAGCGGGGTATTGTCCAGCAGCGATACCGGGCTGCCGCGCGAGAGCAGCATCATCGCGGCGAGCCAGCGCGCGCCGCTGCCCAGGATGCTGGGGAAATCGGTGCGGTACACGTGGGCGCATTGCATGTTCTCCCACACCTCGAGCAGGTTGGCCACCGCGCGCGTGAAATCGTCGGCGAACACCGCCAGCGTGGCGGCGTTGACCGCGCCGGCGGAGGTGCCGCACAGGATCGGGAACGGGTTCTTCACCGGATTGCCGAGGACGTCGCGCACCGCCTTCACCACGCCCACCTGGTAGGCGGCGCGCGCGCCGCCCCCGGTCAGCACCAGGCCGGCGCGCGGCTTGAGGCGGGGGGAGGGAAGCTGCGCCACGTTGCCGGCGCTCGACTCGCTCGCCATCGCGCCCGCCGCCTAGAACAGGCCCGGCTCGACGCCCGCGCGCGGGGCGTTGACGTCGACCACGGTGAGGGCGGTCATGTTGACGATGCGGCGCACGGTGGCCGAGGGCGTGAGGATATGGGCCGCGCGCGCCGCGCCGAGCAGGATCGGGCCGATGGTGACGCCGTCGCCGGCCGAGGTCTTGAGCAGGTTGAACGCGATGTTGGCCGCGTCCAGCGTCGGCATGATCAGCAGGTTGGCCTGCCCCCGGTAGCGCGAATTCGGGAACACCTTGAGGCGGATCTCCTCGGACAGGGCCGCGTCGCCATGCATCTCGCCCTCCACCTCCAGTTGCGGCGAGCGTTCCTGCAGGATGGCGAGCGCGCGCTGCATCTTGCGCGACGAGGGCAGCTCGAGCGAGCCGAAATTGGACGCCGAGAGCAGCGCCACCTTGGGCGCAATGCCGAAGCGGCGCACCTCCTCCGCGGCGAGGATGGTCATCTCCGCGACGTGCTCGGCGTCCGGGTCGGGCGTGACGTAGGTGTCGCAGATGAACACCGTGCGGTTGGGCAGCACCAGCGCGTTCATCGCCGCGTAGTGGCGCACCCCGGGCTGCAGGCCGATCACCTGGTCGATGTAGTGCAGGTGCAGGGCGTGCGTGCCGAAGGTGCCGCACAGCATGCCGTCGGCCTCGCCCTTGACCATCAGCATGGCGCCGATCAGCGTGTTGCGCCGGCGCATCTCCACCTTGGCGTACTCGGGCGAGACGCCCTTCCTTTCCACCATCTTGTGATAGCTGCTCCAGTAGTCGCGGTAGCGCGGGTCGAGTTCCGGGTTGATCAGGTGGAAATCGCGGCCCGCCTTGATGCGCAAGCCGAGCCGCTCGATGCGCTGCTCGAGCACCGGCGGCCGGCCGATCAGCATCGGCTGCGCCAGCGCCTCGTCCACCACGATCTGCACCGCGCGCAGCACGCGCTCGTCCTCGCCCTCGGCGTAGACCACGCGCTTGGGCTTGGCTTTCGCCGCCGCGAACAGCGGCTTCATGATCAGGCCCGAGTGGTAGACGAACTGCGACAGGGATTCGCGGTAGGCATCCAGGTCCGCGATCGGCCGCGTGGCCACGCCGGAGGCCATCGCCGCCCTGGCCACCGCCGGCGCCACGCGCGCGATGAGGCGCGGGTCGAACGGCCGCGGGATCAGGTACTCGGGGCCGAAGCTGATCGACTCGATGTTGTAGGCGAGCGCCACCTGCTCCGAGGTCTCGGCCTGCGCCAGCTCGGCGATGGCGCGCACCGCCGCGAGTTCCATCTCGGCACTGATGGTGGTGGCGCCGACGTCCAGCGCGCCGCGGAAGATGAACGGAAAGCACAGCACGTTGTTCACCTGGTTGGGATAGTCCGAGCGCCCGGTGGCGATGACGCAGTCGGGCCGCGCCGCCTTGGCCAGCTCCGGGCGGATCTCGGGCTCCGGGTTGGCGAGCGCCAGGATCAGCGGCCGCTCGGCCATCTTCTTCACCATCGCGGGCTTGAGCACCCCGCCCGCCGACAGGCCGAGGAACACGTCCGCGCCGGCGATTACCTCGTCGAGCGTGCGCGCCTTGAGGTCCCTGGCATAGCGCTCCTTGTCCGGGTCCATCTCCTCCCTGCGGCCCTTGTAGACCACGCCCTTGATGTCGGTGACGGTGATGTTGCCGATCGGCATGCCCATCTTCACCAGCAGGTCCAGGCAGGCGAGCGCCGCGGCGCCGGCGCCCGAGGCGACCAGCTTCACTTGCGCGAGGTCCTTGCCGACCACCTTGAGGCCGTTGAGG
>JBGPPD010000117.1:0-9075 GCA_041488375.1 Gammaproteobacteria bacterium | reverse complement strand
CTGGCAATGGGGGAGTTCGAGGAGGCGCTGCGCCGCGGCTGGGGCGAGCGCGATTCGCGCACCCCCATGCTGCTGCAGGAAGAACGCGCCGGCGTCGCGCCGCGCGTGCCCGCCGAGAAGCTCAAGGAAGTGCTGGACTAGCCCCAGATCGCGCCCGCGGCCTCCACGCAGAGCCTGAGCTTCGCGCGCTCGTCGGCCTCGGTCAGCGGATTGCCGCCCATGGTGCTGGCGAAGCCGCACTGAGGGCCGATCGCGCATTGCGCAAGATCGATGTGCTTGCCCGCCTCCGCGGCGCGGCGCTTCAGCAGATCGAGCGGCTCGAGCTGCGGGACCTTGGAGCTCACCAGGCCCAGCACCACGCCCTTCGACTTCGGCACCATGGCGAGCGGCGTGAAGTCGCCCGCGCGCGGCGTGTCGAACTCGAGCAGGAAGTGGTTCACCTGCGCGCGCTGGAACAGGCGCTCGGCGATCGAGGTGTAGCCGCCCTCCGAGAGGTACATGCCCTTGTAGTTGCCGCGGCACATGTGCACGCCTACGGTCATGTCCGCGGGCCGGGCCTTCACCGCCTCGTTGATCGCGTCCACGTAGAGATCCACCAGAGCGTCGGGATTTCCGCCCGCGGCGCGCACCTTGGCCTGCGCGGCGGGATCGCACAGCACCGCGAGCGCCACCTCGTCCAATTGCACGTAGCGGCAGCCCGCGCGCGCGAGGTCCGCGATCTCCTCGCGGTACACCTTGCCGAGGTCGGCGAAGAATTCTTTCGCGCTGGCGTAGATGCCGGGTTCGCCGAACTGCGTGAAGCGGTAGAAGTGCATCGTGGAGGGCGCGGGCATCGTCACCTTGCGCGTCGCCTTGGTGAGCGGCGCGACGAAGCGGTACTCGTCCAGGGTAATCGGCTCGGCGCGGCCCACTTTGGCCGTGACGTAGGGCGCGGTGAAGTCGCTGCTGTGGCCATGCTCGTCGTGGAACTTGAACACCGCGTCCTTGACGACGAGGCCCTTGGTCAGGCGCACGAACTTCTCCCAGTAGGAGATGCGCCGGAACTCGCCGTCGGTCACCACCTGCAGGCCGCAGTCCTCCTGCAGCTTCACCACCTCGCGGATCGCTTCGTCCTGGACGCTGCGGAAGGCGCGCTCGTCCAGCTTGCCTTCGGCATGCGCGCGGAATGCGTCGCGCAGTTTGCGCGGGCGCAACAGGCTGCCGATGTGGTCGGCGCGAAAGGGCGGGCGCCCGCTTGCAGCGATGCTCATGGTGGTCCTCCCCGAAGCTTTACCTATAGTACTATAGACAACGGAGGAGGGTCCGATGCGCAAGCCAGCAAGGCCGGCCGCGACGACGTTGTTGCGCGAGCGCGCGCACGCGGGTCATGGCACGCGCTGAGCGCAAATCGGCGCCGGCCGCCGCGCCGCGTCGCCGGCGCGCCGACGAGATGGTTGCCGCGGCTGCCAAGGTGTTCGCCGCCCGCGGCTATCACGGCGCCTCCACCCAGGACATCGCCGATGTGCTCCGCATCCGCCAGGCGAGCCTGTACTACTACTTCGAGTCCAAGGAGGCGGCGCTCGAGGCGGTGTGCGCCGACGGCGTGGAGGATTACGCCGTGCGCGCGCTCGCCATCCAGCGCGGCCCGGGCAGCGCCGCCGACAAGGTGGCGCAACTCGTCGTCCAGCACCTTGCGCCGATGCGCGAGCGCCTGGATTTCACGCTCGCCTTCCTGCGCGAGCGGCGCTTCCTGCCGGACCCCGCGCGCAAGCGCATCCGCGCGATCGAAAGGCGCTACGAGCGCATCATCGAGCGCGTCATCGGCAAGGGCATCGCGAGCGGCGAGTTCCGCGCGGACCTGGATGCGCGCATGGCGACCCTCGCGCTCCTGGGCCTCGGCAACTCCGCCGCGCTCTGGTACGGGCGCGAGCCGGGCGCAACCCACGAGCGCATCGTGGAAAGCTACGTGGATCTGCTGCTGCGCGCCTTCCGCGATGTCGGCGCGCCGCCGCGCGCGTGGGCGCACTAGCGTGACGAGCGTCCTCCATCTCCTTGTCGAGCGCGCCGCGCGCGAACCGGATGGCATCGCCTACCGCGCGAAGCGCCTGGGCCTCTACGAGGAACACAGCTGGAGCAAGTACGCGGCGCGCGTGGCGCGATGTGCGCTGGGGCTTCGCGCGCAGGGGCTCGTGCCCGGCGAGCGCGTCGCGATCATGGGCGATGCCTGCGAGGAATGGGCGCTCGCGGATCTCGGCGCGCAGGCCGCGGGCGCGATCACCTACGGCATCTATCCCACGGCCTCCGCGCAGGAGCTTGCCTACCAGATGCGCGACGGCGGCGCCGCCGTCTTCGTTGCCGAGAACCAGGAGTACGTGGACAAGATCCTGCCGCTTGCAGACAGCTTGCCCGCGCTGCGCTGGATCCTCGTGATCGACGATTCGGCGATGTTCGATTATGCGCATCCGAAGCTGAAGTCCTTCGCCGCCGTGCTGGAAATGGGCGCCGAAGCCGGCGCCGAGGCCCTCGCGCCTCTCGCCCGAGCGCTAGATCCCGGCGCACCAGCGTTCATCGTCTATACCTCGGGCACCACGGGACAGCCCAAGGGCGCGGTGGTGGGACACGCCAAGCACGTAGCGGCCGCGGGCAACGTGCTCGCGCACTACCCTGCGCTCGCCGCGCGCGAGCAGCGCACGGTAGTCTACCTGCCGCCTTGCCACATCCTGGGGCGCGACGTGGCGATCACGCTGCCCCTGCTCTCGCGCCTCGTGCCGCACTACGGCGAGGACGTGGAGGACCTGCCGCAGACGCTCTTCGAGGTGGCGCCCACGGTGCTCTTCACGGTGCCGCGCTACCTGCAAAAGTTCGCCTCGCAGGCGCTGATCGGCATTGCGGCGAGCTCGCGCGCCAAGCGCCTCGCCTACAACGCGGCGCTCGGCATCGGGCGGCGGCACGCACGCGCGCGCTGGGAGCGCGGCACGCACTTCTCTTTGCCTTACACTCTCGCGCTAGCGCTGGTGTTCCGCCCGCTGCTCTCCAAGCTGGGCCTGGATGAAGTCGAGCTGATGGTCTCCGGCGGCGCTGCCCTGCCGCCCGATACTGCCGCGCTTTGGCAGATCTGGGGCGTGAACACTCTCGAGATGTACGGCCAGACCGAGGAAGCGGGCGCCATCATCGCGGGCCAGAAGGGCCCATTCGCGCGGCCGGGAAGCGTGGGCAGCGTCGCTGCCGGGATCGAGCTGCGCCTGGGCGAAGGCAACGAGATTCTGGTGCGCGGGCCGCACGTCTTCGACGGCTACTGGAGCAATCCCGAGGCGACGCGCGCCGTGCTCGACACCGAGGGCTGGCTGCACACGGGCGACGTCGGCGAGCTGCGGGACGGCAATCTCAGGCTGGTGGACCGCGCGCGCGATTTCATCGTCACCTCGGGCGGCAAGACGCTCTCGCCCTCCGCGATCGAAGGCCTGCTGCGCGCAAGCCCCTACGTCGCAGAGGCGATGGTGATCGGCCACTCGCGCAAGTACCTGACCGCGCTGATCGAGATCGACTTCGACACCGTGGCGGAGTGGGCGCGCAGCCAGGACATCGCCTACACTGGGTTCACCAGCCTCGCGCAGCATCCGGCGGTGACGAAGCTGCTGGCGGGCGAGGTGCAACGCGCCAATGCGCAGCTCGCGCGCGTGGAGCAGCTCAAGGCGTTCCGTGTGCTGCCCAAGGCGCTCGACCCGGAAGAAGAAGGCGAGCCGGTGACACCCACGCGCAAGGTGAAGCGCGCGCTGATGCTGGAGCGCTTCAGCGAGCTGGTCGAATCGATGTACGACGACCGCGAGGAGCGGCTCGTCGCGGCAGGTGTCGGCAATACCCTGAAACCCTGAAATGAGGAGGAGAAAGCCATGAGGAGAAAGCTACTTGTTGCCGCAGCGCTTGCCGCGCTGCCGCTCGCCGGCGCCGCGCAGGACGCCTACGTCGTCGGCGTCTCCGCGGCGATGACCGGGCCGGTCGCCGGCACCTACGCGCCGACGGTCGACGCAATGAAGGCCTATCTCGAGCACCTGAACGCCAAGGGCGGCATCAACGGCAAGCCGGTGCGCCTGGTGGTGCTGGATGACCAGGCGCAGCCCTCGCGCGCCGCAGCGAATGCAAAGCAACTCGTGTCGCAGGAGAAGGTGCTGATGCTGCTCAATACGAGCCTCTCCTCCACCTATGCGCCGATGGTCGCCGAGGCGAAGAGCGCCGGCATTCCGCTCTACTTTGCCGGCGCGGTCTGTCCGAAGGACACCTTCCCGCCGGCCGACCCGCTGCAGTTCTGCTCGACCGCATTCGGCGCCAACCTCGACTCGCAGGCGGCGCTCGCCTTCGTGAAGGCCCAGTCGAAGGAGCCGGTGCGCATCGGCTTCGCCGCCATGGCGATCCCGATCTCGCGCGGCGAGATCGACTACGCGGAGGGCCTGTCGAAGACGCTCGGCATGACGCCGGTGGAAAAGCAGATCACGCCGCCGCCGACGCCCGACTACACGCCGTTCGCAACCAAGCTGAAGGACGCCAACCCGAACTGGATGTACTCGTGGGCGCCCTGGGTGTCGCAAGTGCGCACCTTCGAGGCGATGCGGCGCCTGGGATGGAACGGGCGCTACATCACCTGGGCGCACCTCAACGCCGAGGACGAGCTGGCGCGCGTGAAGGACGGCGCCTTCTACGTGATCGGCACCAACGCCTTCCTCGAGGACAACCTGCCGATGCACGCCGAGATGCGCGCGGTGGCGCACCGCGCGGGCCTTTCGCACCCCGTGTCCTATCTCACCGAAGGATTCGTCGCGGGTTTGGTGCTGGAGACCGCGCTGCGCAACACCTCCTGGCCGCCGACGCCGCAGAAGCTGCTTGCCGCGATGAACGCACTGAAGGTGGACCTCAAGGGCCTGCGCGGCGGGCCGCTGGAGTGGACGAAGGACAACCACTTCCGCACCCGGCAGTACTACCGCGTCTGGCGCTGGGACCCGGCCGCCAACCGCGTGGCGCGCGTACAGGACTGGCAGCCGATCGACGTCAAGCGCTAGCGGCCGGCGCCGGGCACCAGGCTTTGCAGCTCGCCGTCAACATCACGGTCCTCGCGTCGATCTATGCGCTGATCTGCTGCGGCTACGTCCTTATCTACCGCGTCAGCCGCGTGCTGTCTCTCGCGCACGGCGAGCTGATGATGCTCGGCGCCTACGGCCTGTATGCCACGGCGTCGCTGTTTTCCGGGCACCCGCTGCTTGCGGTCGCCGCCGCCGCGGGCCTCGCGCTCGCGGTCGGCGCCGCGGTGTACGCGGCGCTGATGTGGCGCATGACCGGCGAGTCGGTGCTGGCCGCGGTGCTGGCGACGATCGCGCTCGGCATCCTGCTGCGCGGGCTGATGGTGCTCTTCTTCGGCACGCAGACACAGTACCCGCTGCGCGACCTGGGCTGGACCAACGCCTCGTTCGACGTGGGCGGCGGCGCACGCATATCCGCCGTGGGCGCGGCGCTCGTGCTTGGAACCGCGCTCGTCTATGGGTCGCTGTTCGCCTTTCTGCGCGGCACGCGCTGGGGACTGCGCATGCGCGCCGCGGGCCAGAACCCGCTGCTCGCGGCGCAGCGCGGCGTGCGGCTGCACGGCATCTACGCGCTCGCTTGGGCGCTCGCCACCTTCACCGGCGGCATGGCCGGGATGCTGCTCGCCAGCGACGCAGGGTTGGAAGGCACGCTGGTGACGATCGGCCTGAAGGCATTCCCCGCGGCGCTGGTGGGCGGACTGGATAGCCTCCTGGGCGCGCTCGTGGGTTCGCTCATCGTCGCCGGCGCCGAGGTGCTCCTCATTTACTACGTGGATCCGCTGCTCTCGGACGTGGTGCCTTTCGTGGTGCTCCTCGCGATGCTGGTGCTGCGGCCCTGGGGCCTGTTCGGCTCGCGCGAGGAACTGGACCGCGTATGAGCCTGCCGCGCGCCAGCGGCTACTTCCGCACGCGCTATGCGCAGGACACTGCGCTGCTGGAGACGCGCACGCAGAAGGCCGCCGCACTCGCCTTTGCCGCGGCCCTCGCGGCCTATCCTTTCGTCGCCGGCCCGCTCGCCCTGGACCTCGCCAACCAGGTGCTGCTCGGCTCCATCGGGGCCGTCGCGCTGATGCTGCTCACCGGCTACGCGGGCCAGATCTCGCTCGGCCATGCGGGACTTCTCGCGGCGGGCGCGTTCACGGGCGGCATCCTCTTCAAGGAACTGGGCGCGCCTTTCTGGGTCACGCTGCCTGCGGCCGCGCTCGTGGGTGCGGGCCTGGGTATCGCATTCGGCCTTCCCAGCCTGCGCCTGCGCGGACTCTATCTCGCGGTGTCCACGCTCGCGCTGCACTTCATCGTCATTCACGCCGGCGCCGAGTACGAGACGCGGCGCGGCTTTTCCACCGGCATCGTCATCGACCCGCCGCGCATCGGCGATTGGGTGCTGCGCGACGCACGCGCCTGGTACTTCGTGCTGCTTGCCTTTGCCGTGGCGAACCTGCTCTTCAGCTTGAACCTGTTGCGCGCGCGCACGGGACGCGCCTGGCGCGCGGTGCACGGCCGCGAGGCGGTAGCGGAGGCGCTCGGCATCAGCGTGCGCCGCGCCAAGCTCGCCGCGTTCGTGGTTTCCTCCGCCATCACCGCGGTCGCCGGCTGCCTGTTCGCCTACTACCGCGGCTTTGTTTCCGTGGAGGCGTTCTCCCTCTACCTCACCATCCAGTATGTAGCGATGATCATCATCGGCGGCATGGGCTCGCTCCTCGGCGCGGTCCTCGGCACGGTATTCGTCACGGTGTTTCCCTACGCGATCGAGGCGGCAATGCGATTGCTGGGTCTCGCCGATCGCCTCGCCTCGGTGGTGTTCGCGGTGAATTACGCGGCCTTCGGCCTGGTGATGATCCTGTTCCTGGTGCTCGAGCCGCAAGGCCTGGTCGGCATCTGGCGCCGGGTGCAGGACTGGTTCCTCCTCTGGCCGTTCAAGCAGCGGCCGCTGTCAAAATGACGCTGCTCAAGCTCGAGAACGTGGAAGTTGCCTACCACCGCGTGATCACCGCGGTGCAGGGCGTGTCGCTGCAGGTGGCGCAGGGCGCGATCGTCGCGCTGCTCGGCACCAACGGCGCCGGCAAGACCACCACGCTGCGGGCCATCTCCGGCTTCATCGGCCTGGACGACGCGCGCGTCACGCACGGCGCGATCCACTATGACGGCGCGCGCATCGAGAACCAGCCGCCGCACCGCGTCACCGAGCGCGGCATTGCGCTGGTGCCGGAGCGCAGCAAGGTGTTCGAGAACCTGAGCGTGCGCGAAAACCTCGAGGCCGTGGTGCCGCGCCCGGGGAGCGACCGGCGCCAGCGCATCGCCACGGTGTACGAGATGTTTCCCACGCTCGCCGCGCTGCGCCGCCGCGAGGCGGGATACCTCTCGGGCGGCGAGCGCCAGATGCTGGCGATCGGCTCGGCGCTGGCCTGCGACCCGCGGCTGCTGCTGGTGGACGAGCTCTCGCAGGGCCTCGCGCCGCTCGTCGTACAGCAGCTTGCGGCGCGGCTGCAGGCAATCCGTCGCGAGCTCGGCACCACGATCCTGCTGGTGGAGCAGAACGCGCAGGTAGCCCTGGACATCGCCGACCATGGCTACGTGATGGAGAGCGGCCGCATCGTGCTGGACGGCAGCCCGGAGCGGCTGCGCGCCCACCAGGACGTGCGCGAGTTCTACCTCGGCGGCGGCGAGGAGCGGCGCAGCTACCGCGAGGTCAAGCAGTACCGGCGCAGCCGGCGGTGGTATGGCTGAGGCCGCCTCGCTCAGGGTCGAGGCGCTGTCGCTCGCCTTCGGCGGCCTGCAAGTGCTGGAGGGCGTGTCGTTCGAGGCGCGGCAGGGCGAGTTGCTCGCGCTGATCGGCCCCAACGGCGCCGGCAAGACCTCGATCCTGAATTGCATCTGCGGCATTTACCGGCCGAGCCGAGGCCGCGTGCTGCTGGGCAAAGACGACATCACGCGCGAGGCACCGCACCGCATCGCCAGCCGCGGCGTGGCGCGCACCTTCCAGCACGGCGAACTATTCCCGCACATGAGCGTCTTGGAGAACCTGCTGGTTGCGCGGCACGCGCGCTTCGAGTGCGGCCTGCTCGCCGAGGGCTTGTTCCTGCCGCGCGTGCGCGCGGCGGAGTCCGCTCACCGCCGCGCCGTGGAGGAAGTGCTCGAGTTCGTGGAATTGGAGCGCCACCGCCACCGTCCCGTGGACGCCCTGCCCTTCGGCCTGCAGAAGCTGGTCGGCTTCGCGCGCGCCCTCGCCATGGAGCCCAGCGTCCTGCTGCTCGATGAGCCGTCGGCGGGACTCAACCGCGAGGAACGCGAAGACCTCGCGCGCTTCGTCCTGCGTATCCGGCACGAGCTGGGCATCGCCATGGTCTGGGTCGAGCACGACATGCAGATGGTGGCCGACCTCGCGGATCGGATTTTCGCGCTGAACTACGGCGTGCCGCTCGCGCAAGGCACGCCCGAGGCGGTGCTGAGCGATCCGGGCGTCATCGAGGCCTACCTCGGCGCACGCGCGGGCCCGTAAAATGGCAAGGGGGGAAGGAAAAGCATGAGACTGCACTCGCGCCTACGCTTCGCGCCGGCTACCGTGGACGTCGAGCGCCGCGCCGACGGCGCCATCGTGCTGCGCTCGCCGCAACCGCTTGGCGCCTACGAGCGCAACGTGGGCGAGTGGCTGGTGAAGTGGGCGCGCGAGGTGCCCGAGCGCGTGTTCCTCGCCGAGCGCGCGGGCGAGTCATGGCGCAGGGTGGCCTACGCGCAGGCGCTCGATGCCGCGCGGCGCATCGGCCAGGCGCTGCTCGAGCGCGGCCTCGGGCCCGACAAGCCCGTCGCCATCCTCGCCGACAACAGCGTGGACCACGGGCTGCTCACGCTCGGCGCCATGCACGTAGGCGTTCCCGTAGCACCCATCTCGCCGGCGTATTCGCTGATGTCGAAGGATTTCGCCAAGCTCAGGCAGATCTTCGAATTGCTGCGGCCGGGGCTGGTGTGGACGGACGGCAGCCAGAAGTTCGCGCCGGCCCTCGCCGCGCTGGGCGCGCAGGCGACGCCG
>JBGPPD010000116.1:0-9122 GCA_041488375.1 Gammaproteobacteria bacterium | reverse complement strand
GGCGGTCCTGCACGCGGTTGTAAGGCGGCGAGTACATGTCAGAGCCCCTCGATCAGCGCCACCGCCATCGCGGCGATGCCTTCGCCGCGGCCGGTGAAGCCCAGTCCCTCGGTGGTGGTGGCCTTCAGGCTGACCAGCGCCGGCGTGATTCCCAGGTCGGCGGCGATATTGCCGGTCATGCGCGCGAAGTGCGGCGACAGGCGCGGCGCCTGCGCCACCACGGTGGCGTCGAGGTTGACCACGCGCCACTGGTTCGCGGCGAGCTTGGCGGCCACGTCGCGCAGCAGCATGCGGCTGTCGATCTCGGAGAACTTCGCGTCGGTGTCCGGGTAGTGCCGCCCGATGTCGCCCAGGCCCGCCGCGCCGAGCAGCGCGTCGCAGATCGCGTGCAGCAGCACGTCGGCATCCGAATGTCCCTCCAGCCCGAGGTGAAATGGAATCTGCACGCCGCCGAGCACCAGTTTCCTGCCGGGCACCAGCGCATGCACGTCGAAACCCTGTCCGATCCTCATCTCATCGCCTCGAAAGTATCGCCTGCGCGATCACCAGGTCTTCCGGCCAGGTCACCTTGAGGTTTTCGCGGCTGCCGGGCACCAGGCGCGGCCTGAGGCCCATCTGCTCGACCGCGCCCGATTCGTCCGTCACCGGGCCCTTCGCCTGGCGCAGCGCCTGCGCCAGCAGCCCGGCGCGGAACATCTGCGGTGTCTGCGCCAGCCACAACTGGTTGCGGTCCTCGGTGCCCGCGATGCGCTGCGCGCCGGTCTCGTCCTTGCTCACGCGCTTGACGGTGTCCGCGGTCGGCAACGCCAGGATGCCGCCGATCTCGTCGTTGCGGCATTCCTCCCACAGGCGCGCCAGGTCCGCCGCCGGCAGGCAGGGCCGCGCGGCGTCGTGCACCAGCATCCAGTCGTCCGCGTTCACCGCCGCCATCGCCGCCACCAGCCCGTTGTACACCGAGTCGCGCCGCGTCGCGCCGCCGCAGTACAGCGGCTCGAGCTTGCCGGCGAACGCGCTCCAGTCGTGGGTTGCAAACACCTGGTCCCCCGGCGCGAGCACCACGAACACCATCTCCACCGGCGGCCGGCATAGCGCCGCAACCGCGTGCCAGAGCATCGGTTTGCCCAGCAGCGCGAGGTATTGCTTGGGCTGCGCGGCGGCAAAGCGGCTGCCGCTGCCCGCGGCCGGGATCAGGCCATAGCCGGTCAACGCAAAAACTCCATATATTCAAGCAAGTATAATTGCTTTCGGCATGCTCCGCGACCCGCTCCCCGCAAAGCCGCACGACGCCCGGCTCACGGGCTCGGCGGATGCGCTCGCCCTGTGCCGCATT
The DNA here is from genome assembly GCA_041488375.1 of Gammaproteobacteria bacterium. Taxonomy (GTDB): domain Bacteria; phylum Pseudomonadota; class Gammaproteobacteria; order Burkholderiales; family SG8-39; genus JAABQT01. Next base: position 7,792 of record JBGPPD010000116.1, on the reverse strand, counting down.
GCGGCGGCGTCCCGGCCCCTCGCCGTGGTCAGTGCTACGGCGTTCGATGCGCAGCGCCTGGTCGAGGAGGTCGCCTGGTTCGCGCCCCAGTTGCGCGTGTGCCTGCTGCCCGACTGGGAAACGCTGCCCTACGACTCTTTCTCGCCGCACCACGACCTGGTCTCCGAGCGCCTCGCCACGCTCTACCGGATCCAGCGCGGCGATTTCGACCTCGCCGTGGTGCCCGTGCAAACGGCGCTGGTGCGCCTGTGCCCTCCCTCGTATCTCGCCGCGCGCACCTTCTTCCTCGAGCAGAAGAAGCCGCTCGACCTCGAACCGCTGCGAGCGCAGCTCGCCGTCGCCGGCTATCACCACGTCACGCAGGTGGTGGCGCCCGGCGAGTTCTGCATCCGCGGCGGGCTCATCGATCTCTACCCCGCGGGCAGCCAGCTTCCCTACCGCCTCGACCTGGACGACCAGGTCATCGACACCATCCGCACCTTCGACGTGGACACGCAGCGCACCCTGTACAGCGTGAAGGAGGTGCGCCTGCTGCCGGCGCGCGAATTCCCGCTGGACGATGCGGGCCGCGCCAAGTTCCGCAGCCGCTTTCGCGAAGTCTTCGAAGGCGACCCCTCCAAGAAGGGCCTGTACCGCGACGTGTCAAACGGCGTCGCGCCGGGCGGCATCGAGTATTACCTGCCGCTGTTCTTCGACGCGCTGGCGACGCTGTTCGACTACCTGCCGCCGGACACGACTGTCGTGCGCCACGGCGACGTCCCGGCCGCGGTCGACGCCTTCTGGCGCGACACCAGCTCGCGCTACAAGCTGCTGGGCGGCGAGCGCGAGCGGCCGCTGCTGCCGCCGGCGCAGATCTTCGTGCCGGCGGAGGAATTCCACCTGGCGGCGAAGCGCTTCGCGCAGGCCGGACTCGAGCGGGAAGGCGCGAGCGCGCCCCTGCCCGCGCTCGCGGTGGACCGGCGCGCGCAGGATCCGCTGGCCGCCTTCAAGCAGTTCCTTGCCGCGAGCGGCCTGCGCGTCCTGGTCGCCGCCGAATCCGCCGGGCGGCGCGAAACCATGCTCGCCTACTTCGCCGAATACGGGCTCGCTCCCGCCGCCTGCGCGAGCTTCGACGCGTGGCTGCGCTCGGCCGAGCGCTTCGCCATCACCGCGGCGCCGCTCGCCGCCGGCTTCGCGCTGCCGGGCGAAGGCTGGTGCGTGGTCACCGAGGCGGAGCTCTACGCCGGCACGGTGCGTCGCCGCGCGCGCGACGCGAAAAAGCAGAGTTCGGTCGAAGGCATGCTGCGCGACCTCTCCGAGCTGCGCGTCGGCGACCCGGTGGTGCACGCGCAGCACGGCATCGGCCGCTACCAGGGCCTGGTCGGCATGGACCTCGGCGAAGGGCCCACCGAGTTCCTGCAATTGCAGTACGAGGGCGGGGACAAGCTCTATGTCCCGGTATCGCAGCTCGCGGTCATTTCGCGCTACTCCGGCGCCGAGGCCGAGGCCGCGCCGCTGCACAAGCTGGGCAGCGGGCAATGGGACAAGGCCAAGGCGCGCGCGGCAAAGCAGGTGCGCGACACCGCCGCCGAGCTGCTCGCGCTCTACGCCAGGCGCGCTTTGCGCGAGGGCCACGCCTTCCGCGTCCAGGCGCACGACCTGGACGCCTTCGCCGACGGCTTCGGCTTCGAGGAGACCGCCGACCAGGCCGGCGCCATCCAGGCGGTGGTGCAGGACATGGCCGCGGGCAAGCCGATGGACCGCCTGATCTGCGGCGACGTCGGCTTCGGCAAGACCGAGGTGGCGCTGCGCGCGGCCTTCGTCGCGGTCGCCGACCGCAAGCAGGTGGCGATCCTGTGCCCGACCACGCTGCTGGTGGAGCAGCACTTCCAGACCTTCAGCGACCGCTTCGCCGACTGGCCGGTGAGGATCGCCGAGCTGTCGCGCTTCCGCACCGGCAAGCAGGCCGGCGAGACGTTGAAGGCGCTGGCCGCGGGCGAGGTCGACATCCTCATCGGCACGCACAAGCTGCTGTCGAAGGACGTGAAGTTCCAGCGCCTGGGACTGGCCATCATCGACGAGGAGCACCGCTTCGGCGTGCGCCAGAAGGAGGCGCTGAAGGCGCTGCGCGCCGAAGTGGACGTGCTCACGCTCACCGCCACGCCGATCCCGCGCACCCTGGCGCTGTCGCTTGAAGGGATCCGCGACTTCTCGGTGATCGCCACCGCGCCGCAAAGGCGCCTCGCCATCAAGACCTTCGCCGCGCCCTTCTCCGAGGGCCTGATCCGCGAGGCGGCGCTGCGCGAACTCAAGCGCGGCGGCCAGGTGTACTTCCTGCACAACGAGGTGGACAGCATCGAGCGCATGCGCGAGCGGCTGGCCAAGCTGCTGCCGGAAGCGCGCATCGCGGTGGCGCACGGGCAGATGCGCGAGCGCGAACTCGAGCGCGTGATGCGCGATTTCTACGCCCAGCGCTCGAACCTCCTGCTGTGCACCACCATCATCGAGACCGGCATCGACGTGCCGACCGCCAACACCATCGTCATCCACCGCGCGGACAAGTTCGGCCTGGCGCAGCTGCACCAGCTGCGCGGACGCGTCGGCCGCTCGCACCACCAGGCCTACGCCTACCTGCTCACCCCGCCCGCGGAGGCCCTGAGCGCCAACGCCAAGAAGCGCCTGGAGGCGATCCAGATGATGGAGGAGCTCGGCTCGGGCTTCTACCTCGCCATGCACGACCTGGAGATCCGCGGCGCCGGCGAAGTGCTGGGCGAATCGCAGTCGGGCGAGATCCAGGAGGTGGGCTTCAACCTGTACACGCAGATGCTCGAGCGGGCGGTGCGCTCGCTCAAGTCCGGGCGCCACGTGGACCTCGAGCAGCCGCTGGACATCGCCACCGAGATCAACCTGCACGCCCCGGCGCTGCTGCCCGAGACCTACTGCAGCGACGTGCACGAGCGCCTCACGCTGTACAAGCGCATGGCCAACTGCGAGGCGCGCGAGCAGCTCGACGAGCTGCGCGAGGAGCTGGTGGACCGCTTCGGCAACCTGCCGGAGGCGGCGCGCGCGCTGCTCGAATGCCACGCGCTGCGCATCGCCGCCAGGCCGATCGGCGTGGCGCGCGTGGACGCGACGCACGAGGCGGTGCAGCTGCAGTTCGTGAAGCACCCGCCGATCGACGGCGCGAAGATCATCGCCCTGGTGCAGCGGCGCAAGGACCTGCGCCTCTCCGGCCCGGAGAAGCTGCGCCTGGAAGCGAAGATGCCCGGCTGGCCCGAGCGCGCGCAGGCGGTGAGGGAGCTGCTGATGCAGCTGGCGGCATGAATCTTGTCGTGCAGGGAAACGCGAACACGCAGCACGCCGCCGAGGTCGCGCGCCTCGCTGGCGCGAAGAGCGTGGAACAGATAGCCACGGCGGCTTTTCGGCTGCGCGGAGCGGCGGAGAATTCCGCCGTGCTCGCCTACTGCTTCGAGCACCAGCTCGACTGCGCGACCATGCCCGAGGGCCTGCGCTTCGCGGACCTCAAGCTCCTCGCCATGGACATGGATTCGACGCTGATCACCATCGAATGCGTCGACGAGATCGGCGACCTGGCGGGCAGGAAGGCGCAGATCGCCGCCATCACCGCGCAGGCGATGCGCGGCGAGATCGACTACGCGGAGAGCCTGAAGCGGCGTGTAGGACTGCTCGCGGGGCTCGGCGTGGAAGCCCTGCAGCGGGTCTACGACGAGCGGCTGCGGCTCTCGCCCGGGGCGGAGGCTCTCATCGAGCACTGCCGCAGGCACGGCGTCAAGCTGCTGCTGGTGTCGGGCGGTTTCACCTTTTTCACCGACCGCCTCAAGCAGCGCCTGGGGCTCGACTTCACGATTTCCAACCAGCTCGAGCTGCGCGACGCGAAGCTCACCGGCGGCCTGGTCGGGCGCATCGTGGATGCCGAGGCGAAGGCCGCGCGCTTTCGCGAGGTGGCGCATGCGCTGGGCGCGTCGCGGGCGCACACGGTGGCGATCGGCGACGGGGCGAACGACTTGCTCATGATGGCGGAAGCGGGGACCTCGGTCGCCTACCGGGCCAAGCCGGTGGTGAAGGCCAAGGCGGGCTGCGCGCTGGATTTCAGCGGGCTGGATGGGGTGATCAATCTGTTTGAGTGATACCGCAACAGATCCCCAAACGATTGGGGAGGCTGACCGCATAATGCAAGACCTCACGGACCAGGGAGGGGGTCGATGCGCAGCACTCGTATCGCGCTGGTGGCAATGATCTTGTCAGCCGCAGCCAGCCATGCATTCGCACAGCAAGCCCCGGCCTTCGCCCCACCCCCCCAACAGGGCGCTGTTCCGGGCGATCTCATTTTGCCGGCGACGGACCCTCTCGGCCGCGCATGGACGCCTTCCGCGTGGCGCGAAAGAGAGAAGGCCTTCTATTCCGACCTTCTCGCCAAAGGTCGATTTGATTTCCTAGTGGTTCCGTTCCAAGTGAGCGGGTACGCGGTGAGCCGGTCGACCCGATCCTTGATGACCGCGCAACTCGCAATGGCGATCGCAGTAGCGGCGAAAGCCAAGGTCCCGGACCCCTACCTCGTTGCACGCGCCCTCGGCGACGGAGTGCGCGTGCTCGAACCTAAGGACGTCTACAGGCTCGCTGCCCGGCTCGGCGTTCGAAGAATAGTCTGGGGTTACGTGGGCCACGATGCGTTTGGCATGCTCCGCTTGACCATTCAGCACTGGGATCGCCAGGGGACCGACGCCCCGGGGCAGGAACATCCATTGATGACGACTGCATATGCGCCAGTCGCGTTCACGGAAGAGGCTCCGGCGACCGAAGCGTTCCAGAAGCTGCTGCCTTCGGTGCTGCAGACGCTCGGGCTCAAGCCTCCTGAGGAGATTGTCGGCAGCTCGATGCGCCCGGCCCCCAAGCTTCCCGCGGCACCCAGCGGGATGTTCAAGGCGCAAGCGGATCCGGTGCGCGATGCCTACTATTTCCAGTTGCTGGCCGCGCTCACGCCTTGGAATGCGGACCGCGTGCGCGAACGCTTCGTAGAAAAGTCGTACATAGCTTCCGTGCACCTGCGCAAGGACGCCGCGGCGTACCGCGTTCTCAAGGCGCGGGCGTACTACTACCTGGGGCTGCGACCTGCCGCCATCGCTCTCCTTGGCACGCCGAAGACCGCCGAAGAGCGGTATTTCCTGGCGTTCCTCAACGGCAATCTGCCTTCGGCCGAGGCGCTGGCGCGCAAACTGCCAACCGGGATGGCGCAATTCATTGCGCAACTCGAAGTCAATTCCATGGCCGCGGCATATGGCGTGCGCACCCAGCAGGATTCTGCCGCCGCCGCTACGGCCCTCGCGCTTCCCGGCATGGCTTGGCCGCTCCTTGCGGCACGCGCGGTCGTCGACTGGGACAAGTGGGCGCAAATCGACAATATCGTCATCAAGGCACTGCTGGACCTTGAGTTCCCGATCGCCGGATTCAGTGCTGAAGACCTGGTGCGAGGCGCCGCCTCGCTAGCCGATCCAAGCAGGCTCCAGGCTTCGCTCAATCTCTCCGTTCTGGAGCACGAGCGACGTCTGCTGACGTCCGACCACGCGCAGTGGTGCTGCCAGCCGTTGCGCGCCACCCCGGCGCCGCTCGACTACCTGGACCTGATCGAAGGCATCGGCGCGGACAATCTGATGCGCAGAGCATATTTCTTCACTTACATCCAGGGCAATCCGGAATCCGCTCTCAGTTTTCTCTCGCAGATCGAGCGTGCCTACAAGGACTATCCGCAGTTCGCGTTGGCGCGCGCGCAAGCCGACGCGAAAGTCGCGGAAACCGCTGAAGGCGCTTCCAAGAGCGGACTGATTCAGTCGGCTGCATCCAATGCGGCGAACGCCATGTACTGGGAACAGGGCCAGACTCCGGCTGCTGCGGACGCGTTCAATTTTGTCGCTGGTCTTGCCGGTGCGCAGCAGTTTCAACTGGCCAATTTCTACGCCGGCGATATTCCGTATCGGTCCTTCTATCCGGAATGGGCAGCGGGAGGCCAGATGGAAATCATCACCAACAACTCGCTGACCAAGCTGCGCAATTCTGCCTTTGACTTCCAACCGGTTACCGATTTGGCGTGGAGCTACGGCGAGCTGCAGAAAAAGCAGGATAAGGTGGACGAGCTGCTGAAGTCGATTGAAGGACGCTTTGCTGGCCACCCGGCACGTCCACTCATGCTGGCGCAATACCGGCTCGCCAAAGGGGATGTCGCCGGCGCGGAGCGCTACTACCGCGAGGGAATCCGCCTTCAACCCGGGGACTGGTCCGGCTATTTCGAGCTCGGCAGAATGCTTTTCGAGGATGGCAAGACTTCCAAGGCCGCGGAATTGTTCGGCAGCTATCCGGGCTTCACGCCTGGTGCGAAGCAGAATCCGGTCGCCGTATCCAATCAGGCCTACCAAGCCGGCAATCTTTTCTATTGGACCGGGCATTTTGAAGACGCCGTTCCCCTATTCAAGATTGCCGCAGATCTGCAAACCGGGTCCGAGGCGAGTTTGTCCAGCGAAGCGAGAATCCGCCTGCTCGAAGGCGACTTCAGCACCGCGCTGCAACTGATGCTGCAGCGCGGCCAACGTTACAACTCCTCCTACGCCTTTCGCGACTATTTCGGGTTGCTGCATGGGATGAGTCGATCCGAGCAGGCATGGCCGGGATTCAACATGCTTGCCGTGCAGTCGCCGGCGCCGCACATTTGGGAGACCGCCGTCGTGGGTCAGCGCCTGGCCGGACTCGGCGAAGAACAGGTGTTCGCATGGGCCAAGCAGGATGCAATGCGCAGCGCGGGCGCCGCCATAGGCTACGCCTCGCTGCACTTGCTGCGCTCCGGGACCATGGATCGGGTGCCCTCGGCAAACCTGCCCGACCGCATTGCCGAGATAGAGCGCCCCGTATGGCAGCTGCAATCCTGGCACGGCATGACGGCACGGCCCTACGCCGACGGCAGCCGCGAGGCTGTGCTGGGCCCGGCGACCGCGGAGGGCGATATTCTTCCCACGGGCGTATTCAATGGGGCGACCAAGACACACATCCACTCTGACCTGTATGTCTTTGCAAAGGCACTGCGCGCTATGCGCTTGGGCAACTATGCCGCGGCAGACGCGGAGCTTCGCGAGGCGGCAGCGCACTATGACCTGTCGACCGTAAGTCTCGGTTACCTCCTGCCCTACTACGCCCTTGCAGCGGCACGCTCCGGCCGAAGCGCCGCAGTTGCGACGTATCTGAATGGCGTTCCGCAGGCTCGAAGACGATTTGACTACTACCTCGCGAAGGCCATGTTGGCGGGGGTGGCCGGGCGCCACGAAGACGCCCTGCGGCATCTGCGCGCGGGCCTGCACCGGCGCCCCTACACGGAGTTTCGGCCCTTGCTGGTCGAATACCAGTATGGCGAGCTTTGCGACTTGCTCTACGAGGCGACCCAGGTACCGGGGTATCGCGATGAGGCGCTGCAGTGGGCGAAGAGGACCCAATCGATGCAGCCGTGGTTCGCATGGTCCTACGCCATGGAGGCGAAATACGCCACGGATTCCGGGGAGCGTGGCCGCGCGATCGCAATGGCGTACTACTTGGATAGAAATTCGGAACTCCTCTCCAAGCTGCCGAAGAAGGAAGTGGAAGCCGCAATAAAGGAATTCAGTGGTCGCAACCCCCTGCTAAGGTCCGACGACGCCTTGAAGGACAAGGCGACCTAGTGGGTTCAGCAGCCTCCCCAGGTGGATATGATCTCCCCCGCCTCGGCCAGGGCACCTGGAACATGGGCGACGATCCCTCGCGCCGCAAGGAGGAACTG
>JBGPPD010000115.1:0-9318 GCA_041488375.1 Gammaproteobacteria bacterium | reverse complement strand
TGTCCCGGCAGCGCGGGCTCGGTGCCGATCTTGCCCGCCGCGTACTGCGCGTTCTGCGAGCGCAGCGCCGCGGCCACGTCCGAGGGCGTGACGCCCAGGCGCGCCATCTTCTCGGTGTTGAGCCAGATGCGCATCGAGTAGTCGCGCGCGCCGAACACCAGCACGTCGGCGAGTCCCGGCAGGCGCTTGAGCTCGTCGACGATGTTGATGGTGGCGTAGTTGGACAGGAACAGCGTGTTGCGCGAGTCGTCGGGCGAGGAGACGATCACCACGTTCAGGATGTCGAAGGAGCGCTTCTGCACGATGACGCCGTTGCGCCGCACCTCGTCGGGCAGGCGCGGCAGCGCGATCTGCACGCGGTTGTTGACGTTGAACACCGCCTGGTCGACGTTGGTGCCCGGGTCGAAGGTCACGGTGATGGTCAGCGAACCGGTGGAGGAGGCGGTCGAGCTGAAGTAGGACACCCGCTCCACGCCCGAGAGCTGCTCCTCGATCGGCGCGGCGACCGTCTTGGCGATGGTCTCCGCGCTCGCGCCGGGATAGGTGGTGGTGACCAGCACCGTCGGCGGCGCGATCTCGGGGTACTGCGCGACCGCGAGCAGCTTCGCCGCCACCAGGCCGGCGAGCACGATGACGATCGCGATGACGCCCGCGAACACCGGGCGGTGGATGAAGAAGCGGGACATCTAGGCCTGCGGCTTGACCTGGACCGGGGTGCCCGGGCGCAGGCGCACCAGGTTGTCGACGATCACGTTCTCCCCGGGCTCGAGCCCGTCGAGCACCACCCAGTCCTTGCCGACCCAGTTGCCGGCGCGGATCGTGCGCTGCGCGGCCTTGCCCTGCGGGTCGACGACCCAGACGAAGCGGCCGCTCTCGTTCTGCAGCACCGCGCTCTGCGGCACCAGGATCGCCGGCTGGCTGCCGGCGACGACGTGCACGCGCACGTACTGGCCGGGAAGGATGCGCAGTTTCGGGTTCTCGAATTCGGCCCGCATCTGCACCGTGCCGAGCGCGGGGTCGACGGTGGAGCCGGAGAAGTTCAGGCGACCGGTCACGGGATAGGCCTTGCCGTCGGCGGTCTCGATCTTCACTTCGGGGCTGGCGCGGGTCTCGCGGTTGCGCAGGCTGGCGAACTCCGCCTCGGCGAGCGCGAAGCGCACCCAGATCGGATCGGTGCGCGTGATCGTGGTGAGCAGGCTCGCCTCCGCGCCCGGCGCGAGCAGGCTGCCGATCGACTGCTGGGCGCGGCCGGTGACGCCGCCGATCGGCGCGTCCACGGCGGTGTAGGACAGGTTGAGCTCGGACTGGCGCACGCGCGCCTTCGCCATCTGCACCGCGGCGGCGCTCTGGCGCAGGGTGGAGGCCGCCTGGTCGGCCTCCTTCTGGCTGATGGCGCGGCGATCGACCAGGCCCTTGAGTCGGTCGAACTCCTGCTGCGCGAGCTCCTGGCGCGCGCTCTCCTGCGCGAGAGCGGCGCGCTGCTGCTCGAGGTCGATCTCGAAGGGCGCGCGCTCGATGCGGAACAGCGGCGCCCCCTGCTTCACGGCGTCGCCCTCGGCGTAGAGCTGGCGCTCGAGGATCCCGGACACCCGCGCGCGCACCTGCACCTCGCGCGAGCCCTCGGTGCGGCCCACCGCCTCGAAGACCACGGGCACCGCCCTGGTCACCGCTTCAACGACGCTCACGGCGAGCGCCGGCGGCGGCGCGCCCTTGGCCGCGGCGGCCTTCTTGTCCTGCGCGTCGCCCTGGCCGCAGCCGGCCAGGACCGCCAGCGCCGCCACCCATATGAAGTTCCTGTTCATTTTTGATAAGCCCGTAGGAAGCAATCCACGATCTGGTCCGCCCGCCGCGCGGCGCCGGCCTTGCCGCTCGCCACGTCGAACAGCCGCTTGATGCGCTCCTGGCCCACCAGCATGCCCATCAGCAGCTCGGCGGCGAGTTCGGGGTCGTCGCTGCGCAATTGCCCGGCGGCCATGGCCTGCTGCAGGTACGCGGCGAGGCGGCGCATGGTTTCGCCGCTGCCCGCCGCGTACATCGACCGGGCGAGACCGCGAAAGCGGGGCACTTCGGACACCAGGGCCCTGAAGATGGCGATGCCCTGCGCGCCCAGCACCCGCCGCCGGTACGCGCGGGCGAAGCGCGCGAGCGTCGCGCGCACTTGGTGCGGCTTGCCTTCCAGCGCCACCAGCACGCGCCGCGAGAGATCGCGCGCCACCTCCATGAACAGCTCGTCCTTGCTGAGGAAGTGCTCGTAGACCGTCTGCTTGGCCACGCCCGCGCGGCGCGCGATCGCGTCCACGCTCGTGGCGTAGCCCTGCGCCAGGAACGAACTGGTCGCGGCGCGCAGCACGCGCTCGCGGTTGAGCAGACTCATGCGCAGGAAGCCTGGGCGGAAAACTAGACTGGCCAGTCTACCAGAAGTCCGTGCGATACTTCCTCCCCCATGAGGCTCCTCGAGGGCGACACCGCCCTGGTCACCGGCGCGGCCGGCGGCATCGGCCGCGGCATCGCCGAGGCGCTGGCCGCCGAGGGGGCGCGCGTGCTGCGCTCCGACTTTGCCGATTGCGACCTTTCCCGGCCCGGCGCGGCGCAGGGCCTGGGCGAGCGCGCCATCCGCGAGATGGGCAAGGTGTCCCTGTTCGTGCACGCGGCCAGCCCGCGGCGGCAGGAATCGCAGACCGCGCTCGCGGTGACCGAAGCGCAGTGGCGCGAGATGCTCGAGGTCAATCTCAATGCGGGCTTCCTCCTCGCGCAGGCGCTGGGGCGCCACATGAAGGAAGAGGGCATCCGCGGCAGGATCCTGTTCGTGACCTCGCTGCACGCGCACTCGCCGCGCCAGTTGCCGCACTACAGCGCGGCCAAGGCCGGCCAGACGATGGTGGTGAAGGAGCTGGCGCGCGCGCTCGGGCCGCATGGCATCCGCGTGAACGCGGTGGTGCCGGGCGCGATCCCGGGCGGCGGCTTCAATGCGCCGGCGGGCATGGTGGAGAAGATTGCGCTGCGGCGCTTCGGCACGCCGGCCGACGTCGCCGCGATGGCGGTGGCGGTGCTCTCGGAGCGCTTCGGCGCCTACGTCACCGGCGCCAGCATCGTGGTGGACGGCGGCATCGCGTTGCACAACTGGATCGATCCCGCATAACCCCGTACGGTGGGCCGCTGCCCCACCCTACAATGGCATCCACCGAACATGGACTTCGCCTTTACCCAGGAGCAGGAAGCGATCCGCGAGGCGATCGCGAAGATCTGCGCGCGCTTCGGCGACGACTACTGGCTGAAGAAGGACAAGGAGGGCGGTTTCCCCTCGGAGCTGCACCAGGCGCTCGCCAAGGACGGCTGGCTCGGCGTGGCCATGCCCGAGGAATACGGCGGCTCGGGGCTGGGCATCACGGAAGCGGCGGTGATGATGCAGGCGATCGCCGAATCGGGCGCCGGGTTCTCCGGCGCCTCCGCAGTGCACATGAACATCTTCGGCTTGAATCCCGTGGTGGTGTTCGGCAGCGACGAGCAGAAGAAGCGCATGCTGCCGGGACTGATCGCCGGCAAGGACCGCGCCTGCTTCGCCGTTACCGAGCCCAACACCGGGCTCAACACGCGCAAGATCAAGACGCAGGCGAAAAAGGACGGCAAGCGCTACCTCGTCTCGGGGGAGAAGGTGTGGATCTCCACCGCGCAGGTGGCCGAGAAGATCCTGGTGCTGACGCAGGCCGCGGCCGGCCTCACGCTCTTCTATACGGACTTCGACCGCCAGTACCTCGAGGTGCGCGAGATCGAGAAGATGGGCCGCAAGGCGGTGGATTCCAACCAGGTGTTCTTCGACGGCCTGCCGGTGCCCGAAGCCGACCGCATCGGCGAGGAGGGCAAGGGCTTCGAGTACATCCTGCACGGCATGAACCCCGAGCGCATCCTGATCGGGGCCGAGTGCGTTGGCCTCGGGCGCTGCGCGGTGAGCCGCGCGGCGAAATACGCGAATGAACGCATCGTGTTCGACCGGCCGATCGGCAAGAACCAGGGCATCCAGCATCCGCTGGCGGCGAACTGGATGGCACTGGAAGCCGCCAACCTGATGGCGTTCAAGGCCGCCTGGCTCTACGACCAGGGCAAGCCCTGCGGCGCGGAGGCGAACGCGTCCAAGTACCTTGCGGCGGAGGCCTGCTTCGACGCCTGCCAGCAGGCGGTGATGACGCACGGCGGCTACGGCTACGCCAAGGAGTACCACGTCGAGCGCTACCTGCGCGAGTCGCTGGTCGGGCGCATCGCGCCGGTGAGCCCGCAAATGATCCTGTGCTACATCGCTGAGCGCGTGCTCGGCCTGCCGAAGTCCTACTAGGAGGAGGGATCTTGAGGGCGCTGCTCATCGTCGCGTCGCTGGGGCTCGGCCTGGCGCTGGACGTGCGCACCGGCTTCGCCGGGCAGGCCGCCATCGGCCTGGCACTCTGGGTGCTGCTCTCCTGGCTGATGCGCCAGGCGGGCGCGCAGGAGCGGCGCGCGCTGATGGCCTGCGTGGTGATCGCCACCGCGGGCGAGATGTTCCTTTCGCTCGGCTGGGGCTTGTACACCTACCGCCTCGGCAACATCCCGCTCTACGTTCCCCCCGGCCACGCGCTGATGCTGGTGCTCGGATTGAGGCTCGCGCAGCGCATGCCGGAGTCGGTGGCGCGCGCGATCATCGGCGCCGCCGCGCTCTACACGCTCGCCGCGGCCGTCGCGGGGCTGGACACCTTCGGCGTGCTGTTGTGCCTCCTGCTGGCGGGCGCCGCGCTCGCCATGCCTGCGCAGCGCCGCCTGTACGCCAGTACCTTCGTGCTGTCGCTCGCGCTGGAGCTCGGCGGTACCTGGCTCGGCAACTGGCGCTGGGCGAACGAGGTGCCGGTGCTGGGGCTGGTGACCACCAACCCGCCCGGAGCGGCGGGCGCCTTCTACTGCGCGCTCGATGCGCTGGTGGCGGTGGCCTCGCTGCTGGTCGGCAGGGGATTGCGGCGATCGCTGCCGCAGGGGCAAACCTCGCAGTGACGACCAGCTTCCTGCTCTATGGCGCTTACGGTTACGTCGGCGAGGCGGCGGCCGAGCTCGCCGTTGCGCAGGGGCTCAAGCCGATCCTCGCGGGCCGCGATGCGGCCCGGCTCGAACCGCTGGCCAGGCGCCTGGGCGTCGAGTTCCGCGCCTGTGCGCTCGAGGATGCGGGCGCGCTGGAGCACGCGCTGCGCGGCGTGCCCGTGGTCCTGCACTGCGCGGGTCCCTACAAGTTCACCTCGAAGCCGATGGCCGACGCCTGCCTGCGCGCGGGCGCGCACTACCTCGACCTGACCGGCGAGATCCCGGTATTCGAGGCGCTCGCGGCGCGCGATGCCGAGGCGAAGGCGCGCAAGGTCATGCTGCTGCCGGCAGTCGGTTTCGACGTGGTGCCGACCGATTGCCTCGCCGTGCACCTGAAGCGCCGCCTGCCGTCGGCGACGCGTCTCGCGCTGGCGTTCCACAGCGTCGGGCTCGCGGGCCTGCCGCCGGGCACGCAGCGCACGATGATCGAGCTGCTCCCGTTCGGCGACCGCGTGCGCCGCGGCGGAAAGCTGGTGGTGCCGGAGCGCGCGATGAAGACGCGCAGCATCGACTTCGGCCAGGGTCCGCTCGAGGCGATGCGCATGACCTGGGGCGACGTATTCACCGCGTACTACAGCACCGGCGTGCCCGACATCGAGGTCTACATGGTGTTGCCGGCGGCGATGAGGAGCCGACTGGGCCTGCTCAAGCGCCTGCGGCCGCTGTTCCGCTTCGCGCCCCTGCGCGCCTTGCTCAAGCGCGGCGTGCGCCCCGGCCCGAGCGCCGAGGCGCGCGCGAAGACCGTCACGCACGTCTGGGGCGAGGTCAGCGACGAAGCGGGACGCACTGCGGTGTCGCGCCTGCACGGGCCAGAGGCGGGCCTGGTATGGACCACGCGGGCCGCGTTGGCCGCGGTCAAGCGCGTGCTCGCCGGCGACTTCACGCCCGGCTTCCAGACGCCCGGCAAGGCCTTCGGCCCGGATTTTGTCCTTGAAGGCGAGGGCGTCAGGCGCGAAGATGTCGCCTGACCCGGGGGAGCGCGCATGAAAATGCTTGCCGACGTGCTGGTGGGGCTGGTGGCGCTGCTGCACGTGTACTTCCTGGTGCTGGAGATGTTCCTCTGGACCAAGCCTCTGGGGCTGAAAGTTTTCCGCAACACGCCGGAGAAGGCTGAAACCACCAAGGTTCTCGCCGCGAACCAGGGTCTGTACAACGGCTTCCTGGTCGCGGGCCTCGTGTGGGGACTTTACCTCGGCGCGGCGGGCCTGCAGATCAAGGTTTTCTTCCTCGGCTGCGTGATCGTGGCCGGGGTGTACGGCGCCTGGAGCGTCAGCAAGCGGATCCTGTGGGTGCAGGCAGCGCCCGGCGCCGTGGCGATGGCGCTGGTGTTGGCGTCCTGAAAGACCAACCGAAAGGAGCAGCCATGATCAACCGAGACGAGTACGTGCAGAAACTGAAGGACCAGCTCGACCAGTGGAACGCCGAGTCGAAGAAGTGGGAAGCCAAGGCGCAGCAGGCGCAGGCGTCGATGAAGGCGGAGTACGAGAAGCAGCTCAGCCAGTTGCACAGCCGGCGGGATGAAGCGATGTACCAGCTGAAATTGCTGCAGGGCGCCTCCGCCGGTGCCTGGCAGGACATGATGAAGGGCGCCGACCAGGCGTTGCGCAACATGCACGAGGCCTTCAACAAGGCCAGGTCCCACTTCGAGAAGAAGTGAAGGCTTTCGACCTGGGCGGCAAGGTCGCGCTGGTCACCGGCGGCAACGGCGGCATCGGCCTGGGGATGGCGGAAGGCCTGGCCGAGGCCGGCGCCGACCTGGTGATCTGGGGAACCAACGCCGCCAAGAATGCCGCCGCCGAAGCAAAGTTGATGAAGTTCGGCCATCGCGTGCTGGCCCAGCGCTGCGACGTGTCCGACGAGGCGCAGGTGGAAGAGCAGTTCGCGCAGGCGCTGAAGACGATGGGCCGCATCGACGGCTGCTTTGCCAACGCCGGCGTGAGCCAGGCGCGCGCGCCGCTCGCCGAACTGCCGACCAGGGAATGGCGGCGCGTGCTGTCGGTGAACCTCGACGGCGCCTTCTTCACGCTGCGCGCCGCGGCGCGCCACATGACGGAACGCTCGAAGGCGGGCAAGCCGGGCGGCCGCCTGGTGGGCATGGCGAGCAGCGCGGCGATCCACGGCGCGGCGCGCGCCGCGTCCTACGCGGCCAGCAAAGGCGCGATGCTGACCATGATCCGCGCGCTGGCCGTGGAGATGGCGCGCCACCAGGTGACGGCGAACTCCATCCTGCCGGGCTGGATCGAGTCGGACATGACCGCCGCCGCCATGGGCGACGAGAAGTTCGCCGGCGCGGTGCTGCCGCGCATCCCGCTGCGGCGCTGGGGCACGAAGGAAGACTTCGCCGGCATCGCGGTGTACCTGATGAGCGAGGCCAGCGGCTACCATACCGGCGACAGCTTCGTCATCGACGGCGCCTACACCATCTTCTGACATGAACGACAACGTCCATCCGATCGGGCGCGGTTTTGCCTACGAGGACCTGAAGGTGGGCTTGTGCTTCCGCACCCATCGCCGCACCATCGCGGAATCGGATCTGGCGAGCTTCGTCAACCTGACCTGGCTCACCGAGGAGCTGTTCGCGGTGGAGGATGACGCCAGCCGCGCCATCAAGGGCCGCGCGGTGCCCGGCGCGCTGGTGTACGCGTTTGCCGAAGGGCTGCTGCTGCCCTCCATGCAGGACACCGGGCTCGCCTTCCTCAACGCCTCGCTCGACGTGAAGAGCCCGACCGTGGTCGGCGACACCATCCACGTCGAGGTCGAGGTCACCGAGGCGCGCCTCACCTCGAAAGGCGACCGCGGCCTGGTGCGCTTCCGCAACCGGGTGCTGAACCAGCGCGGCGAGACGGTGCTCGAATACAACCCCCTGCGATTGTTGAAATGCAAGTGAAAATCGGGGTCAGAGCCCGATTTCGCTTGCGAGCCGAATTCGGGCTCTGACCCCATGATCGACCACCTCGACCATATCGTGCTCACCACCCGCGACCTCGCGGGCTGCGTGCGCTTCTACACCGAGGTGCTGGGGATGAAGCTGGAGAAGTTCCAGACCCCGACCGAGCAGCGCCTGGCGCTGAAGTTCGGCAACCAGAAGATCAACGTGCACGAGTGGGGCCGGGAATTCACGCCGCGCGCGCACGTCGCGGCGCCGGGCACGCTCGACCTGTGCTTCATCGCCGCGGTGCCGCTCGACGAGGTGGTGAAGCGCCTGCAGGCGAAGAACGTCGCGATCCTCGAGGGCCCGGTGATGAAGACCGGCGCCGTGTCCCGGCTGCGCTCGGTGTACCTGCGCGACCCGGACCTGAACCTGGTCGAGATTTCCGAGCAGGTTTCCTAGTCGTCCATCCCCACCTGCGCGCCTTGCGCGTGCAGGTGCGCGGCGATGGCGCGCGTGTGCTCGCGGTCGCGCGTCTCCACCAGGAATTCCACTTCGGGGGTCTTCACCGACGCGGTGCCGAACACGCGCTGGTGCTGCACTTCGACGATGTTGCCGCCGGCGTCGCCGATCAGCGCGGCGACTTTCGCCAGGCTGCCCGACACGTCGGTCATGCGCACGCGCAGGCGCACCAGGCGGCCGTCGCGCACCAGCCCGCGCATCAGCACTTCCGAGAGCATGCGCGAATCGATGTTGCCGCCGCACACCGGGACGCCGACGCGCAGGCCGGCGAAGCGCCTGGGGTACTGCAGCAGCGCGGCGAGGCCCGCCGCGCCCGCGCCCTCGGCCACCGTCTTCTCGATCTCGATGAGCGCCACGATGGCGCGCTCGATGGTTTCCTCCTCCACCAGCAGCACCTCGTCCACCAGGCGGCGGCAAATGGCGAGCGTGCGCTCGCCCACGTCGCGCACCGCGATGCCTTCGGCGATGGTGTCGCCGCCCACCTGCACCGGCAGGCCGTTCAGGCGCTGGTACATGGCGCTCCAGGTCTTCGACTCCACGCCGAGCACGTGGATCTCCGGGCGCAGCGCCTTGGCCGCGGTGGCGATGCCCGAGATGAGCCCGCCGCCCCCGATCGGCACCACCAGCGCGTCCAGGTCCGCCACCGCCTCCAGCATCTCGAGCCCGACCGTGCCCTGGCCGGCGATCACCGCCTCGTCGTCGTACGGGTGGATGAAGCTCAAGCCCTCGCGCGCGCCGAGGGCGTGGGCGTGCTCCGCGGCCTGTGCGAGCGTGTCGCCCTCCAGCAGCACCTCGGCGCCGTGCACCTGGGTGCTCTTCACCTTGTTGTTCGG
>JBGPPD010000114.1:0-9343 GCA_041488375.1 Gammaproteobacteria bacterium | reverse complement strand
GTGCTCGTAGACCATGGATTCTTCCTGGATCTTGCCGCGCTGGTAGCCGGTCTCCATCGCGCCGAGCACGCCGCCGCGTGAGCTGATCGCCTCGAATTCCTTCAGCACCGCCTCCTCCACCAGGTCGGTCAGCTCGTCGATGATGAAGCTGCCCTGGTTCGGGTTCTCGTTCCTCGCCAGGCCCCACTCCTTGTTGATCACCAGCTGGATCGCCATGGCGCGGCGCACCGACTCCTCGGTGGGCGTGGTGATCGCCTCGTCGAAGGCGTTGGTGTGCAGGGAATTGGTGTTGTCGTAGGTCGAGATCAGCGCCTGCAGCGTGGTGCGGATGTCGTTGAACGCGATCTCCTGCGCGTGCAAGCTTCGTCCCGAGGTCTGCGAGTGGAACTTGAGCTTCTGCGAACGCTCGTTCGCGCCGTAGCGCTCGCGCATCGCCACCGCCCAGATGCGCCGCGCCACGCGCCCGAGCACCGCGTACTCCGGGTCCATGCCGTAGCTGAAGAAAAACGACAAGTTCGGCGCGAAGTCGTCGATCTGCATGCCGCGCGCGAGGTAGGCCTCGACGAAGGTGAAGCCGTTGGCGAGCGTGAAAGCGAGCTGCGAGATCGGGTTCGCGCCCGCTTCGGCGATGTGGTAGCCCGAGATCGACACGGAGTAGAAGTTCTGCACCGCATGCTCGATGAAATGCTGCTGGATGTCGCCCATCACCTTGAGCGAAAACTCGGTGGAAAAGATGCAGGTGTTCTGCCCCTGGTCTTCCTTCAGGATGTCGGCCTGCACCGTGCCGCGCACCGCGGACAGGGTCTTCGCCCGTATCCCGGCCAGTTCCTGGGGCGTCGGTTTGCGTCCCAGCGTCTCGACCTGCTGGTCGACGGCGGTATTGAAAAACATCGCCAGGAGGGTGGGCGCCGGGCCGTTGATGGTCATCGACACCGAGGTCGCCGGGTCGCACAGGTCGAAACCCGAGTACAGCGCCTTCATGTCCTCGAGCGTGGCGATCGACACGCCCGAGTTGCCGACCTTGCCGTAGATGTCCGGGCGCTCGTCGGGGTCGAAGCCGTAGAGGGTCACCGAGTCGAAGGCGGTCGACAGGCGCTTGGCCGGCATGTCCTTCGACAGGAGGTGAAAGCGCTTGTTGGTGCGGAACGGGTCGCCTTCGCCCGCGAACATGCGCGTGGGGTCCTCGTTCTCGCGCTTGAACGGGAACACGCCGGCGGTATACGGAAACGAGCCGGGCAGGTTTTCGCGCAGCCGCCAGCGCAGGATTTCGCCATGGTCCTGGTACTTCGGCAGCGCGACCTTGGGTACCTTGGTGCCCGAGAGCGACTCGGTGGTGAGCCTGGTGCGCAGTTCCTTGTCGCGCACCGAGGTGACGAACTCCTCGCCCGAGTAGGCCCTCACCGTCTCCGGCCAACGATCGAGCAGTTGCTTCGAGCGCGCATCGAGCGCGGCATCCTTCCCGGCGACCAGTCGGTCCAGTTCGGCGATGCCGCTCATGCGCTTCGCCTCGGCCAGCTGCTGGCGCTCGC
Organism: Gammaproteobacteria bacterium; assembly: GCA_041488375.1. Classification (GTDB taxonomy): domain Bacteria; phylum Pseudomonadota; class Gammaproteobacteria; order Burkholderiales; family SG8-39; genus JAABQT01. The sequence continues at coordinate 7,814 of JBGPPD010000114.1, read as the reverse complement.
GCGCGAGCTTCGCCTGCGCCGCGCCGTGCGCGTGGTAGCCGCGCATGCCCTCGGCGATCTCGGCCAGGTAGCGCGTGCGCCTGGGCGGCACGATGACGTGCACGTTGGAGGACACCTTGCCGGCGGGCCGCGGCAGGCTGCCGGCGCCGAGCGCCAATCCCTTGCCTTGCAGCTTCGATGCCACCGCGTGGTAGAGGGCCGTGACGCCGTCGTCGTTGAAGCGCGCGGCGATAGTGCCGTACACCGGCATCGCCTCCGGGGGCTGGCCGAAGCCCACGCGATTGCGCTGCACCTGCTTCCTGACGTCGCGCAGCGCGTCCTCCGCCCCGCGCCGGTCGAACTTGTTGATCGCCACGAAATCGGCGAAATCCAGCATGTCGATCTTCTCCAGCTGGCTCGCCGCGCCGAACTCGGGCGTCATGACGTACAGCGTGACATCCGCCAGCGGCACGATGGCGGCGTTGCCCTGGCCGATGCCGGAGGTTTCCGCGATCACCAGGTCGTAGCCCGCGGCGCGGCAGGCGGCGATCGCCTCCGGCAGGCACTTCGCGATCTCCGCGCCCGAGTCGCGCGTGGCGAGCGAGCGCATGAAGATGTTGGCGCCGTCGATGGCGTTCATGCGGATACGGTCGCCGAGCAGCGCGCCGCCGGTCTTCCTGCGCGTCGGATCCACCGACAGGACGGCGATCTTCAGGCGGTCCTGCTGGTCCAGCCGAAATCGCCGCACCAGCTCGTCGGTGAGCGAGCTCTTGCCGGCGCCGCCGGTACCCGTGATGCCCAGGACCGGGGCCGGGTGCGCCATCGCCGCCGCGTGCAGCCCGGCCTGGTCCGCGTACTTCCCCAGCTCCAGCGCGCTGATCACCTGCGCCAGCGCGCGCGGGTCGCCGCGCGCCAATTTGTTCGGCGCGTGGCGCGCCACGTCGAAATCGCAGCGCGCCAGCATGTCGTTGATCATGCCCTGCAGGCCCATCTTCTGGCCGTCTTCGGGCGAGTAGATGCGCGCCACGCCGTAGTCCTGCAGCTCCTTCACTTCGGCGGCGACGATCACCCCGCCGCCGCCGCCGAACACCTGGATGTGGGCGCCGCCGCGCTGGCGCAGCAGGTCGAGCATGTACTTGAAGTACTCGAGGTGCCCGCCCTGGTAGGAGGAAATCGCGACGCCCTGCACGTCCTCCTGCAGCGCCGCGCCCACCACGTCCCCGACCGAGCGGTTGTGGCCGAGGTGGATCACCTCCGCGCCCGAGGCCTGCAGGATGCGGCGCATGATGTTGATCGAGGCATCGTGGCCGTCGAACAGGCTCGCCGCGGTGACGAAGCGGATCTTGTGCCTGGCCTTGTAGACGAGGCTCTTCGACTCGGACAGGTCGGTCATCGGGGCGACAGGCTAGTTGACGTTTACGTAAACGTCAACTGTCGGCCGGCGGCGCCGGGACCTCCCCCGGCGTGCCCAGCGGCAGGGCGAAGCCGAAGCTCGCGCCCTTGCCGGGCGCGCCTTCGGACCACACGAAGCCGCCGTGGCGCTCCACGATGCGCTTGACCATCGCCAGCCCGATGCCCAGCCCCGGGTACTCCGCCTCGCCGTGCACGCGCTCGAACAGCTTGAACAGCTTGCCTTCGTACGCCGGATCGAAGCCGGCGCCGTGGTCGCTGATGCGGAACTCGGCCAGGCCGCGGCGCACCGCCCCCTCGATGCGCACCTCGCGGTCGCCGGAACGCTCGGAGAACTTGAGCGCGTTGTCGATCAGGTGGCGCCACGCCTGCTGCAGCAGCGCGGCGTCCGCCGGCACGCTGGGCAGGTTGCCGATCGACACGCGTTCCACGTCCGCCGTGCTCAGGTGCATCTCGTCCAGCGCCACGCGGGCCACTTCAGTCATGTCCAGCTTCTGCACCACCAGCCGGCGGCGCCCCAGCGCTGCGTATTCGATGAGCCCGTCGACCATGGCGGCCATGCGCTGCGCGTTCTCGCGCAGGCGCGACACCAGCGAGGCGCCTTCCGGGTCGAGGGACGCGGCGTGGTGCCGCTCGATCAGCGTGGCGCAGGCGTCGATGGCGCGCAGCGGCGCGCGCAAGTTGTGCGAGATCACGTAGGAATAGGATTCGAGCTCGCGCACCGAGCGCTCCAGGTCCCGGGTGCGCAGGTCCACCCGGCGCTCCAGCATGCGGTTCAGCGCGCGCAGGTCGCGCGGTGCATCGTCGCTCGCAGCGCCGCCGCGCACCGGCAGCATGCGGTGCAGCATCAGGGCCGCGAGCAGGCCTGACACCATTAGCGCGATGGCCAGCCCGCCGATGCGCACCTCGATCACGTCGGAACGGGACCCGGAGGGGATCGTGGCGGAGGAGGTCTGCATCGCGAACCAGATGTCGTACGCGGCGCCGGCGACGAAGGGCAGCGCGGTGACGCAGGCCAGTGCGACGAACTGGATGCGCAGGTCGCGCATCGCGGGAAAACGGGCTAGGACGGCAGCGAGCATGTTGGCTTCACCACTCAGGGTAGGAATGCGGGTTTCAGTCGCGGTAGGACGTGTCCTTGGCTTCGATCAGGCGGACCATGGCGGCGAACACGTCCTCGCAGGTGCGCTTCTCGCCCGGTCCGGACTCGCGCACCGTCTGCGCGAACACTTCCTCGCGGATCGGCTGCAGCACGCCGGCGCTGCTGGAGGCGATCTGCACGTCGCAGGCGCGCTGCAGGGTCCACAGCATCAGGTAGGCCTCGGGCACCGAAGGGCCCCAGGCGAGCAGACCGTGGTTGCGCAGGATCACGGCGGGGTGGTTGCCGACGCTCTGCAGCATGCGCCCCTGCTCGCCCTCGTCCACGGTGATGCCCTCGAAGTCGTGGTAGGCCACCTTGCCGTGCAGCTGCGCGGCGTAGAAGTTGGTCGGCGACAGGCCCGCCTGCAGGCAGGCGACCGCCATGCCGGTGGTGGTATGGGTGTGCATCACGCAGTGCGCGTGCTCGACGTGCTGGTGGATGGCCGAATGGATCACGAACCCGGCGCGGTTCACCGGCCACTTGGATTCGCGCACCGGGTTGCCCGCGACGTCGATCAGCACCAGGCTGGAGGCGGTGATTTCGCGGTAGTGCAGGCCGAAGGGATTGATCAGGAAAAGCTTCTCCGGGCCGGGGACCCGCAGGGTGATGTGGTTGAAAATCATCTCGGTCCAGCCAAGATGGTCGAAGATGCGGTAGCAGGCGGCCAATTGCACGCGCGCCGCGCGCTCGGCCTCCGACATCGGGAAATCGCGCACTTTGCGGGCGGTGCTGTCGAAGTAGATCGTCATGGCGGCCCCCGGGCAAGACAAAGAGTCTAAACCCGCGCTGGAAAATCCGCTGTGTTGCGCTGCAAGTGGACGTGCTGGAACGGCAGGCATAGGGTGGCCCCATGCGGCTCCTGCTCCTCGCCGCGTCGGCGGCCCTGTCCTTCGCCGCCGCCGCCCAACCGCACAGCGCCGGCGAGTGCCGCGAGGGGGGCGATTTCATCCGCAATGCCGCGCTGTCGCGCGATGCCGGGGCCAGCCGCGAGTTCTTCGTGGGGCGCCTGGACGACGACATGCTGGCGATCCGCGCCTTCCCGCCGGCGCTGCGCTGGTTCGTGCACGACAGTGCGGACGAGGCGTTCCTGCGCGCCGAGGTGCAGGCGGTGTTCGACGCGCCGGCGGCGAGCGAATTGCACCGCGACGCCTTCCTCGAGCGCTGCGCGCTGCGCGCCGAGCGCCTCGCCGCCCGCGGCGACTAGCGGAAGTCGAAGATCCGCTGCGCGTTCTCGCCGCGCACGCGGTTGCGCGCGCCGCCGGGCAGACGGTCCACGCGCGCGAGGCAGCCGATCGGGTCGCCGATGGTGTGCGGGTAGTCCGAGCCGTAGAGCACGTTGCCCGAGCCGAACACGTTCACCGCCATCGCCAGGGCTTCATCGGTGAACACCACGGAATCGGCGTAGATGCGCCGCGCGTGCAGGCTCGGCTTTTCCTGCGTCTTCGTGCGACAGGCGGGAATGTGCTCGTAGCACTGGTCCAGGCGCCCGATCAGGTAGGGCAGGGTGCCGCCGCCGTGGCTGGCGATGATCTTGAGGTCCTGGAAGCGGTCGAAGAAACCGTCGTAGATCATGCGCGCCACCGCGAGCGTGGTGTCGGTGGTGAAGCCGATGGAGGCGGTGAGCTGGAACTGGGTCATCTCCATTTCCCGCACGCCCGGCGGCGCGGTGGGGTGCACCAGCACCGGCAGCTTCGCGTTGTCGATCGCCCTCCAGATCTTCGCGAACGCGGGGTCGGTGAGCGCCTTGCCGCCGATATTGGCGAGCACCATCACGCCGCAGGCACCCGCCTTCAGGCTGCGCTTCAGCTCCGCGAGCGCGGCGCTCTCGTGCTGCCAGGGCAGCGAGCAGAACCACTGGATGCGGTCGGGCCAGGACTTGCGCGCCTTCGCCATCTCGTCGTTCATCACCTGCGCGGCCTTCAGGCTCACCTTCTCCCCGCCCCAGTACACGTTCGGGCAGGTAAGGGACACCACGGAGACGTCGATCCCCACGCGGTTCATGTTCCTGAGGCGCAGGTCCCAGTCGAACATCTCCGGCACCGGCGTCATGAACGGCGCACCGTCCAGATGAATCGCGCGCAGGCCCCCGGTCACCGCCTTCAGCGTGTAGCGCGGCCGGCCGTGCTGCTCCAGGAGCTTGAGCCAGGCGTGATTGAGCATGTGGGTGTGAACGTCGATGACCGGCGCCATGCGCACTTCTCCTCGGTGGATGGGCGCAGAGTAGTGACCGGGACGCAGGGACGCAATCCCTGCGGCGAAACGTCAGAAGACGAAGGTCTTTTCCGCCCAGGCGGCCCAGGAGGCGAGCTGCGCCATGGTGCTCCTCGCGCAGCCCTTGGCGAGGTCGGCGTCGGCGAGGCCGCGCGCGTCCATGCAGGTACCGCACACGCCGATCTCCCCGCCGCGCGCCGATACGCCGTGCAGCAGCGCCTCGATGCTGTAGTAGCCCTGCGGCACCTTCTGCCCGGCCTTGGCGCCGGAAGCCGCATCGCCAACCAGGAAGACCTTGACCTCCACGCCGGGCGCGGCGTCCTTCAGCAGCTCGCGCGCGAGGCGCAGGCCGTTGTAGCTGCGCTCCGTGCCGTACGGCGGATCGTTCAGGATGAAAAGGTATTTCACGCCCGTTGGCTCGAGAGCGGCATGCGCAGCACTCCCTGCAGCGTCGCCACCGCGCGCGGGGCGCGCGCCGGTACCTTGAATCCCATACCCGCCTCTATATTCAACTAATCGGTTGAATAGTAGAATAGACACTCACGCCATGTCAAGCGACCCCGCCAAGGAACGCCTGTACCGCGCCATCGGCCGCGTCGGCGCGGCCCTCGGCAGCGCCGGGCGGCTGCAACTCCTCGAGTTCGTCGCCCAGGGCGAGCGCGGCGTGGACGCGCTCGCCGCGATGACCGGCCTCTCGATGGCCAACACCTCCAAGCACCTGCAGGCATTGCGCCAGGCCGGCTTGGTCGTCGCCCGCAAGGAAGGGCTGAGGGTCTACTACGCCCTCGCCGGGGACGACGTGAGCCTCCTGCTGTCCTCGCTGCGCGGGGTGGCCGAACATCGCGCCGCCGACGTGGATAAGCTGCTGCAAACTTGGCTCGCCCATCGCGACGAGCTCGACCCGGTGCCCGCCCGCGAAGTTCTCCATCGCTTGAAGAGCGGCCTCGTCACCGTGCTCGACGTGCGGCCGGCGGAAGAGTTCGCGGCCGGGCACGTGCCCGGCGCGATCAACGTGCCGGTGGACAAGCTCGAGACCTACCTGTCGAAGTTGCCGAAGCGCAAAGAAGTTATCGCTTACTGCCGCGGTCCCTACTGCCTGATGTCCTTCGAAGCCGTGGAGAAGCTGAGGCAGCGCGGCTTCAAGGCGAAGCGCCTCGAAAACGGCTATCCGGAATGGCGTGCGGCGGGGCTGCCGGTGGAACGATGACCCCAATCCTCGCAAGTACGCTCACCTGCCCGGGGTGCGGCGCCAAGAGCGTCGAGATCATGCCGGAAGACGCGTGCGTCTACTTCTGGATCTGTCCCACCTGCGGGCAGAGGGTGAAGCCGAAAGCGGGCGACTGCTGCGTGTTCTGCAGCTACGGCAGCGTGCCTTGTCCGCCAAAGCAGGGGGAGAAGGACTGCTGCGCTTGAACCGCGGCGTGCTCTACGCGCTCGGCGCCGCGGCGCTGTTTGGCGCGAGCACGCCGTTCGCCAAGCTCCTGCTCGGCGAAGTGTCGCCCCTGGTGCTCGCGGCGATCCTCTATCTGGGCAGCGGCATCGGCCTCGCCGCCTGGCTCGCCCTGCGGCCCGGAAGCATCAATCTGGCGGGATTCGGCAGGAGCGACTGGCCATGGATCGCGGCGGCGATCCTCGCCGGCGGCGTCGCCGGCCCGGTTTTGCTCATGTTCGGCCTCGCGCGCAGCGACGCGGCCTCCGCATCGCTGCTGCTCAATCTGGAAGCGGTGCTCACCGCGGCAATCGCCTGGACGGTGTTCCGCGAGAACGTGGACCGGCGCGTATTCGCCGGCATGGCGGCGATCGTCGCGGGCGGGATCTTGTTGTCCGCCGGCGCCGCGCCACGCGCCGATGGCCTAGTGGGCGCCGCGCTCGTTGCCGCCGCCTGCCTCGCCTGGGCGATCGACAACAACCTCACGCGCCGCGTTTCCGGGGGCGACGCCGCGACGCTCGCCTGCCTGAAGGGACTTGCGGCCGGCGCGGTCAATCTCGCGCTCGCGCTGGCCATCGGTGCGCCGCTGCCGCAGGCGGCGGCCTGGATCGGCGCCGGGCTGCTCGGGTTTCTCGGCTACGGCGTAAGCCTCGCCTTGTTTATCGTCGCGCTGCGCCACCTCGGCACCGCGCGCACCGGCGCCTACTTCTCGGTGGCGCCGTTCTTCGGCGCGGCGCTGGCGCTGGTGCTGCTGGGGGAACGCCCGGATGCGGTGTTCTGGGTCGCGGGGGCGCTGATGGCGCTAGGGGTGTGGCTGCACCTTTCGGAGCGCCATGCGCATCAGCATGCGCACGAAGCGTTGGAGCACGAACACGAGCACGTGCACGATGCGCACCACCGGCACGCGCACGATTTCGCCTGGGACGGCCGCGAGCCGCATGCCCATCGCCACCAGCACGCGCCGCTGGTGCACTCGCACCCCCACTACCCCGACCTGCACCACCGGCACGGGCACTAGCGCGCGCCGCTTCCCGTCTTGCCCTAGACGACGTCGTCCGGGGCGAGCACGCACTCCGCCTCTGCCCCCGTCTCGATCTGCAGCGTCGCATGGCCAATGCCGAAACGCTTCGCCAGTTCTGCCGACGCACCAGCGAGGAACCCGTCGCCGGGACTGCCTGCGGGCATGACCAGGTGACAGGTCAGCGCCACATCCGTCGTGCCGATCGGCCAGATGTGCAGGTCGTGCAAGCGCGCGACGCCCGGCAGGCCCTGCAGATAGCCGCGTACCGTGCCGGGTTCGATCGAGGCGGGAACGGCGCTTAGCGACATGGCGAGCGAATCCTTGAGCAATCCCCAGGTACTCCAGACGATGATGCCGGTAATGACGAGGCTGATCGCGGGATCGATCCACAGCCAGCCGGTTTGCAGGATGGCAAACCCTGCGAGCACGACGCCGGCCGACACTGCCGCATCCGCCGCCATGTGCAGGTAGGCGGCGCGGACGTTGAGGTCCTGCTTGCGCCCGCGAAAGAACATCAGCGCGGTCGCCGTGTTGACGAGGATGCCGATGCCGGCCACGACGATCACGGTCATTCCCGCGACCGGCTCGGGAGTCGCGAAACGCCCAACGGCTTCCCAGGCGAT
>JBGPPD010000113.1:0-9378 GCA_041488375.1 Gammaproteobacteria bacterium | reverse complement strand
GCATCAGGCGGTCGCTGGTGGCGCGCAGGCGCTGCGACAGCATCAGCACCAGCTCCATCAGCAGCTTGGCGCCGATCAGCGGCTGCTCGACGATGATGCGCGCCAGGCTCTCGCGATCCAGTACCGCCACCAGCGTCGGCTCCACCGCCACGCAGGTGGCGAAGCGCGGCTCGCCGTCGATCATCGACATCTCGCCCAGCGTGCGGCCGGGCTCCACCACCGCGATCAGCTGCGGCGTGTTCCAGCGGTCCTGCTTGCGCACCTCGACGCGGCCCTCCACCAGGATCAGCATGTAATCGCCGCCGTCGCCCTCGCGGATCACCTCCACGCCATCGGCCGCCCGGTACACCTCCATGAAATGCGACAGCAGGCGCACTTCCGCCGGCGTGAAATTCTCCAGCAGGGCGCACTTGGGGATCAGCGGGTGGATCTGGCCGGCGAAGCGCGTCGCGTCGCCCAGGTATTCGAGGTGCGCGAGCTGCGGGGGATGGTCGGTCATGGCGGCGGACGTTGCGGGGAATTCTAGCCGATCAGCCAGGCCACGGTCGCCACCCAGCCCAGCGCCGAAGCCGCGAGCAGCGGGTCGCGCAGCAGCTCCAGCGTGGGATCGCCGCCGCCGCCGCGATAGTGCAGGCGGAATAGATAACGAAAGCTGCCCAGCAGCACCCAGGGCAGCGTCCAGATGAGGTTCTCGGTGCCGTGCAGCGCCACGGTTTCGGCCGACACCGTGTACAGCGCGTAGGTGACCACCATGCCGACCACGCAGGCGAACACCGCCTTGTCCAGGAATGCGAGACTGTAGGACTCGAGCACCGCGCGGTGCTGGCCGGCCTCGTCCGCCAGGCGCTCGAGCTCGGCGCGCCGCTTGGCGAAGCCGAGGAACAGCGTCAGCAGGAAACCGCAGGCCAGCAGCCAGCGCGAGGGCTCGATGCCGATCCCCCAGGTGCCGGCGAGCAGCCGTAGCATGAAGCCGGCGGCGATGGCGAACACGTCGAGCACCGGGACATGCTTCAGGCCGAGCGTGTAGCCGACGTTGAGCAAAAGGTAAGCAACCAGCGCGGCCGCCACTTGCCAACCGGTCCAGGCGGCGAAGCCGAGCCCCGCGGCCGCGAGCACCGAGGCGATGCCGAGCGCGGCAGCCGCGGAAACGGCGCCCCGCGCCACAGGCCGGCCGTTCTTGTCCGGGTGCCCGCGATCGCGCTCAGCGTCGAGCGCATCGTTGAATGCATACACCGCGCTCGACGCGAGGCAGAAGGCGAGCGTCGCGGTGAGCGCCGCGGCGACATAGCCGGGCTCGTTCCAGACATGGCCGAACAGCAGTCCCGCCAGCACGAAGCCGTTCTTCACCCAGTGGTGCGGGCGCAGCAGCTGGACGACGTCCCGCGCCGTCACTGGAAGCCGTAGCGCTCGAAAAAGTAGCAATGCCCCACTGGCAGCGCGCGCGGGATGCGGTACCAGCGCTCGCGCACGGGCTTGAGCACGCCCTCGCGGTAGGCGGCGTAATCGAAGCCGCGGCCGAGCACCGCATAAAACGGCGCGCCACGCGCTGCGATGCGGTGCGCCTCCACTTCGCGGAAATACGGACGGTAGTCCGGCAGCGCGAGCGGCTCGCGGCCCAGGATCACCAGGTCGCGCCCCTGGAAGGCGCGCCAGTCGGTGAGGATATCGTCGTGCCGCGCATGCGAGGAGCCCGTCCCGAAGACCGGCACCACGCGCCGGGTATGGAACGAGAGCACGGCCGCCATCGAATAGCTCTCGTAGGCGAGCGTCGCATCCTGCAGCAGGGGACTCAGCGGACGCAGCACCGCACCCGGATCCGCCAGCATCACCAGGCTCTTGTAGAGCCGCGTGGTCTTCCAGGTCTCCAGCGGCAGGGCGAGCAGCACCGCGAACGCTATTGCGTGCAGCAGCGCGAAGCCGGCAAACCAGCGAGCGCTGACCACCAGCGCGCGGCGCTCGAGCGCCAGCGCCAGGGTGAGGATGATGGCTGGAATGAAGGACAGCAGCCAGTGCAGCCCGATGAGCCGCACCGGCGAGATCAGCGCGAACACCAGCAGCGGCACCAGCCACGCGACGAGCAGCGCACCCTCGCCGGGCCGCGCCAGCGCCGCGCGCAGCCGGGCACGCTCTTTCCATGCGTACCACAGCAGCGGCGCGGCGAGATAGGCGAGCGAGGCCGCGTACAGCGCCGGGGTGGCCAGCGACAGCCCGGCGTCCCCATGGCGGTTGATGGCGTTGAACATCACGTTGCACCAGCAGGACTGCCAGTTCCAGTACAGGTTCACCAGTGCAAATGGCAATGCGCCGGCGAACACCAGCGCGAAGGCGCGCGGGCGCCTCGCCATGATCGACCAGACCAGGTAGGAAACGCCCAGCAGCACGGCGAAGTATTTCGACAGGAAGGCGAGGCCGAGCAGCACGCCGGCGAGCAGGAATCGTTCGCGCGCAAAGGCCAGCAGCGAAACAACCGAGAACAGCACCAGCGGCGTGTCGGTGGTGATGAGGACGTTCCAGACATTGAGCGGCGCCAGCAGCACCGCGATCGCCGCGAGGTCGGCGGTGTCGGCGTCGCGCCCGAACCAGGAGCGCAGCGCGTGGCGCGCGAGCAGCGCCACCAGCACCGGCAGCAGCGTGGCCGGCAGCCGCAGCACCCAGGGCGCCTCTGAAATGCGCATGAGCAGCGCCAGCAGCCAGCCGACCATCGGCGGATGGTCGTAGTAGCCGATGTCGGGGAAGCGGCCCCAAAGGACGAAGTAGGCCTCGTCGCCGGTCATCGGCAGCGCCGCGGCGAACCAGAAGCGGAAGGCGAGCGTCGCGACGAGCGCGAACGCGAACCACTGCCGCGGCGTCAGGGAGGCCACGGCGGCGATTCTAACGATTTCAGCGCTTGCCCTTGGCCTGCTTCCTGCGCTCCTTCACGGCGTTGGCGAAGGTCTCCAGCACTTCCAGCGAGTCCTTCCAGCCGAGGCAGGCGTCGGTGATGCTCTGGCCGTACTGCAGCGGCTTGCCCGGGGTGAGCTCCTGGCGGCCTTCGACCAGGTGCGATTCGACCATTGCGCCGATGATGCGCCGCTCGCCGCCCGCGATCTGCGCAGCGATGTCGCGCGCCACGTCGATCTGGCGCTTGAACTGCTTGGCGGCGTTGGCGTGCGAGCAGTCGATCATCAGGCGCTCGGGCAGCTTGGCCTTGGTCAGCTCCGCGCAGGCGGCGGCCACGCTCGCCGCATCGTAGTTCGGCGCCTTGCCGCCGCGCAGGATGATGTGGCAGTCGTCGTTGCCGCGCGTCTGCACGATCGCCACCTGCCCGGTCTTGTGCACCGACAGGAAATGGTGCGGCCGGCCCGCGGCGAGGATCGCGTCGACCGCGATCCTCACGTTGCCGTCGGTGCCGTTCTTGAACCCCACGGGCGCCGACAGGCCCGAGGCCAGTTCGCGGTGCACCTGCGACTCGGTGGTGCGCGCGCCGATGGCCCCCCAGGACACCAGGTCGCCCATGTACTGCGGCGAGATCACGTCGAGGAACTCGCAGCCCGCCGGCACGCCCGCCTGGTTGATGCGCAACAACAGGTCGCGCGCGATCCTCAGGCCCTCGTTGATGCGAAAGCTGCCGTTCAGGTAGGGGTCGTTGATCAACCCCTTCCAGCCCACCGTGGTGCGCGGCTTCTCGAAATACACGCGCATCAGCAGCTCCAGCTCGCCCTCGTGCAGGCGGCGCTCGGCGGCCAGGCGCCCCGCGTACTCCACCGCCGCCGCCGGGTCGTGGATCGAGCACGGCCCCATCACCACCAGCAGGCGGTCGGACTTGCCGTGCAGGACGGCCCGCACCTTGCGCCGCGAGTCGGCGATCAGCGCTTCCATCGGCGTGCCCTGCACCGGGAAGAAACGGATCAGGTGCTCGGGCGGCGGCAGCGGGACGACGTTCTCGATGCGCTCGTCGTCGGTGAGCGAGGTCTTGTCGGCGGGCACGGGGCCGAGGAAGGAGTCGGTGGGCGCGGTCATGGTGTGGGCTCTTGTGACGAAACTGCGGTAAAAAAAAACCGCCAGGCATTTCTGCTCTGGCGGTTTCTCGGGTTCGCTGGGTTGCGGCTAGCCGTTCTCCTCCGCCAGAGGGCGCGGAAAATAAAAGAAGGTGCCGAAGAACCAGCGGGTCATGGGAGGGATTGAAACACGGCCGGGCCCACCCTGTCTACTTCGGCCACAACACCATCTGCGTGCAGCGGAACAGCGCAATCTTCTTGTCGCTGCCCTCGATGCTCACCACCGCATCCCACACCTGGGTGGTGCGGCCGAGGTGCACCGGCGTGGCGCGGCAGGCGATGGCGCCCTCGCGGGTGGTGCCGAGAAAGTTCGACTTCAGCTCGAGCGTCGTGAAACCGGCGGCCCCCTGCGGCAGCAGCGCGACGCAGCCGTAGCCGCAGGAGGTGTCGGCGAGCGCAATGACGGTGGCCGCGTGCAGGAAGCCGTTCGGCGCCATCAGGTCCCGGCGCACCTCGAGCCGGCTGTCGACGCCCGCGGCTGTCATCGACAGGATCTGCAGGCCGACCAGCCCGGGCAGGTGTCCGGCGCTGCGACTGTTGAAAACTTCCGGCGTCAATTCTGGTCGGAATGAAGACATGGAGGAAATCTAGCACTCGACATGGCTGACTGCCAGAAACCTGGCGCAATAGTTGCTACCCTAAGAAGAGAACAACAAGGGAGGCGCACATGACGGCGAATGTGGCTATTCCGATCGCAGGCTTCAAGGACGTCTACGACGTTCCCGCAGTCGAACGGGCGCTGCACGATTTGCCGCCCGGCGCGAACGAGGCGCTGCGCGCGCTGTACGACAAGATGCTGCGCGTCGGCGGCCAGCGCTTCACCGTCAAGCCCTCCGCCCTGCCGGCAATGGACGAATTGTTCGACGAGCTGCCCAATTTCGGCGCCGTGCTCGAGGACATCCGCAAGCAGCTCGCGCTGTGCATCGACTCCGCCGACGCCGTCGAATTGCCGCCGATGCTGCTGCTCGGCGAGCCGGGCATCGGCAAGACGCACTTCGCGCGGCGCATCGCGCAGCTGCTCGGCACCGGCTACGGCTTCGTGCCGATGAGCTCGCTCACCGCCGGCTGGATCCTGAGTGGCGCCTCCTCGCAATGGAAGAACGCCAAGCCGGGCAAGGTGTTCGACACCTTCCTCAACGGCGACTACGCCAACCCGGTGATGGTGGTCGACGAGATCGACAAGGCGAGCGCCGAGGGCCAGTACGACCCGCTCGGCGCGCTCTACAGCCTGCTCGAAGTGGACACCGCGATGCGCTTCGTGGACGAGTTCGCCGAGGTGCCGATCGACGCTTCCGGCGCGGTGTGGTTCGCCACCGCCAACGACCCCAAGCGCATCCCCGACCCGATCCTCAACCGCATGCACGTCTACCAGATCGAGGCGCCGGACGCCGCGGGTGCGGCGCGCATCGCGCTGTCAATCTACCGCGAAATCCGCGGCGCGCACGACTGGGGCAAGGGCTTTCCGGAGGTCCCGGCCGCGGCGGTGGTGGAAAAACTCGCCGAACTCTCGCCGCGCGAGATGCGCCGCGCGGTGCTGGCCGCGTTCGGCAACGCCAAGATTGCCGGGCGCGGGGAACTGCATCCGGCAGACGTGCAGGACGGGCGCAGCGCCCGCAAGCGGATCGGCTTCTAGGCGCGCCGCCGCCGCGCGGCGCACGACGGGCAGCCGCTAAACGCGCTGCTCAACCCAGGCCTTCACCGACTGCAACGCATCCGGCAGCTTGGCGGGATCGGTGCCGCCGGCCTGCGCCATGTCGGCGCGCCCGCCGCCCTTGCCGCCCACCTGCAGCGCGACGAAATTCACCAGGTCGCCCGCCTTCAACTTGCCGACGAGGTCGGCCGTGACGCCGGCGATGAGCGATACCTTGCCGTCCGCCACCGCGCCCAGCACGATGGCGGCGCTCTTCAGCTGGTCCTTCAGCCGGTCCACCGCCTCGCGCAGGGTTTTGGCGTCCGCGCCGTCGAGCGTCGCCGCCAGCACCTTGGCGCCTTTCACGTCCACCGCCTTGCTGGCGAGATCTTCGCCCTGGCCCGAGGCCAGCCTGGACTTCAGGCGCGAGAGTTCCTTCTCCAGCGACTTCTTCTCCTCCAGCAGGTTCTGCACGGCCTTTTCGACCATCCCGCCTTCGGGCTGGGTGCGCAGCTGCCGGGCCACCTCGTGGAATTCCTGCAGCTGCTTGTCGATCATCGCCAGCGCGCTGGATCCCGTCGTCGCTTCCACGCGGCGGATGCCCGCCGCCACGCCGGCCTGCGCGGTGATCTTGAACACGCCGATGTCGCCGGTGCGCTCGACGTGCGTGCCGCCGCAGAATTCGCGGGAGGAGCCGATGTCCAGCACGCGCACTTCGTCACCGTACTTTTCGCCGAACAGCATCATGGCGCCCGACTTCCTCGCCTCCTCCATCGGCATGATCTGCGCCCGTGTCGGCGTGTTCTGCAGGATTTCGCCGTTGACCCGCAGTTCGACCTGGCGCAACTCCTCCTCGCTGATCGGCTTGTCGTGCGCGAAATCGAAGCGCGTCTTGTCGGCGTCGACCAGCGAGCCTTTCTGCTGCACGTGCGCTCCCAGCACCTCGCGCAGCGCCTTGTGCATCAAGTGGGTGACCGAGTGGTTGCGCATGATGCGCGTGCGCCGCTCCACGTCCACCCGCGCCTCGACCAGGTCCCCGACCTTGAGCATCCCGGTCTTCAGCGCGCCGTGGTGGCCGAACACTTCGGCCTGGATCTTCCGCGTGTCCTCGACGGCAAAGGTGCCGCCCGAGGCGACCAGCTCGCCGCGGTCGCCGACCTGGCCGCCCGACTCGGCGTAGAACGGCGTGCGGTCGAGGACCACGACGCCGGATTCGCCCGCGCGCAGCTGCTCGGCGGGCGAGCCTTCGCGGTATAGCGCGACCACCTTGCCCGCCAACTTCAGCGTTTCGTAGCCGCGGAACTCGGTCTTGCCGCCCGCGTAGTCGAGCCCCGCCGCGGAGGTGAACCGGCTCGCCGCGCGCGCGCGTTCGCGCTGCTGGCCCATCGCGGCTTCGAAGCCCGCGAGGTCCAGGCTCACGCCGCGCTCGCGGCAGATATCGGCGGTCAGGTCCACCGGGAAGCCGAAGGTGTCATAGAGCTTGAACACGGTCTCGCCGTCGAGCAGCTTCTCGCCGGAGGCGAGCGCCGATTCGAGCACCCCCATGCCGTTCTCCAGCGTCTCGGCGAAGCGCTCCTCCTCCTGCTTGAGCACCGCCGCCACGCGCGCCTTGTCCTTGCGCAACTCCGGGTACGCCTCGCCCATCGCGCGATCCAGATCCTCGACGATGCGATGGAAAAAAGGCTGCTTCTGCCCCAGCTTGTAGCCGTGGCGGATGGCGCGGCGGATGATGCGGCGCAGGACGTAGCCGCGTCCCTCGTTGCCCGGGATCACGCCGTCGACGACGAGGAAGGAACAGGCGCGGATGTGGTCGGCGATCACGTTGAGCGAAGGGTTCTGCAGCGCCTTCTGCCCCGTTTCCCGCGCCGCCGCGCGGATCAGGTCCTGGAACAGGTCGATCTCGTAGTTCGAATGCTTGCCCTGCAGCACCGCGGCGATGCGCTCCAGCCCCATGCCCGTGTCCACGCAGGGCTTGGGCAGCGGCGCGAGCGCGCCCTTCGCGTCGCGGTCGTACTGCATGAAGACCAGGTTCCAGATCTCGATGTAGCGGTCGGCATCGGCGTCGGCGGACCCCGGCGGGCCGCCCGCGATGCCGGGGCCGTGGTCATAGAAGATCTCGCTGCAGGGGCCGCAGGGGCCGGTGTCGGCCATCTGCCAGAAATTGTCCGACTGGTACTTCTGGCCGCCGGGCTTGTCGCCGATGCGCACGATCCGCTCGCGCGGGACCTTGATGTCGTCGGCCCACAAGCCATAGGCCTCGTCGTCCGTCTGATACACCGTGACCCACAGCCGCTCCGGCGCCAGCTTGTAGACCTTGGTGAGCAGCTCCCAGGCGTAGCGGATGGCGTCCTTCTTGAAGTAGTCGCCGAAGCTGAAGTTGCCCAGCATCTCGAAGAAGGTGTGGTGGCGCGCGGTGTAGCCGACGTTCTCCAGGTCGTTGTGCTTGCCGCCGGCGCGCACGCAGCGTTGCGACGTCGTGGCGCGCGTGGTGGCGCGCTTTTCCTTGCCGAGGAACACGTCCTTGAACTGCACCATGCCCGAATTGACGAACAACAGGGTCGGGTCGTTGGCCGGCACGAGCGAGCTGGAGGCCACGATGGCGTGCCCCTTGGATTTGAAATACTCGAGGAAGCTCGCGCGGATCTGGTTCGAATCCATAGGCCCGCTATTCTAAAGGAACGTCCGCGGCGCCCGGGCGCCGCGGCCGCCCTCGTCCCGCTCAGGCGGCGAGCCGCCCGTACTTCACCAGCCGCGCGCGGATGCCGGTCTGCGTGCGCTGGTGCGCCACGGCGAGATCGCCGAGCGCGTGCCCGGCGTCGAAGGACGCCAGCAGCTTGCGGTCCTCGTCTTCCGTCCACGGCTCCCCGGTTTTCGCCGGCAGCTGCTGCTTGCGCCGCTCGAACTGCGCGGCGCGCTCCAGCGCCTCGACCGCGGTGTACAGCGCGCGCACCGTCTGCGGACGCTGGTAGGCGCCCTCGGCCGGGAACACTTCGCCGTTCTCCGGATCGACGCCGTTGGCCAGCGATTTCACGATCGCCAATGCCTGTGCCTGTTCCATTTCCATCACCTCCTTTCCGCGCATGTCGCGCTAGGGGATTAACGCCTCGTCGTCGGCATCGGATGACAGCAGCCTGCGGATCGTGTCGTGGGAAAAGCCGCGCGACTGGAGAAAACGCATGCGCCGCGCGCGCTCTTCGCGCGTCGTCGCGCTCGAGCGGTACTTGCGCGCGAGGATGGCCGCCGCACGCACCGCTTCGCCTTCCAGCGAGACGCTCTCGACGATTTCCTCGCCGACGCCCTTCGACTTCAGGTCCAGGCGGATGCGCGCGGCGCCGTACTTGCGCGACAGCACGCGCGCGCGCTCGCTGGCGAAGCGCTCGTTCGACAGCTGCTTTTTCCGTTCCAGGGAATCCAGCAGCGACTGCAGCGACTGGGGCGATTCCGCGCGCGGCGCGAGCTTCCTGCCCAGTTCCGCCCGGGAGTGCTCCCGGCGCGCGAGCAGCCTCAGCGCGCGCGCCCGGAGCTCATCCGGCGTGTCAGGCGCGTCCTTCACCGCGCTTGCGCGTCGGCAGCTGCTCGACCTTGTTGTCCTCGGCGGCATGTTCCGCCTTGGCCACTGGCTTGAGCACGCCCGCCTTCTCGCGGATCTTCTGCTCGATCTCGCGCGCCATCGCCACGTTTTCCTTCAGGAAGTCGCGGCAGTTGTCCTTG